>JAFCCI010000007.1 GCA_017610275.1 Candidatus Woesearchaeota archaeon
AATTTAGGCAAAAGTTTTAAATAAGTAACTTAATCTTTTATTTTACTATGAAAATTCCAAAATATATTCAAAAAATTATTAACAAACAAGAGTTACATATTTTATCAACTTCATCAAAAGAAGGTACTCCAAACATTATTTATTTAAAATTTCTTAAAGTATATAATGATGAACAGATTTTAATTGCAAATAATAAATTTTTTAAAACTGAAAAAAATTTAATTGAAAATTCTAAACTCTCTTTTGTTGTATTAGATAAAGAAAATAAAAAATCATATCAAATTAAAGGTACTATTGAATTTCATAAAAATGACCCTATTTTTAAAGAGACAGTTGAATGGGTTGAAGATAAAAGGTCAGGTTCAACAACATATCCAAAATCAGGAATAATTCTAAATGTTAAAGAAATTTACTGTGGAGCAGGAAAAATTTCTGAAGAATAAAACTTTTAAAAATCAAAAGATTTATTAATATAAGCAATAAAGAACTATTGGGTGATTTATATGTGGATTTGGTTAGGAATTATTTTAGTTTTTATTGCATCTGGACTAAAGATAGTTCAGGAGTATGAAAGAGGAGTAAGATTTACATTAGGGAAGTTTTCTGGAATAATAAATCCTGGCTTAAGATTTGTGATTCCAATATTGCAGACTTGGCAAAAAGTGGATATAAGAACCAAAGTTATTGATGTCCCTGACCAGGATGCAATAACAAAAGATAATGTTTCTATAAAGGTAAATGCTGTTTTGTATTTTAAAGTGTTAGAAGTTGAGAAAGCAATAATTCAGGTTGAGCACTATGGATATGCTGTTTCACAGCTTGCCCAGACAACAATGAGAGATGTTGTGGGAGAAGTCAGTTTAGATGAATTACTAGGCAAAAGAGACGCTGTTTCATCAAAAATAAGGCTTATTGTGGACAAGGCAACAGACCCATGGGGCATAAAAGTTGAATCTGTTGAGCTCAAGCATGTAGAACTGCCAGAAGACCTGAAAAGAGTTATTGGAAAAGAGGCAGAGGCAGAAAGAGAAAAAAGAGCAGTAATAATAAAAGCTAGCGGAGAGGTTATTGCAGCAGATAATATGGCAAAAGCAGCAAAAACTCTTGCAACAGGTCCTGGAGCACTGCACTTAAGAACACTGCAAAGCCTAAATGACCTTAGCTCTGACAAAAGCAATACAGTGATATTTGCAGTTCCACTGGAAATACTCAGGGCATTTGAAGGTATAAAGAAAAAATAGCTTTTCATAT
This sequence comes from Candidatus Woesearchaeota archaeon, assembly GCA_017610275.1. Classification (GTDB taxonomy): domain Archaea; phylum Nanobdellota; class Nanobdellia; order Woesearchaeales; family CG1-02-33-12; genus CG1-02-33-12. The sequence continues at coordinate 1,252 of JAFCCI010000007.1, forward strand.
ATAATTTTTCTTTTTTTATTTTATTTTTATGATTCCACAGGAAAAAAAGGTCATAAAACATTTATTTAATGTTTCTTATGAAGATTCATATATAAATATGTTATTAAACTAAAAAATAATGGTTTTCTCCTCTTTAAAATTAAAAGGACAATAACAAATTAGTAGCCCTTTTTATATGCTAATGTAAAAAATCTCCAAAGGAAACAAGGGGGTGTCTTTGGCTAATAAATCATTGATTTAAGAAATCAATAACTAGAAGCTTTATAATCCCCTAATTCCACAGGAAAACATAGGGGCATCATATTTTTAACATATATTTCGATAAATTTATGTTGTATAATAAAAGAATTTATAAATAATCCTTGTTTGTAAATCTTGGGGGTCATTAATTAATGGATGCTGCTGAACAAATAAAAAAATTTTATGAGTTTCTTGAAAAAAACTATCATAATAACCTGTTGGAAACAGTAAGAAAAGGCAAAAACTTCTTTGTAATTGATTTTCAGGAATTATCAAGATTTGATCCAGAGCTTGCAGAAGAGATTTTAGAACAGCCTGAAGAAACAATAAAGGCAGCTGAAATAGCTGTTGAGCAGTTTGAATTACCAAAACCTGTAAAACGCTTTAGGATAAGATTAACAAATATTCCAGAAGACCAGCAGATTGTAATAAGACACATAAGAGCTATTCACATAGACAGGCTTCTTGTCTTAAAAGGAGTTGTAAGACAATCATCTGATGTAAGGCCGCAAACAATCTCTGCAAAGTTTGAATGCCCAAGCTGCGGTAATACTATATCTATCCTGCAATTAGGCCAAAAGTTCAGAGAGCCAACAAGATGTTCATGTGGCAGAAAGGGCAAATTTAGGTTATTAAGTAAAGAACTTGTTGATTCACAAAGATTAGTTGTTGAGGAAGCTCCAGAATCATTAGATGGCGGAGAACAGCCAAAAAGAATTTCTGTTTTTCTAAGAGAAGATTTAGTAGAGCCAATAATGGAAAAAAAAACAACACCTGGAAGCAAGATTCTGGTTACAGGAATATTAAAAGAGATTCCTATTCCCCTAAGAGAAGGAGGCACATCCACAAGGTTTGATATTGTTATTGAAACAAATTATATAGAGCCTATTGAACAAACATTTGAAACAATTGATATAAGCGAGGAAGATGAAAAAGAAATCAAGAATTTGGCAAATGATCCAAAAGTTTATGAAAAACTAACAAGAAGCATAGCACCTTCAATATATGGCCATGAGGATATAAAAGAGGCATTAGTACTGCAGTTAATGGGCGGAGTCAAGAAAGAAAGAAAAGATGGCACAATTACAAGAGGAGATATGCATATACTGCTGGTGGGTGATCCGGGAGCTGCAAAAAGCTCATTATTGATTTTTATGTCAAATGCTGCTCCAAAGGCAAGGTATGTTGCTGGCCGTGGTGCAAGCGGGGCAGGGCTTACAGCTGCTGTAGTAAGGGATGAGTTCCTAAAAGGATGGGCATTAGAAGCAGGAGCAATGGTACTTGCAAATGGGGGCTATTGCATGATAGATGAGCTTGACAAAATGAGCACAGATGACACGTCTGCATTGCATGAGGCATTATCCCAGCAAAAAATTAGTATAAGCAAGGCAAACATACAGGCAACTTTAAGGGCAGAGACAACAGTATTAGCTGCAGCAAATCCAAAGCTTGGAAGATTTGACCCCTACCAGCCAATAGCGCAGCAAATTGATTTGCCTCCTGCATTAATAAACAGGTTTGACTTAATATTTCCTGTAAGAGACCTTCCAAACAGGGATATTGATGAAAAGATTGCAAGTCATGTTCTTAGTCTTCAGCAAAGCATAAACATTAAAGAGCCGGATGTTCCCAGCCAATTGCTTAAAAAATATGTTGCTTATGCAAAGCAGAATATTTTTCCAAAATTAACAGACGGGGCAATTGAGGAAATCAAAAGATTTTATGTTGACCTTAGGAATATGGGAACAGATGAAGAGGGAATAAGGCCAATACCAATATCCGCAAGGCAATTGGAAGCCCTGGTAAGGCTTGCTGAGGGCTCTGCCAGAGTGAGATTTTCAAAAAAGGTTACAAAAGCTGATGCAAAGCGTGCCATAAGAATATTAAAATACTGCCTTATGCAGGTTGGTTTTGATTATGAAACAGGGCAGATAGATATTGACAGAATTTCCACAGGAATACCTGCAAGCCAAAGAAGCAGGATAGTCCGGGTCAGGGAGATAATAAACGAGCTTGAGAGCACGCTTGGCAAAACAATTCCATTAGATGATATCCTCAGAAGTTCATCTGAAAAAGGAATTGATGAAAATGAGGTTGAAGAAATTATAGAAAGGCTTAAACGCTCAGGGGATATATTTGAGCCAAAAAGAAATTTCATAAGCAAATTATAAAATGCCAGAACCACAAAAAAGACAAATAGCATGCAAGGTGAGAATTTCTGATTTAATTAATGGTACGTATGTAAAAAAAGAGGGATGGACACCAAATTATATAATAACAAAACAAGGCAAACATATTTCAAGAATAAATTTAATTGGAACTGTTATTTCTAAAAATGAAAGTGAACAAAATCATCAATCACTTACAATTGATGATGGCTCTGGAAGCATATCATTAAGAGCTTTTGAAAAGAACGAAGCAATAAACAATACAGAAGTAGGGGATGTAATAGTTGTTATTGGCAGGCCGCGTGAATACAGCTCTGAAAAGTATATTGTGCCTGAAATCATAAAAAAAATCAATAACAATAAATGGATTAATGTAAGAAAAGCAGAGCTTGAGATAGAGAATTTAAAAATAGCAAAACTGCCAGCAAGAGAAGAAAAAGTAATTATTGAAAATATTGATAATGAACTTGAAGAACAAACCAAAAAAACCACAAATAATCCCAAAATAATTTACGAGACAGTAAAAAAGCTTGATTCTGGCCAGGGCGTTGACATTGATGATATTATTAAGAAAACAGGAATAAAAGAAGCAGATGATATAATTAAGAAATTTCTGAGAGAAGGGGAAATGTTTGAAATAAGCCCTGGCAAGATAAAGATATTAGAATAACAAAGGAGTTACATAAACCTCAAGAAGGGCTGCCAAGAAAAGAACAACTATTGCAATTATTACAAGATCTGATGAATCAAGAAGTATTTTTTCATATTTTTTTGTTCCAATATCATGCCTGATAACCGCTATTGAGATTATAGAGCCTGCTAAGCCCCCAATAAAATAAGCCCCTATTTCTGGTATGCCATGGATAGCATACCTCAACAAGCCAAGAGAAAAAATCTGAAAGTAGTTTGCTGCACCAGCTAACCCAAGCATGCTGGCTTCTGCGCTTATTCCTGTTCTGATAAAATTTCCAATTGCAGCCCCAATAACAGATGCATTCCATGTTAAGATAAATATTGCCCCGGCACCATAAATAAAGGCAAACAAAATGCAAAAAATTAAAACTTTAATATTATTGAAAAATATTTTTGTGAATACTCCTAAGTTCTGAAATGTCATTCCTGTCGCTCCGGAGTTAATGTTTGTTATTGTCTGGGTCTGAACAGAAAAGGCATTTTGCGCTAAATCTGCCGGAAGAAAAACATACCATAAAGCAAATGATAAGGATAATCCAAGAAAAAGGAATAAAAGAAATGAAATTACCTTGCTATGCTCCTTCAATAAAGTGCGTTCCTCATCAATTACTATATCTTTTTTTTCCTCTAGTTTTATTGTATTGTAAAGAAGAGGAACACATGCCATTGTAGTCAGAAAAACCATAACCATGCTGGTATATTCATGAAATATCCAAAAACTTAACAGAATAGCAACTGAGGAATAAACAAGGCCTATAAAAAACATTTCCCATGGCTTTCTTTCAGCAGTTATTGGGTTGATTATTGTCTCCAGAACCATGTGTTTAATTGCTTTTATTTAATTTATATATCTTTTGTTTTTAAATAGTTTTTTTTCAGATAAGTTTATATATAAATCATAATTCCAAGACATAAAATGGATTATGAAAAAATGCTGAAAAAGGCCAGGAAAGAGCTTCCAAAGATCAGCTCTAAAACAGAGAGATTTGAGGTTCCAAAGGTTTTGGGCCACATACAGGGAAATAAAACAATTATTTCTAATTTTAACCAAATAGCAGGAGTATTGCAAAGAAAACCAGAACATTTGCTAAAATATATTTTAAAAGAGCTTGCAACACCTGGTGACTTAAAGAGCACCGGCCTTTTAATAGGAAGAAAGGTCTCAGCAGCAAGGATAAATGAAAAAATTATTCAGTATGTTAATATTTTTGTTATCTGCCATGAGTGCAATAGACCAGATACAAAGCTTGTAAAAGAAGGAAATATTACTTACCTGGAATGCCTTGCATGCGGTGCAAGACACCCTATTAAAACAAAGATATAAGATGATAATAAAAGAACATATAACATCTGATAATAGGATAATTCTTACTGTTTGTGATAATAAAATTATAGGAAAAAAGTTTGAAACCAATGACTTAAAGCTTGACCTAAGCTCTGATTTCTATAAGGGCAGGGAAAAAACAGAAAATGAGATTATTAAGCTGTTTGGACAGGCTTATATGATAAATCTTGTTGGCCAGAAATCAGTTGAACTCGGCCTTAAATCAAATATTATTTCTGAGAAAGATATAATTAAAATAAAAGATATTCCTTATGTGCAGGTTGTTAGTCTGGATAGCTAGCCAAACCACTTTCCTAATCCTTCCTGTTTTTCTTTTTCCTTACCAAAGACATCATCTACTCTTCGTTTTGTCAGTTCAAGGGTTTGCTTTAAATAAGCAGGAACATCATACTTATTAGCCAGGCTAATACTCGGCTCAAGGTATTTAACAATGGAGCCTTTTGATATGGTAAATATGATCTTGCCGCCACATGCATCACACTTGCCAATTAAAGGTGGTCTCCTGAATTTTTTATTACATTTGACACACCTGAATTGCTGCATGGAAAACTTTCTTAAATTGCCTTTTATGTCTTTTATGAAATGTTTATCAATGACCATTGCAGCAACTTCAGATTCATTAACAGCCCTTATCTTCTCTGCAAGCTCCATCTGGCCTTTGAGCTTGTCTTCCATTGATGGGATAGCCTTGTAAGCAGAGCATAAAACACCTGAATTTATATTTTCAACAGGGTGTGTATAACCCATATTCTCATACTGGTCTATTGTTCCTAATCTTGTGCTTATTTGGTTTAAATTTAAATCCCGGGGATTATTATATTTGCTGCAGGCCTCATAAAACTCAAGGGGATATTTCCACCCAACATCAAGGTCAAAGAACATATCATCAACCTCTGAGGTGGTAAGTTTTGATGTTAATACAAGGCATGCATCCTGAGTCGAGCCCCTGTGGGCAGGCAGGAATTGCCTCGAAAAATTAAGAAATGTATCCATAGCCAACATTACACTTGCTTCATCACCATCACAATCGCGCCTTGTTGCAGCATGAATCATAGGGTGCGCATAAAATCCCTGTGTTTTTGAAAAACCGATTATTCTACATACTATTCCTGCAGATGTATGAGGAGCAAGGGCAATAACAAGCTGTCCTGCAAGATCTCCAGGGCATTTAAGATTATAATGGGGTTTTTCATCATAGAGCCTGACAAGCATATCATCAACAAATTTAGAAACATTAAACAAAACAGTATCTGCGCCAGCTTCAGCTGAATCCGGGCATGAAGGCAGGATAATATCCTGGGGTTTTATTTCCAATACCTGGTCTTCATTCTCAAGTTCTTTTCCATCTATATCTTTTACATAACCTAACTCTCTTAATTTTTCAACAGATGTTCTTATCTCCCCTGGCTTGAAATGTGTTATTGGCAGCTGGGTCATGTCATATCTTGTTGTTCCATCTTTATTAACATAAATATCATGCTCTGCCCTTAATATGCCCTTAATAAGATGCTCTGGTATGTGGTCTTTGTTTGAAGTTCCCCTTACTCCTTTTATTAAATCAGGGCAGGTTTTTATTTTTAATTTTGTAAGCATTGCCTTAAAATAATGGTTTATGTCTATGCTTTGAATTTTGTATGGTTTTGCTTCTCCATGCTTGCATTTATCTTTTTCAATATTTCCGCATATATTGCAGTAATATAATTTTTTTGTCTTCCTGCCGCAGGTCTCGCAAACAGGAAAAATAGTTTCTTTATCGCATTTTTCACATTTGTAGATTGGGAAATCTGATGTTATTTTTTTATTTTCCATTGCAGCCTGAAATGACCTTAAACGGTCTCCCTCCTGACCTACAGGAAACAAGACATGCGGGCTCCCGGTAAGTTTTCTCATCTTTGCTTTCTCTGGCCTGCCCATTCTTGCTCCGATAAATATCCCTGACTTATCCCTTACTTTTATTTTTGATAAAATATTTATTATTTCCAGTGCATTTTTTTCCTTGTTTTCCTCAATTATTTTATTTAATTTCTCAATATCCTCTTTTTCTGAAATCCCAAGGTTAGACAGAAAAGCAATTGCATCATCTCTTCTGATAACCACAAATTCGTTGTTTACAGCAGAATGCTGGACACCAATAAGCTCAAGAACTCTCTTTGGCTCTTTTTTTAAAGGCAGAACTATTTTGGTTTTGCTCTCTTCTCTGATTATCTTCATCTTATCAAGCCAGTCTATGAGAATTTTTAATTCACCAAAAGATATTGTTTTCCAATGGAAAGTATAAGCAGGATGCAATGGAATGCCAAGCTGCTCTGATAGTCTTATTGCATCCTGTGCTGTGGGTTTAATATAAAATGGGTTTTTTAATAATTCAGATAAATTATTTTCAGGAATATCCACTAAATTTGATAATTTAATAATATCAAGTGTTCCAAACATATTAACAATTGCCTTTTCAAGCTCCTGAATCCACCACTCCTCACAGTATCCTGGAGGAATTAAAATATGTGCCCTGTTGAAAAAATCCCCGTAGCTAATAAGTATATCACCAAGAAAAATAAGCTCTTTAATATCTTTAACATGTTTTTTTGCCTCCTGCTCTGAGTTTAATCTTAAGACAGAGCCATTATTCAGCTTAATAATTGGCCCCTCAATACAATTGCAGGGGCTAACAGTTGCTGCCTTTCCAGGCCTTTCAACCTTAAGCTGTGTTCCTGTTGCAATATAATTCTGCAATATAACCATTGTAGCAGGGCTTATGCTGGTTGCAGAATAGCCGGATGTTCTTGAGCGGCCATATCTTAATCTAAACCCCCCTGTTCTTAAAGGAAATGCTAATATTGGCCTGCCTGCAACTAAATCCTTTATAAAAGTATAATTTGGTGCAATTTTCTCACCATTATTATTGATTTTCCCTTTTGCCTTAACCTTATTTTGTATGTCTAAAAATTTTTCAAGAAAATTCCATTGCTCTAAATCAAATTCTTTTCTGAATTTTGAAAGCCTGTTCCACAATTTTGGAGCTTTTTGCGCAAGGCATTCTGCAAAAACAAGACAAGCTCCTCCCCTTATTCTGTTTGTTCCTATTCTTTCAATATCCTTATAGTTTGAAACATCTATTTTTTCTGTCGGGTCTCCGTCAATCTGAACAGGAAGGTTTCTTGCCAGAAATTCAAGCTCTTCCTCGCTTGGGATATATTGCAGGTTTGTTACACGCTCATGATAATCAAGAACCTCTCTTACAATTCTTTTAATTTCTTTTTCTGTTGGATCATAGGGGTAATAACCCATTTTTTTTCTTACATAGTCTGCTATAAGCACAGAAACAGATCCTCCTGTGCCGCCGGCACTTCTTATTGGGCCAGAGTACATAAGGGCAAAATACTCTTTTCCATCTTTTCTTTTTCTTATATCAAGCCCAACAAAACCCTCTAAAGGAGAAGCAACAGTTCCCATCGTATGATAAGCAAATCCAACCCTTATGCTTACTTCCATTGCTTCTTTTTTATCTTTAAATTTACAGAATTTCTCTTTTGCAATTTCTTCTGCAATAACAAGCGATATCCTCCAGTCCATTACCTTATATTTTTTTTCTAAATCAAGAATTCTTTTTGAGATGCCAGAATTAATTATTTGGGGCGCAACTGTTGATATCAGACCCTCAACCCTTTCAGCCATATTTTTTGCAAGAGGTATACTTACTTTAATTTCGGGGTCATACCCTTTTTTCCTTGCTTTATTAGCCAGGTTATATTCAGTTTTAATTTTGGAATCTATTTCTTTAAAATATAATTCCATTTCCTGACTTGCTTGTGTTTGTTCCTGCATATTAATCCCCAAATTTAAGTATTTTAACTTCCCTTGTTTGTAAGCTGATGATTGGTACCCTGCATGGCTCAGGATGATGCCCTACCTTTTCCTGAAATGCTGTTTTGCTCTGCCAGCATGAGCCGCATATCATAGTTACATTGCGATATGTTGAGACAGATGATTTATGGATATGGCCTGTTAAAAAAAAATCCGGAACATTGCTTATAACAAGGGGGTCTCTTTTGGCATCAGGGATGTATAATGTTGACTTATGTGTTGGTGCAAGATGCCTTTTTTGCAGCAAAAATTTCATCATAAGGTCTGCCCTGTCATATCCTCCCTGGTTTCTTATTGACTCAACATTGGCAATAAAATAATCAAATGAAAATCCATGATAAACCAAAACATCAAATCCCGGAAAATCTTTTGCAGAGCCTATGTTAACCATTGCCGGATTAGAAATCATAATAACATTCGGCAATTCCCAGATAGCAGCTGCAAAATCCTTATAAAGCACTGGCTGTGGTTCTGCTATTCTCATAGCATCATGATTTCCAGGGCAAATAATTAATTTTATGCGGGGAGGTATTTGTTTTAACAGTCTTGCACATTCATTGTATTGTTCATATATATCTTTTATTAATAGATCAGAATCCTGCCCAGGGTATATTCCTATTCCATCAACCAGATCACCTGCAATAAAAATATACTTAACTTTTCTTGCTATTTCTCTTTGTTTTTCATTTCCCGTTTTGCAATTAATCCATTTAATAAATTTATTAAATTCTTCTGGCAAAAAATCAAGAGAACCAACATGTAAATCTGAGAGGCAGACGGCATAGTCATCATAAGGCGATTTTTTAAGCTCTTTTTGCATGGGAATATCTGGCCATAAAACATTATTGGCAAAAACAATATTTTTTCCATTCACTCCTGTTATTCCTATTACTTCATCTAGAACAATATCTTTTGCTGCTTTAATTAAATCTGTTTTGTTTTTGCTTATAAGAATGCTTATTGATCCTGTTGGGTCTTCTAATTTTAATATTATATTATCATTTTTAGTTATTCTCTTGTCATTAACAAGACCTATCAAAGAAATTGTATCTCTTTCTTTTTTATTTAAAATCCTGTTAATAGACATAAGGTTTTGCAATTCCTGCCTGTTTTTAAGCATGTTTTCTATAGACTTGTATCTTGAGTTAAAGAATGAAACAAAATCCTTAACATCCCTTTTTTTTGATTCTTCATTATATGAAGATAATATTTTAACATCTGGTTCTTCATTGTTTTTAGTTATATTAAAATAATCAATAAATTTAAGGTATAATATTTTATTTCTGCCTTTTTCATAAAGCACTTTTGACCTTTCAAATTCAAACCAGTTTATATCCTTAATATTTTTATTTGATAACCTTTGATGTATATCATTATTTAACATTAAAAAATCATTTGAAATTATTTTGCTTAATATTAAGTTGTATAATCTTTCTGAATTTGTTTCAGAAGTGATTTTATCAATAAAATCAGGGCTTATAAAAAGATTATTCTTTAAAAAAAAGCTTACTACCTCTTTTTGTTTAGAAACAAGTTCTTTCATTTTTTAGGTAAGAAAAATTATTCTTGATTAAATCAAGTTAATCCTAATCCTTCTTCTAGTATTTTTTTGATCTTTGATTCTGAAGCAGATGTTGTTGCTAAGGTTATTTCTCTTGTCCTTCCGTGGCGGCCTTTTGAAATTACTTTTGCATTTATTATTCCAAGCATATCTAATTCTGCGATTATATCAGAAACCCTTCTTTGTGTTAAAGGCCTTAACCCAGCCCTAAAGCAGGTTCCTTTGTAAACTTCATATGCTTTTCCTGTAAAAATTATATTATTTTTCTTTGTGTAAAGGGAAAATATTGCATAAAGCACTGCCTGAAATTGTTTTGGTTGTGTTGTTACTATATCAATTATCCTATCTCTTTCTATTTTGTCTTCTGCTTCATCAATATGTTTTATTTTTATTGAAGTATAACCATTTCTTTCAGCTAATTCTCCTGCAACCCTTAAAAGTTCTAAAGCACGCCTTGCATCCCCATGTTCTCTGGCAGCATATGCAGCACATTTTTCTATAACTCCCTGCTCAAGAACCTCTTTTTTAAAGGCTTCTTTTGCCCTTTGATTTAATATATCCTGTATTTGAAGGGCATTGTATGGTGGAAATAATATTTCTTCTTCTGACAAAGAAGATTTTATTCTTGGGTCAAGGTTATCTACAAAAATAAGATCATTTGATATTCCTACAAGAGATATTTGGGAATTTTTTAATTCAGTATTTATTCTTGTAAGATTGTATAATAATTCATCCCCTGCTTTTTTAACAAGTTGGTCAATTTCATCTAATATTAAAATAACCAATTGTTTTTCTTTATTTAATATATTAAAAAAAATATTATAAACTTCATCTGTTGGAAGGCCTGTAGGAGGTATTTCTTTTCCAAATTCCCTTATAAGCTTTGCTATTAACCTATATTCTGTATCTGCAACTTTTCTTAGTTTACAATTAATATAAAAAATTTTTAATGATATATTTTCTTTTTTTGCAACTTCTGACATTTTTGCTGCTGTATATTGAATTGAAAGAGTTTTTCCAACACCTGTTTTTCCATAAACAAAAAGATTAGATGGTTTTTCAAGCCTTAATGAAGGACCAAGTATGTTTGCTATTTGATTTATTTGCTCATTTCTATGAAGTATTAAATCAGGAGAATATGTTGATTGTAATCTCTCTTTATTGTTAAATAAAGATTCTTTAGTTAAAAATTTTTCAAAAAATCCTGTTAATCCCTTTTGTACCATTTTCCACTTGAAAGTAAGGTTATTTGTTTAATCATAAAAACCTTTATTATCCCTCACCCCTTCATTTCGTATAAAGAAATGTTTTAAATTAAATTATAAAATGTAATAACTTGTTTTTATATACTATTGTAAATTAAAATGTTTATTATATTATTATATTATTGTTAATAACTATCATAATATATATATTAAATTAAATAATTAAATTAAATATAAAATAAACAATATTTTCTATATTGAAAACAAATATGATTCTTGACTATAATAATAAAAAAATGTTAATTTAACCAATAATAATAATAAATAAAAAATATAAATAATAATAATAAATTGACTCAAAACTAATAAAAATAGTAATAAAACATTTAAGTTTGAATTTGATTAAATTAATTATATTAATATAAAAAATTAATAAATACAATATAATTTAAATTTGTTTTTTAGTTATTTTTATTAAAAATTTCCATATGAAACTAAGGGGTGGGAGGGTATTATTTCCTTAGGAAACTTTTTTTGCTTTTTTATCACTTTAAAATAACAAAAACCGAAAGATTTATATATAAAAACAGTTTATCACCATTAAATAGGTATTAAATTAATAAATATAGCAATTGGGGTTAAAAATGATTGTAAAAAAAGATTTTTTAATAAAATTAAAGGACTTTGGATTAAATAGTTATGAATCAAAACTTTGGACAGCTCTTTTATCAAGAGGAGTTTCAACAGCTGGCGAGTTAAGTGATATAGCAAATGTTCCAAGGTCAAGAAGCTATGATGTTCTTGAATCACTGGAGAAAAAAGGCTTTATAATAATGAAAGTAGGCAAGCCTATAAAGTATATTGCTGTTCAGCCAGAAGAGGTTGTTGAAAGAATAAAGAAAAAGATAGATGAAGATACTATTTATAAGAGAAAGCTTCTTGATACAATGAAATCAGCAGGAGTATTAAATGAATTAAATCTCTTATTTAAGAATGGTATTAAGATGGTTGAACCAAATGAATTATCAGGCTCTTTAAAAGGCAGGCAAAATTCCTATAATCACTTAGAGTTATTGATGAAGGAGGCCAAAAATAATATAATCCTTATGACTACATTAGAAGGCCTTGAAAGAAAACATAAATCATTCAAAAAGACATTTAAGAAACTTAATGATAAGGGTGTTAAAATAAAAATAGCAGCACCAATTTCTAAATCAACAAAAATAATTGATGAATTATCAAAAACTGCAGAACTAAGAAATATAAGCCATATACAGGCAAGGTTTTGTGTTGTTGATAACAAGGATTTTTGGTTTATGGCCTTAGACGATAAAGAAGTGCATCCAAGCTATGATTTGGGAATATGGATAAAAACACCATTCTTTGCAACAGCTATGACCAAGATGTTTGATTCTGTCTGGAAAGACCTTAAACCAATCAAAAACTAATTATATTTAAATTAGTATATGATTTGTAATAATGTGCCTGAAATAAATTTAGATATATAAATATCATAAAAGCTTTTATATATTACAAGAAGAATGCTTTTATTCATGGAAAACCAACCTATTGGAGCATGTTATGTATTTCCTGGCCAAGGATCTCAATTTGTTGGCATGGGAAAATATATTTATAATAAATATGAATCTGCTAAAGAAATTTTTCATACTGGTAATAAAATTTTAAAGGCTGATTTAAAATTTAATATAACTGATTTGATGTTTGATGGGTCAGAAGAAACGTTAAGAGAAACAAAATATTGCCAATCTGCTATATTATTAAATAATTTAGCATATTTTTCTGTATTGAATCAAAAAATTGACTGTGTGTTAACACTTGGGCATTCTATTGGAGAATATTCTGCCTTGGTTGCCTCAGAGGCCTTGTCATTAGAAGATGGAATAAAATTAGTTAGGACACGGGCTGAATTAATGAGGGATTGTATACCTACTGAAAAAGCAGAAGAAGGTACATCTCATATGGCAGCTGTTTTAACTGATAATTTAAATCCAATTTATTTAATTAATAAAGATGGTAAAAAATGTTCAGCAATTAAGTTAATTAATGAAGTTTGTGAAGAAAGTTCATTATATACAGGCGTTGATAAGGGTATTGTTCAGATTGCAATTATAAATTCTTCATCCCAAATAGTAATATCAGGAGATAATAATACTGTAATAAGAGCAGTCAAACATCTTAAAGAAAAGAAGATTAAGAAAGTAGTTTACCTTAAAGTTGAAGGGCCTTTTCATTCAAAACTTATGAAGCCTGCTGCTGAAGGCATGGAAAAAGCATTAGAGAATATTAAAATTAACGAACCTAAAATACAATATATATCAAATTCCACTGGTAATTTTATACATGATCCAGATAAAATCAAAGAATCCTTGGTTAAACAGATATACGAAACAGTAAGATGGAAACAATCTTTGGAAACAGCAATTAAAATGGCAACTAAAGAAGGATTTAAATATTTTATAGAATCTGGCTCAGGAGAAAAACAATATAAATTATTAAACAGAGATTACAAGCCGCAAAATGAAGGACTTGAGGTTTTAGTTACTAAAGATTATATATAAACCCAAGTCAAATTCTAAATTAAACTTATTTTTACATTACTTATATTATAAAACTATTATTCTAACCTTTATTTTCCTTAATCAAAATCTTTAATAATATTAAGTTAATTATAAAATAATATTCTAATTGAGGGATATACATATGATTGATCATTTAAGGAATTTTAATCAAGGGAGGTTTGACATTGTTACTGGTTCTGCACAATCTGGTAAAAGTAATAAATTAATTACACTTATAAACTCTTTTCTTGGGGATAAACATGAATTAAATAATAATTTATTAGTTATTAAACACCCATATGATGATAAAGAAACAGCATCTAACATATCTTCATTCAAAAAAAGAAGTATAAATGCTATTGAATGTGAAACTGCTGATGAATTAGCAGATATGATTAATGAAAATATAACACATATTGTTGTCAGTGGAATACATTTATTTGATAAAAATATTATTGACCTTTGTAATGAGCTTGTTATGAGTAACAGAATAATTGTTGCAAGTGGAATAAATTTAACCTATGAAGGAAAACCATATGGAAGCATGGCTGAATTAATGGCTATTGCTGATAAGTATGAAATAATGGTAGCACGTTGTGGTTTTTGTGATAAATATAATGCCTATAGAACACAAAGAATAATAGAAAATGGAAAAGAAAAATTTCAACCAAGATGCTTAGTTCATTATGAGTTTAAAGGCAGGCCAGATTATAATCCTCACTTAATAAACCAAGAACCATCTCTTGAAGCAATTGTGGGTCCTATGTTTTCTGGAAAAACAGATTTGCTCCATACTAGATATAATCAAATTATAAATAAAGATAGGGTTACAATCTTTAAATGGATTGGGGATAACAGATATTCAAATGATCAGGTTGTTTCTCATAATAAGGATGGTATCCCTTCTATAGATATTACTAATACAAATGATATAAAAAACTATTTGAAAAAAAACAAACAAATAAATTCAATAATGATAGATGAAGTGCAGTTTATAAAAGGTTCATATGAATTAGTTAAGGAATTATTATATAAAGGTTACAGAATAATTTTAACTGGACTAAAAAGGGATTTTAGGAGAGAACCTTTTGGTTATCCTGATAGTGAAATTTCAAAAATATTAACCTTGGCAACTGAAATAACAAATATGTATGCCTCTTGTTATAGATGTAAACACCCAGCAACAGAAACCCAAAGAATTATCATGGAAAATGGAATATGGCGCCCAGCAAGTTTTAATGACCCCATTGTATTAGTTGGCAGTGAAGAATCATATAAAGCAGCATGCAGGTTACATCATAAAATGAAAGATGCACCAACAAATAGATACAGTAATAGATTCAATAAAATTAAAATATAAATTCTTAGTGTAATTTAAACTAGATTATAACATAAAATCAAAAAACTTTTAATACTAGTTATGATTTATTATTATTAAAATGGATATTACAGCAAAATTAAAGCTTATAAAGCAGGTTGGAGAAGAGATTCTTACAGAAGAAGAGCTAAAAACATTATTAGAAACAAAAGAGCATCCTATAGCTTATGATGGCTTTGAACCATCAGGGAGTATTCATCTTGCCCAGGGAATAATGAGGGCTATTAATATAAATAAAATGATTAAAGCAGGTATTGATTTTAAGATGTATGTAGCAGACTGGCACGGCTGGGCAAATAACAAGCTTGGTGGCAACCTTGAAAAAATACAAACATGTGGTGATTATTTTATTGAAGTGTGGAAAGCATGTGGTATGAATGTTGATAAGGTTAAATTCATAAGGGCCTCAGAGGTTGTTAATAGCATGGAGTACTGGAAAAAAGTAATGCAGGTTGCAAGAAACACAACTGTAAAAAGAATAACAAGATGCGGCCAGATAATGGGAAGAAAAGATGCTGATGTTCAGCAGGCATCACAGATATTATATCCATGCATGCAGTGTGCTGATATATTTGAGCTCAAAGCAGATATAACAGAATTAGGTATGGATCAGAGAAAAGTTAATGTTCTTGCAAGAGAGGTTGGCCCAAAACTTAATTGGTGGAAACCAGTTGTTATAAATCATCATATGCTTCTCGGCCTTGGAAAACCTGCAAGCAACAAAATAGGTGTTGAGCGTGCTATTGACCTAAAAATGTCAAAATCAAAACCAGACACAGCTATATTTATGACAGATTCAGAAGAAGAAATAAAAAGAAAAATAAACAAGGCATACTGTCCTGAAAAGATTGTTGATGAAAATCCCTTAATGGAATATGCAAAATACATAATATTTGAAAAGTTTGATTCAATAAAGATTGAGAGGCCAGTAAAGTTTGGAGGAGATTTAGAAATTAATAGCTATGAAGAACTTGTTAAAATTTTCAGTTCAGGGAATTTGCATCCTATGGACTTAAAGCCGACAATAGCTTACTATGTAAATGAGCTTGTAAGGCCTGTAAGAGAACATTTTGAAAAAAACAAAAAAGCTAAGGAACTTCTTGAAAAGGTTGAAAGTTTTAAGATTACAAGATAAGAATTAATTTTATTAAACATTGGGGGTGATAGAGGAATTAATATGACAGAATCCACTGCATTTATTATAAACAGAAGAGCATCAGGGCTAAAGAAAGAAGAAAACTGGGAAAAAACCAAGATATTTCTAAAGAAGAATTTTAACCAATTAATTAATACAACATATTATCTTGAAGAGGGGCTGGAAAAGAATATAGAATTAGATAATACAAAATATTACAAAGATGTTAAGGATATTGATTTTAAGAGACATAAAAATTTAATTATTCTAGGAGGAGATGGAACCATACAATTAGCATTACAAGGATTTAAAAAATTAGAATCACTTGAAGAAAAAATTCTTGGCATTATTCCCTGCGGAGCAGGAGATGACATTTCCAATGAACTTAATATTCCTAATAAGGAAATAGCAGCAAACTGCATTAACAATGCATTAAATGGTAATACAAAATATATCAAAAAAGTGGACATTGGAAAAGTAATTTTATTAAAGAACAATATGAAAAAAGGACTTTACTTTCTTGGTGATGTTGGAATTGGCATAGATGGTGATATTATCAAGAGGCTTGAGCATGAACTAGAGCCAGTTAAGAACATTGTATCTTACTTTAAAGGTGAAAACAGCAAATTCATGCAGAATATTGGAAAGATTATTTACAATATAAGTACCCTCTATTCCCTGGGTACATATAAATCAAGAAATTATTTAGTTAAGATTAATAATAAAAGTACAACCTATGAAAAGGTTTTCTCACTTAATGTTTCAAATGTTAAGACATGTGGTGGTGGAATTAAGATATGCCCTGATGCAGAGATAGATAATGGTTATTTTGATGTGTGCATTATAGATAATATATCAAAATTAGATGGTATTTCTTTGCTTTTAAAGGCAAACAAGGGCCAACATATAGGAAAACAAGGAGTTGAATATTATAACAAAAAACACAAGATAAAGGTGGTTAGTGTTGAAAGCTTGGATAACAAATTATTTGATCTGCACTTAAGTGGGGAATATGAGAATGCAGAAAAAGCTGTATTTAATGTTATTCCAAAGGTACTTAATATTATTTATAATCCTAATTAATTTCTGCTATTTATTTCTGAAACCCCTATTTTCCACCTAGTTATTAAATAAGATAAAAGAAATGGAACTACAAACTTGAATGCAATCATTGTTCCAATTAGTATAGAATATAAATTTGATTGTATTAGTCCGTTTTCAAATAAAAGTTTTATAATCACAATACTTGTGCTGAATTTTACACATAAGCTGACTCCTAAAATAATTGATTTTTTTGTGCCTAAGACTTTTCTTCCCATTAAATAACTGCTTGTTATCTTAGTTATTTTTGTCATAACCATAACAAGAAGAATTAATAAAGGAAATTTTAGGACGTAACCTATGTCGGTATCAATCCCAACCCATAAGAAAAATATTGGTGCAAAAAATCCATAAGCCATCATCCTGATTTCTGAATCAACGAGTTTGAGAATTTTGTCAGGGATTATATTTTTTAGGGCAATTCCTGCCAAAAGTGCACCCAATGCTGCTGACTCAACAAACTGCCCTATTCCAATAAACAGAAAAATAAAAAACATGACTAAAATAAAAAATGAAGGTATATCTTTATATTTAAATAGTCTTAGGTGTTCGCGAAATTTAACTAATATAAAAACTAACCCAAAAAGAGAGAATAATATCAATAGGTTTATCCAGATATTAAACTGGGTATGCCCTGCTGAGCGGCCTATTATTATTGAAGCAACAACAATAGTTAAAACCTCAATAACATCATCTAAAACACCAATACTAAGAATTGTCTGCCCAAGTCTTGTTTTTATAAGCTTAAACTCATCAAGTATTGGCAAAAGAACTGCCTCACCGACTGTTGCAAATGATGAAGCTACTAAAACTGAAATAAGCCATGAAACTCCAAAAACATAATGCACTAAAAATGTTCCAAATAATGTTTCTGTAAAAATAATAACAAAGGTTGTTTTAAATATAAAACTGCGGCTCTTTAGTACTTTCTTTATATCTAATTCAAATCCAATAATAAAGAGAAGAAAAAACATGCCTAATTTTGCCAAAAAAATAAATGAAGAGGAACTAGTGACTTCTGTAAAGGGATTATAGGCTGCCAAGCCAAGCCCAATTAATAAAGCTGAAAAAATCCATGGAATGCGTATTTTTTCTAATAGTCTTCCAAGAAGAAATGTCAATAAAAATACCCCTGCTAAAAATAGTATTAACTCCATAATCTCTAATTTAATTTAATAATATAAAAGTTTATTGATTAATAATTATTTTTTTTCAAAAACAAATATTTAAATATGTGGTATAAATTCTAAATTTTAAGATGTTTAAGGATTTAGCAGATTTTGCAGTTAAATATGCATTAAAAAAAGGAGCAGATTATTCTGAGGCAAGGTTAGAGTCAACAACATCAAACAGCTTTATACTGAAGAATGGAATAGCAGAGGCATCTGGATTTGATAAAATCAATGGCCTGGGAATGAGAATTATAAAAAACAAAACCCTCGG
Source organism: Candidatus Woesearchaeota archaeon (assembly GCA_017610275.1). GTDB lineage: Archaea > Nanobdellota > Nanobdellia > Woesearchaeales > CG1-02-33-12 > CG1-02-33-12. The sequence continues at coordinate 19,961 of JAFCCI010000007.1, forward strand.
CTTTGCATCAACAAATTATATGGACAAGGAAAAGATAAAGAAATTAATCCAAAACACAATTAATACAACAGAAAAGGCCTCAAAACTAAGAGAAGAAATAAATCTTTCTGAAGAAAATTCATATAAAAACAAATATGAAGTTAAGCAAAAAATTAATTTAAATGATGTTGGGCCAGATGAAAAAATAAAGATTTTATTTGATGCAGAAAAAGAATTAATAAATACTAAAATTAATATTCCATCAAGATACCTTTCTTTATCAGACAGCATAACAACAGAATATTTAACTAATTCCGATGGAACAAATATACTTGCAACTGTTCCAAAAGTCACTTTTTTTTACTTATTAACAGTTGAGCATGATGGCAAAACCTCCCAGAGAATATGGCAGTATGGACAATCAGGTGGTTTTGAATTTGTAAAGAAATGGGATATCCCTTCTATTGTTGTCAATGAAGTCGAGGCATTGCAGAATAACCTTAAATTTGGAATTAAACCACCAAAACAGACCCTTGATATTGTTGCAGCCCCACAAGTAGTTGGAATAATGGTTCATGAAAGCGGGGGACACCCATATGAAGCAGACAGGATTATTGGGCGTGAAGGGGCTCAGGCAGGAGAATCATTTATAACAAAAGAAATGCTTGGAACAAGGATTGGAAGCAAAGCTGTAAATGTTGTTGATGACCCTTTATTAGAAAATAGCTATGGTTTTTATAAATATGATAATGAAGGCGTTAAGGCAAGAAGAAAATATTTAATTAAAGAAGGGATAATAAATGAGTTTTTGCAGAACAGAAAAACAGCGTATTATATGGGAATAAAGAGCAATGGCTCTTCAAGGTCTGTGAATTATGACCGTGAAAGCATTGTAAGGATGTCAAACACATTTATGCTTCCTGGAAATCATACTGAAGAAGAATTAATAGGAGATGTAAAGCTTGGAATTTACATGAAAAATTTTATGGAATGGAATATTGATGATAAAAGAATTAACCAAAAATATGTTGGTGCAGAATCATATTTAATAAAAAATGGTGAAATAAAAGGGCCTGTTACAAAGCCAATAATTGAAATAACAACCCCCCAGCTTTATAGTGCAGTTGATGCAGTTGCAAAAAACATGGAGTATCATGCAGGCAACTGCGGAAAGGGGGAGCCAATGCAGGCAATTCCTGTTTGGTTTGGTGGGCCATCAATAAGATTAAGAAAAATAAGATTAGGAAATTAAAATGGATCCAGAAGAAATAAGCAACCATGTTTTGAATAAGCTTTTGAAAGCAGGCGCAGATGATGTAATTGTTTCTGTATCAAAACAGGAGAGTTCGCAGATTAAATTTTCAAATAACCTCATAAATGCAACAAAAACATGGGAAAACATTGACCTTGGGGTTTTCATGGCATTAAAGAAAAAGATTGTTTTAACAAATATAAAAGAATTATCATTAAGTGCTGCAGATGATGTTGTTAATAAACTATTGAAGTTTGTCAAGTCAGCAAGCCCAAACAAGGAATATGCAGGAATTGCAAATGGTTCCTTTTCTTACAAAGAAGTTGAAGAGGGTTATGACAAAAAGATAGTTTCATTAGGGAATAATACTATTGATTATGTTGAAAAGGCAATAAACAAGGCACTGGAAACTGGGGCAAAGAGAACTGCAGGGGTGTTTGAAAATTCTGTAGCAAATATTTCTTTATTAACATCAAATGGAATTAAAGCAAGTGATAAAGGCACACATAGTTATTTTTCAATAAGGGCATTTAATGATAAGTATGCTTCTGGGCAGAAAACTGGATTTTCAAGAATGATAGATTTGCTTGATGTTGAAAAACTTGCAGAAGAAGCTGCATTAATATCAAAGCAATCCTTAAACCCAGAGCATGGGAAATTTGGCAAGTTTGATGTTGTTTTTGAACCCTTGCCTTTTGCAAATATTATTGATAACCTTGGAGGTGCAATGTCTGCTTTTTCAGTTGAGGCAGGGCTTTCCTGCTTAAAAGATATGATTGGAAAACAGGTTGCTAATGAAAAAATAACAATTATTGATGACGGCACACTAAAAAACGGTTTTGCCTCATCAAAGTTTGATGCAGAGGGAGCACCAACACAAAGAAATATTATGATTGATAAGGGAATTTTAAAAACCTATTTGCATAATACCTCAACTGCCAAAAGGTTTAACACAAAAACAACAGCAAATGCCGGCCTGCTTTCACCAGAGCCAACAAACCTTATTGTAAATAAAGGAAATTTTTCAAAACAGGAACTTTTTGAGCAGGTTAAAAACGGGCTTTATATAACAAATGTTTGGTATACAAGATTTCAGAACTATAACACAGGAGATTTTTCAACAATTCCAAGAGATGGAATATTTATGATAAAGAACGGTAAGATAGGCCAACCAATAAAAGGAATAAGAATAAGTGAAAATATACTAACTCTCCTGAAAAATGTTGCTGCAGTAGGGAAAATGCCTGAAAGAGTAATTGGCTGGGAGGTTGAGACACCAGTTGTAACCCCTGCAGTTCTGGTTAAGGATGTTAGTATTACAAGGCCTCTTGATTAATATTTTAATAAAGACTATTTTCTTTGAAATATTTGGAAATTATAAATTTTTCATATGAATCATTAAACAATCCCATATAGCCATTTACTAATTCCTCTAAAACAAGGATTGTGTTTTTATAACCCTCTTTAGATTCCTTTTTTTGTACTAAGGCATCTGCTGCCTTTGCAAGAATTGATTTAGCTTTTTCCCCTATTGGCAAATTTAACATGTATTCTGCTCCTTTTTGAGCAAGGCCTTGTGCATACACACTTAATACATTTGGCTTTAACATCCTTGGTATATGCCCTAAAATATGCAGGCTTTTATAAGATTTACATACTTTTTCCATGTCTTCAGTTAACTTTTCTATCCCTACATCAGAATAATATTCAACAAAGGTTTTTTTGTCTACAATTTTTGGGCAGTACTTTTCTAGTACCATTTTTATAAATTTTACTTTAATTTAATAATACTTATTAATTTAAAAAAGGCATGTGCTCCTAAGTTACTTCCGTTCATCATCCTTTCGTCAGTTGGTGTTCACTAAGTCACAGCACATACCATTATAGAGAAAGATTTTCTACTATATATTATTTATCTTAATAAATAGTTAATTTTTTATATTTTAAATTAAACCTTAATAATATGATAGGGATATTAACAACTGCTGTATTAATTGCATTTTTTATTTTAGTAGTTATATTCTTAATTTCGGCCCTTCCATTATATTTTGCTGTAAAGCTGCTTAATGGAAAGACAACACTGTTTAAAACAGCAGTTATAACATTTATATCAGGAATAATTGTTTCAGTAGTAAATTTTTTCTTTAAAACATGGGGTGCCTTAATCGCATTTGTTTTGCTTATATGGATATATCATGATGTTTTTAGGCTTAAGTGGCATAAGGCATTTCTTGTTTGGATACTTCAGCTTGCATTTATAATTGCCTTTAGATATATTTTTGGTTTTATAACTATATTATTTGGTATATCAATGGCTTCTTTTCTCTGATTTTTGTATTTCTTATTAAATGTTCTATATCAATTTTTGGATTAATTATTCTTTTAATAATATTCTGCCTGCTTTTTTCCATCTTTACTAAACTGTCTAAATTATAAAGCCTTATTCCTTTTGATGAGGCATATTCTTTTGCCCTGTCATTAAAATAATTATTTGTTACTATTTCTCCCATTTTTGCAGGAACCCCTAATAAATCAAGTACAGCATAAAATTTTGCCACTTCATTTAATGTAACTTTAGTATTTTTCTTCCTATATTTACATTCAACATAATAATCCTTAAACCAGGAAGAATATACAACATCTATCTGAACCCTTATCTTATTGTTTTTTCTTTTATTTACTTTTATTATCTTATTATGCCTTACATTTCTTTTTTTGAGATTTTTGTAAAGATTATATACATAAAACTCAAACTTAAGCCCCATATTATTATTTTCCATTAATTTTAATGTAATTTAGAATTATTTAAATTGATTATCCTTAAAATTCCGAAAAGATTCCGGGTTTATAGTTAATACTCAACTTTAAAATCAACACATATCCTAAAAACATGAGGAGCATGCTGACCGCATTTAACAATCCTTAATATCTCACATTTCTTTTTTGCTCTTTTGCAGGCCTTTCTTATTTTTTCCTTTGCCTTATTAAACTCATCCTCTTTTAAGAAATCATAAAAGTGAATTATTCCATTTGGTTTTATTGAACCTAAGGCTAGATCAAGAAAATCTCCTGCTGATTTTGGCAAAGGCATTATAATCCTATCAAACTTTTTTCTTGGTTTTATTGATAGAAAATATTTCCAGTCTTCTATCTGCTCTTCTGCAGTTATCTCATTCTTACTGAATACTTCTATAGTTCCTTTATTAATATATTCAGCAAATTCCTTAAAACCTAAATTTCCTTCCCTTAATCCACATGAATGCTCATCACTATTAGGTTTCTGGTTATTGATATGATTATAAACATCTATTTTTGAAGTTATATCATTGTAATCTTTTATTCTCAAATTTTCATTAGTAATCATAAAATGGGCAAAATCAAAACACATATGCTTTAGGTTTGATTTTTTAATAATAGACAAGATACTTTTTTTTTCGCTGAAAACATTATTTACACAGTTTTCTAAATATAATGAATCTAAGAGGCCCTCTTTTTCAAGCATTCTTAAATTTTGCAGCAGCCATTTTTCTTTGTATTTCTTTGTTTGATTATACCCTCCTGTAGGGTGAAAAATATACCCAATAACATTTTTATTATCTTTTTTTAGTTTATTTATTCTTTTCATACACTCAATTGCATTAGAAATTTTGTCAGGGTTTTGTGCAAGACTAACATCCTTA
>JAFCCI010000046.1 GCA_017610275.1 Candidatus Woesearchaeota archaeon
AAACAATACAAAAATGGAGTTTATGTATCTAAACTTGCTCTTGCACAAAGTGTAAGTCGTTGGGCAGTTTATAAAATTATTAAACTATCTTATAAGACTCCTCAACAAGTATGGAATGAAAATGTCAACCAGTTTCGTGTGTTGTCAACCAGTTTTGGGATAATAGAGTAGTTAATATTAATACGCCCATTTCTAATATACACCAATAATCATAAATGTTAATTTAATTGGCATGGAAACGCAAAAATTATATATTATAAGATTAATAAATAACAAAGGAGGTGAAATTATGAGTTTTACAGACTGGATGAATTCAAAAGTAGGAAAACTTGACTGGTTAGATATTGGATGTGTTAAGCTTGCAGTGTTTGCATTCGCACTACTGATAGCAAAATTATGGCCAGGGATTCTTAATTTAAGTGAATATTGGTATGCTATAATCTTTGTTTTAGCAGTAATAAGACCACTTTACAGAGCATATTTTAAGTAAAAGCCAATAAAATATGAAGGAAAAGCCAGGAAAAGCCCTATACTGGGAACTTAGAATACTTATTATACTACTCACAATAGACTAAGAAATATTTATATATTAATTAAAAAGGTGAAATAATATGAAAACTCTAATTATATTTTATTCAAGAACCGGATTTACAAAAGAGATTGCAGTCCACATTTCAGAAGAGCTTGATTGTGATATTGAGGAAATCTTTGATTTAAAGAGCAGGAAAGGTATTCTTAGTTACATTTGGTCAGGGATGGAGTCAGCATTCAGAAAAACACCAGAAATAAAAGAAATCGAAGTTGATCCATCTGATTATGAACTTACAATAATAGGAACACCTGTTTGGGCAGGAAACATGGCCAGCCCTGTAAGGACATACCTTTCCAGAAACAATGATAAGCTCAATAGGGTTGCTTTCTTCTGCACAATGGGAAGCAGAGGAAGTAAAAGAACCTTCCTTGAGATGGAAAGGCTGTCTGAATTTAATCCCTTGGCATGCCTTGCCCTAACTAATAATGAAATAAAACAAGAAAAGCACATAAAGAAAGTAAAGGAATTCATTGATAAGATAAAAAAGAATTACAAGAAAATTTAATAACTTTCCTTTTGTAATACCTTTATTGCCGGCAATTCTTTCCCGCTCAGGAACTGTAAGAATGCTCCGCCGCCTGTTGAAATATAATTTACCTTATCTTCCAGACCAAGTTTTTTTATGGCAGCAGCAGAATCACCACCTCCAATAATAACCTTTGCCTTCAGGCCAGATAAAAACAATCCAATCTCATTTGTTCCTTCTGCAAACTTATCAAACTCAAATGCTCCGAGAGGTCCGCTCCATACAATGGTCTTTGCCTGCTTTAGAATTCTCTTATAAAAGCTGATACTTTCAGCACCTATATCACCAATTATGGCATCATCAGGAACCTTTTTTACATCAACAATCTTTGAATTAGTGCCTTTTTCAATATTATCTGCAACAAATGCATCAACAGGAAGGATTATTTTATCCATAAACTTTTCCAAAAGCTTTTTTGCAGTTTCCAATGATTTTTCATCAAATTTTGATTTTCCTATGTTGGCACCACTTGCCTTTAAAAAGGTATTTGCCAAAACACCGCCTATAATTATTTTGTCAGCTATGTTCAAAAGATTTTCTATGACCTCTATCTTATCTGGCTTTGCACCACCAATTATAGCGATAAATGGCTTTTCCGGATTTGTTATTATTTTTGTTAAAATTGTTATTTCTTTTTTAACCAGAAATCCAACATAGCTTGGCAAAAACTTTGTTATTGCTGTCATAGAGGCATGATTTCTATGGCAGTTTGCAAATGCATCATTAACATAAACATCTGCCAGGCTTGCAAGCTCTTTTGCAAATTCTTCATTATTATTTTCTTCTTCAGCATGAAACCTAAGATTTTCCAATAAAACAATATCCTTATTTTTCATTTCATTTATTTTTTCTTTCACTTCCTGGCCAATGCAGTCATCAAGCTTCATTACTTCTTTATCTAATAACTCACTAAGTTTTTTAGCAACATTATTCATTTTTAGCTTTTCAACGACCTGGCCTTTAGGCCTTCCAAGATGGCTCATAAGTATAATCTTAGCATTCTTTTCTAAAAGGAAATTTATTGTTGGAATTGCAGCTATTATTCTCTCATCTTCAGTTATGTCTGCATCATCCAATGGAACATTAAAATCAACCCTAACCAGGACTTTTTTCTCTTCAAAATCTTTTATTGTAGGAATCATTTTATCACCTTTTTTATCCAGTCTTTAAGAGAGGTTATAAATCTTGCGGTGGATGAGTGCCCAATGATTATCGCCTTTTCAGGGCAAAGCTCATGGCAGCAATAGCATAAAATACACTTTTTTTTGTTAATTTTTATTTCATTATTTATTAAGCTAATTGCTTTTACAGGGCATGCCTTAAGGCAAACAAGGCATTTTTTGCATTTCTTTTTGTTTACTTTAATATTAGGGTTTACTAATGAATAAAATATCTTAAGCAGGAATCCAGGAACTTTTCTGATAGTTTTTATTGGCTGTTCATATTTTATTCTAATATTTTTTTCTCCAACAACTTCTATCTCTGGTTTAAGGTTTCTTTTAACCAATGCCTTATTAGTCAGGATGTCATCTGTTTTAAAGCCAATTATCTTTGCTGCAACAAAGTCAAGCGCAACGCCACTTTTACTTGCAATTATAATGCCAGTTTTTTTTATTTTTCCAGCAGCCGGGCCATTTCCCTCCATTCCAATAATCCCATCCATTATATTAAGGTTAGGTATCCTGCAATTATAAATGTCTATTAGTAGGTCAGCAAATATGATTTGGTTTCCACAGATTTTATGATAATATGATTTTTTCCCTCCAGGAATTATGCCAAACATGTTTTTTACTGCACCTGTATACCCAACCAAGGTATGGGTTTTCAGTTTTGGCATGTTAATAATAAAGTCAGCATCTAGGAGTGATTTTGAAACATGAATTCCTTTCAGAATCTTACCATTTATCTTTTTGTAAACTATTTTTGACTCTTCAAAAGGTATTAGTTCTGCATCATATCTTTTGGCTATTTTCTCTATTCCTGTTTTCTTAAAAGCCTCTCGTGTCCCTCCAACACCCATTCCTGACGAGTCACTTATTGAGATTTTGCATTTTCTTTCCTTGAGAATTTTGCATACAGCATTAATAACTGAGGGATGGGTTGTGACTGCTTCATCTGGACTTTTCGCGCTTAGAACATTTGGCTTTAAAAGAACTTTAGAGTCTTGCTTTATCTGAAAGCCAACCAAGTCAAGTGCTTCTCTTACTTTTTGAAGAACAAGCTCTTCATCATAAGAATCACACTTAACAACTGAAACCTTTTCTGCCATAATCTTTGTTGCTTTAACTTATTATAAAAAGTTTTCTTTTTAATTATCATAAAAATCCACTGTGGATTTTTAGGACACAAGGAAAACTTAGTTTTCCGGTGTGCCAAAAATGCAAAGCATTTTTGAGCATGCCAGAAATGTTCATCCACATACTGAAGTGTGTGGTTTTCGCAAGCATTTCTGTGCATAAAAAAAGAACTAAACCATCATTCCAATGAAATCAACCATTCTGCATGAATAGCCCCATTCATTGTCATACCATGCAACAACCTTTACCAGCTTTCCAGATGTTTTTGTTAACTCTGAATCAAAGATTGCAGAATGCGGGTTTCCAACAATATCTATTGAAACAATTGGCTCTTCTGTGTATTCTAAAATTCCCTTTAGTTCATGTTCGGCTACTGATTTGAAAAGCTTGTTTATTTCTTCAGCAGTTGCTTCTTTTTTTAAGATTGCAACAAAATCAGTTATTGAACCATCTGCTACAGGAACTCTCATTGCCATTCCATCAAGCTTTCCTTTAAGCTCAGGAATTGTTAAGGTAACTGCTTTTGCAGCCCCTGTTGTTGTGGGTATTATTGAAAGGCTGGTAGTTCTTGCCCTCCTCAAGTCTTTGTGGGGCAGGTCAAGGATTTTCTGGTCATTTGTGGAGGCATGAACTGTTGTCATAAAGCCTTTTTCAATGCCAAAGTTATCATTCAGAACTTTTACAACAGGTGCAAGGCAGTTTGTTGTGCATGATGCCAATGAAACAACATTATCATTTTTTTTATCATAATCTTTTTCATTTACTCCTATCACAATTGTTTTTATAGGATTATCTCCTTTTGCAGGAGCTGATATCAGAACCTTTTTTGCTCCTGCCTTCAGATGTTTTTCAGCACCTTCTTTTGTTCTGAAAATTCCAGTGCTTTCAACAACAATATCAATATTAAGCTTTTTCCATGGAAGTTTTTCAGGATCTCTTTCAGAAAATATTTTTATTTCCTTTCCTTTAACAACAATGGAGCCATCTTTTGCTTTAATGTCTGCATTAAGAATTCCATGAACAGAATCATACTTCAGCAAATGCGCTAAAGTTTTTGCATCTGTCAAGTCATTTACAGCAACAAAATCTATATTTTTATTGTTAATTCCGGCCCTGAAAACAAGCCTTCCAATCCTTCCAAAACCATTAATTGCAACCTTAATCATGAAATCACCTCTGATAATAAATACTAATTATTGCTTCTTTTTATATGTTTTGGGTTTTTTATATTTATTCCACAAGCTTTTTATAAGATTTATTAATTCTTGAAGTTTATGCCACATGAATTAATAATTGCTGAAAAGCCAAAGGCCGCAGAAAAGATAGCAAGTGCTCTCGCTGATGGAAAGATGATTAAAGAAGTATACAAAAAAGTTTCATACTATAAAATAACCCACAGCAAAAAGGATATTGTTGTTTGCTGTGCAGTAGGGCATTTATTTGGGTTAGCAGAAAAAGACAAGAAAGGATGGGTTTATCCTGTTTTTGATATTGAGTGGGTTCCTGCATTTGAGCAGAATAATGGTGCAAAATTCACAAAAAAATATATTGATGCAATAAAAAAAGCAAGCAAGGATGCCGATTCTTTTACTATTGCATGCGACTATGATGTTGAAGGTGAGCTAATTGGCTTTAATGTTTTGAGATTTATATGCAAGCAGAAAGATGCACAAAGAATGAAGTTTTCCACATTAACAAAGCAGGACTTGATAAATGCCTATGAAAAAAAATCAAAGACCATTGACCACGGACTTGCAAGCGCAGGAGAAACAAGGCATGAGCTTGACTGGTATTATGGAATTAACCTTTCAAGAGCACTTACATCAGCTATAAAGTCAGCAGGATTTTTTAAAGTTCTGAGCTCTGGGCGTGTCCAGGGCCCTGCCTTAAAGATAATAGCTGACAAAGACAAAGAAATAAAGGCTTTCAAGCCAGTTCCATTCTGGCAGATAGGACTAATTGGTGATGTAAAAAAAGGAAAGATAACAGCATTGCATGAAAAAGACAAGTTTTGGGACAAGAAAAAAGCAGACAAGGTAATGAAAAATGTTAATGATCAAAAGCTTGCAAAAATAAGAGAAGTTAAAAAAACAAAATTCAAGCAGGACCCTCCAGTTCCATTTGATTTGACAACAATGCAGATAGAGGCTTACAGGGCATTGAGAATATCTCCAAAAGATGCTCTTGCTATTGCCCAGGAGCTTTATACATCCGGATTTATTTCATAT
>JAFCCI010000047.1 GCA_017610275.1 Candidatus Woesearchaeota archaeon
AGATAGACGAGGAGGAAAGAGAGAACATAACAGAAGATGTTGCAGTGATGATATCCAACCTGGAAATACAAAAGAAAGAATTGAAAAAGAACGAGAAAAAACTTAAGAAACTAACTGATAAAAAATTACCAATGGTAGCATTCAACCCAGTGTTAAGCCTTAAAAAAAGGGTCTTTGGGTATATAAAAACAAACTTAAACAATTTAAAAAACCCTAATCTTAAAAACGAAGAATTGCATGATTATTACCAGAAACTGCTTGAGGGGAGTGTATGCAATAAATTCTTTACTGATTTTAGCGGAGATGAAATAGACTTAATAAAAAATTATGTTTTTGATCACACAACAAAAAAACAACTTGAAAGAACATATCAAAATTTGGAAAAAAAGGTCATCAGCAATATTAAGGAAATAAGGGAATTTAAACTAGAGAAAAAAGAGATAGAGGACAACATCAAGGCAAGCAAGGCAATCCTGGGAAGTTATGGATTTTATAAAGTTACAAAGAGAGGTTTTACAGATGCTGCGATTGTGGAAACAGTTTATGGTATAGTAAAAGAAAAAAGCAATGACTATGACTATGATGCATGTCCAAAAAGATGGAGAAATAAGAATAAAGACAACTTTCATGTGCATTCCAGTATTGAGAAAATCCTGCAGATAAAAAACAAAAAGGACGGTCAGGATACTATATATAATCCAAAAATCAGTAAAATCAATAAGGAGGGCATAGAGATATTAATGAATTATAATGTTAATTCTATGACCTCTAGGGTTCCAACAAAACGAGATATAAAATTACAAATTGATGATGCCCATTTCAGAAATAAAAATAATCTGGATGTGCCTGACATATATTTAAGTGGTAATGGCATAGGCGGCTTCAGGGTTATTCTGGAACAAAAATACAGTGAGAACACTATTGAAGAAGAGGAAAGAAAAACACCAGAGATATTGACCCATATTAAACTACCACCTTTTCATTGTCTGGAAAACCTTGATTATACAAAGTCCAAGGGTATAAAAACAAATGACACCAAAAGGTTTGCTAAAAAATTATATGGCGGTGGGGCAGTTATACACACTATAAGAAGTGATAATGTTAATGAATTTGAGATGATTACTGTTAATGAACTTGTAAAATATGCAGATATTGAATCAGAAATAAAATCAAAAAGAAATCTCCTGAATGAAAAAAATTTCAGTAAAGATAAAGCAAAAAAAATAAGGAAGGAAATCAAAGAGCTAAAACAAGAAATGATATTAGACACAAAAAAAATAGAGGTTTCTGGGGATACACATATAGGATGCACAAATCATCCTGGCAGGCCATCAAATTATGCTTTTGAAATAGCATCACAAAATTATCAAAAAAAGAATGGCCTTCCTGACATATTAGTAGGCAGCGAATATCTCAATGGCTCGAAAAAAAAGAGCTTTGACAGTGACAAGCAAAACATGTCAGAAAATCCAGTTGCATTTAATATAAATTTAGAGAAAATAGTCAATGATGGCAGTTTAAGCATGAATGAAAAAATTAAGAAAATAACAAAGTATACAATAACAGACAAGAACAAGGCTGCACTGCCAAGAATAAGCCAGCAAGCTGAGGTAATGAAAGAACTTGTTATTCCATATTTTGAGGAAATACTTAAAAAAGACGGGAAAGGGAGAATACTGTTTGTCAGCGGAAATCACCCCAATGAAGATCCAAATTATGATGAAGCTGAAGTAATAGCAAGCCTGATACCAAATTCTCCGGAGTTTATAAAGAATCACCAGTTAGAACTTGGAAAAGGTGCTGGAGAAGATTATGGATTAAAAACAATAAGAATTGATGGAGGTAAAACACTGTTTGGAAGCCACAAGCCTAAAAATGGTTCTGATGTGGTAATAGGAGCCATGCAGCAGCTTCTTGATGCAAATGTTGATGCAGATATTGCTGTTTTCTTTGACCGCCATCATCCGGGAGCAGGATTTGCAGACGGCACTTTTTACATAGCAGCAGCAGGAAAGCAGCCTTGGAATGGTTTTGTTACAAAGATTGGACAAACCCCAGGACTAAGAGGGATAGTAAACTTTCATCATGACCAAAACAAAAAAGGTTATGGAAAATGGGAGTTTGTTCTTGACCCTACATTAGAAAGAAAAGAATATATGCAAAAAATTTAAAATTAATTATTTCTCACAAACTTTATATTTTTCCAGAGGGCATTATTGATTTTAGAGATGCAAGGAGCATTATTAAAAACACAATGCAGAATGCAACACCATAATCCAGGGGAATTTTTCCTGAGCTGGTATAGATTGCTGTTATAACCAATCCAAATATTCCTGTCAGCATAAAGGTTCCTGGTAATGTATCAACTGTTTTGGGAATTTTTTTCATAATATCACCTCTCTTTTTAACTAGTCTTTTAGTATAAATTTGTCTAATTGTTTTTTTACTTTTTCCTTTTTTTCTCTGTGTTTTTTTAGGAAATTGTTTAATTTATTAACTAAAATCTGCTTTAGCTCTCCTGAAAGAAGCTTTCCTGAGCTATAATCATCATAAATTTTCTTTAGTTTTCTATCATCTTCTTCCAAAAACCTCAGCCATTGGTATGATATATCAATATCCGGGTTTCCGCCATGTTTTCTATGCTCTTCCAATGTATCTTTGCCTCCTGAGAATGCATATTTCATAATTTTATTTTTTACTGTTTTTTCATCATCTGTTGTAAAGATAGTTGACTGCATTCCTTCTGAAGTGGACATTTTTCCTTTTGGCCCTGTTAATGCAGGAAGAAATGTGCAGTGTATTGCAGCTGTTTTTGGATAGCCAAGCTTTGGAGCCACATCTCTTGCTATTCTCCAGTATGGATCCTGGTCAATTGCTGCTGGTATTAAGGTTCTAATTTTTTCTCCAGACAGGATAGAAGGCAGAAAGCATGGTGCTGCCTGCATTGCTGGCCAGAAATACATTCCAATATTTGTCTCATTTGTAAAGCCAAAGACTGCTTTTGCATTTGATGCAGTTACTTTCTTTGCAACCTGGATTGCAATATTATACAATGTTTTTGAATATTCTGTATCAATTATTATGAATGTTTTTTTTGGGTTGAAGCCAAGTGCAATCAAATCAAGTGCATTTTCATAGCTAAACTTTTTTGTTTCTTCTTGAGTAAGTTTTTGCTTGCATAAAAACTTTTCATCATCTGTCATCTGAAAATATAATGGAATATCAAATGCATCCTGAAGCCATTTTGTGAAAATCCATGAAATAAGATGGCCCATGTGTGTATGGCCTGACGGGCCCCTTCCTGTATATAATGCAAACTTTTTTCCCTGCTCATACTCTTTCATCAATATATCAAGGTCACGATGAGAGAAAAATATCTTTCTTCTTAGCATATAATGCAGTTTGCCAGCATGCTTCTCTATTTTGTTAATAAGATTATCAGAGATTAGGCTTGTTCCAAACTGCTTTACAAGCTTGTCATAATCTACTTTTCCCTTAACTTCCCAGGGTGTTACAATAAAATCCTTAGCCATTTTATAAATCAAGCTAGTACGATTATTTAAAGGTTTTGTTTAAGAAAGGGCTGCATTGAAAATTTCAGATTAAATTTATTATTTTCAGGACTTTTTCAATATAGTATGAAAATAGAAAAGTTTATATAAATTTAAAAAAGCGTATTATAAAAAGATGGTGAATAAACAATTAGTTGATTATATCAAAAATACAGAATCCAAGGGTTATTCTCCTCAACAACTACATGATTACCTTATTCAGCGTGGCTATGATCCTATTGAAGTGAGAGAAGCAATAGGTTTTGTAAATAAATCAAAAACTTCAATTTTAACTAATAAAAAATTTATTTCTATTGGAATATTTTTTGTTATTATTATCATAGCATGCGTAGCATCATTTTATTTCTTAACAGGACCTAGTGATTCAGATTTTGATAACGATAATGAAAATTTAGATACAAAAGAATTAGACATTGCAGAACCTATTTGTAGCATTGATTCAGATTGTGATGATAATAATGTGAATACTTTAGATAGATGCATAAATCCTTCCGAAAAAACCTCAAAGTGTCTAAATGCACAGCAAACTCAGTTAAGTGATGTGGAAAAAGAAATTAGCATTAATCAGGATGCTCCAATCTTATTTAAAGTAAATGATGAAAATCATTTAATTGAAGTTGAAGAAGTAACAGATAATTCAGCAACAATTGCTATTTATTCAGAACCAAAAAAAATAACATTAAATATTGGGGAGTCTAAGGAAATTGATGTTGACAATGATGGGCTTAATGATTTATATGTAAAACTTTTGAGGATAACTGATGGAAAACCAATCTTTGAAATTAAAAGTTTAGAAAAAGCAAATAAGTTAACCTTAGAGATAAACCCATCCAAAGATACATTTAAAGTAGGAGAAGATGTATCTGGAAGGTATAAGATAGAATATTCTGATGGACCTTTTATTGCTATAGTTTTCTGTAATTATTCAAGAGAAGGTATTGACAAAAATATTGAAAGTATAATGTTTAAGGGTGATATCAATACAGTAAAACTTTCTTTTTATGCATTCAATTTAGATGAAAAAGGTCATCATATTGGAGGTAATTCCTATTTTGCTGATGAAGGAAAATATTTTTATGAAGTATCAGTATATAGTTGTAATACAATAGAATCTACTTTGGGTGTTGATTGCTCCGTTAGAATGGATAAAAGAGAATTGCGTAAAATAAACCCAGTTAAGACAGTAACAAAAGCAATAAATGTTAAAGGAAGGGTTAATATTCCAGAATGTAAAACTAATGATGGTTGTACAAAAACTTGTGTTGGATGCAAGCAGGGCACACAATTATGTGAATGGATAATCGAAAGATGTATAGATTGTTCGACTGATTGGGACTGTAAATCTAATTATAAATGTATAAATAAGTCTTGTATATTTTGGGAATGTGAAACTAATAGAGATTGTAATGAGGGTGATATATCAACCAAAGACATGTGCATTGAACACAAGTGTTCTCATAATACCATTACTGACTGCATTGATGATGATTTATATTGTCCTGAGGGTTGCAATGCAGATACAGATAATGACTGTACAGATAAATGCGGGAGTGAAATAATTGATTGTGGAGCCACTGTGATATCACAAGAAACAGTAGACGAGGATAAACCCAATTTTGACTGCTTTATTGATGCAGCTAGGGATTGCTGCCCTGTTAAGATTGTTACTGAAACAGAACTTAATCTTTTTGGTGCAGACACATATTCTAAAACTTACAGAGAGATAAAGGGATTACAAGAAGAAAGATGTGTTCTTTACCAGCGTACAGATGACCTTTATTATAGTTACCCAGAAGAAACTCGACAATATCTGTTGGATACTGGAATGACTGAAGAAGAAATTGACCAAGCACTTGTAGAATTAAACGAAGTAGCTCAAGATATGATTGGTAAAGATAGCACTTGTAAGTACCCAATTGAGGAATTAGTTGATATACTAGAAGGAGAAAAAGAAGGTTCTTTCTCGTTCTCAACAGAAGATGCTGAAAAATATCATAGATTGCCCTCCTTGTGAAAATTGTGTTTCAGGCTATGCTAAGGAAGTAACGACTAATGAAGGAGATGAAATAATCCAAGTTTGTTATGAATGCCTATTTGATAGTGCTTGTAAAGAAGGTTATGTTTGTGATGAACATGAATGTGTGCCAGAATAATTTGAGAAATTTTCTTATTAATTTTGAAAGACATTAATAAATTTCCTCTAAAAATCTTCTTACACAATATATTTTACATTATGATTTATCATTTTTCAAGACTTTTTTAACGCAATCGTTTAAGAAAATAATGTTTTAATGTTATTTAATGCAATGCTTCTTTTCTTTGGAAAAGCAGCTATTTTGATCCTGATATGATAACAATCCCCTTTGTCAGTGAGCCAGAGTTTGTCTTCATTGATTAATTTGCTTTTGTCTAACCTTAAAAAGAAGTTAAACTCACTATCAAGCCTTGAATCTGCCTGTTTTTTTATTAATGATTTCTGCTCATCAGTAAGGTTTTTAGTTAAATTGTTGAGGAATAGGTTTGTGTGAGATTCTTTTTCAAGATAAATCTCTAAGATAATTATTTTCTTTTCATTAAATCCAGTTGCATTTGTTTTTTTCAGTTCTATTTTTTGTTCTTTAATATCAAATGGAACAATAAACAAAAGCTTTTTTGCTATAATCTCAATATCCTCTTCTGATTTGCAGAAAACAGTTATATGTATGTTATGTGCTAACATACTTTTTATTAAAATAAATAACTTTAAATAGGTTTTCCTAATTATACTTTATATGAAGCACACACTAAAGATAACATTGATGCTTGTTTTATTGTTTTTTCTATCACAGATTGTTGGACTTGCAATAACAAACCAGTATATTGACCATGAGAAAACAGCAGAAACAGGAGTTACAGCATGGGAGGAATTGCCTTATAAAATGGAAAGGCCTCCTGTTGAGGAAAGCAGCTCCTTTATATACATCCTGATAGCAGTTCTTTTGGGAACAGGGCTTTTAATGTTATTAATAAAATTCAAGAAGGTTAACTTATGGAAATTCTGGTTTTTTATAAGTGTTGTGGTGTGCCTTACAATAGCATTAAAGCCATTTATAAGACAGGAGATTGCATTAGCAATAAGCTTTGTTTTTGCTTTGTTTAAAGTGGTCAAGCCAAATATTTTTGTGCATAATATAACAGAGGTTTTTATTTATGGCGGACTGGCAGCAATATTTGTTCCTATAATGAACCTATATGCTGTTTTTATGTTATTATTGCTTATATCTGCCTATGATATCTATGCTGTATGGAAGAGCAAGCATATGGTAACACTGGCCAAGTTCCAAACAAATTCAAAAGTTTTCGCAGGGCTTTCTATCCCATACAAAATGCCTGAAAAAGAGGATAAGAAAAAAACAGGCAAGGTTGAAAAGATTAAGATAGCAATTCTTGGCGGAGGAGATATTGCATTTCCACTAATATTTGCAGGTGTTGTGATGAAAAATGCAAGCTTTTTAACATCATTGATAATTCCTATTTTTGTTTCAGCAGCACTGCTTATCCTGCTAACCAAAAGCAAGAAAGATAGGTTTTATCCTGCAATGCCATTCCTTAGCTTGGGCTGTCTAGTTGGCTATGGTTTTATTCTATTGTTAAGTGTTGTATAAAAACTAAAGCAATTGTTTCAATAATTTTTTAATGTCTTTTGCCTTAGAGAAGAAGAATATGATAATGGGTTAATAGCCATGCCATCTTTTGCAGCTATAACCTGTGTATTTGTTTTTTTCTGTATTTCCCTTGCCTCATACATTGGGTCTGCTTCAATCATCTTAATTCCCAAATGTTGTATTATGACAAGCTTTGGTTTTACAATATTTATTATCTTTACAGCATCATCTGAATTAAGATTTGTTTTTGATGGAACACCAGAGGGATTTACAACATTTAAAATTAGTATGTCTGAGCCTTTATGTGGCTCAGCAAGCCCTGTAAAATAACTTGTGTCAGAAACATATGAAAGACTAAATTCTGGTGTTATGAATTTAAAGCCAATATTTTCTATGCCATGTTTTGTTGGTGTTGTTCTTATCTCAATATCACCAATACCAATCTTCTGGTTCTCCTTGATAATAATATACCTTTCAAGGCAGTTCTTGTAGAAATTTAGTAGCATTGGGTCTATATTGTTATCGCCATTAATAACTGTCCTGTTTGATATAAGAACACCTTTTTTATCAAGGCCAGAATGAGTCATTGCACTTATAACTGCATTAATATCATTAGCATGATTTAAGTGGTTATGAGAAACAAGAATGCATGTGTTTTCCCTTAGGTTAACATCATATTGCTCGGCCCTTACCAAAGCTCCTGGTCCAGGGTCTATATGAAACTGCATATCCTCTACTTTTATTATGATTCCCCCAGAGGCCCGCAACTGCTTTCCAACAACAAAACAGTCACCCCCTGTGCCTAAAAATATGATTTGTGGCAGCATAAATACCTTAATATAGTTTTTATTTAATAAATCTTTTGGTTTAACAAAGGATTAGCATTGATTTGGATAAAGTTTATTAATAAGAAGTGAATTCTAGCTAAAAAATGGATAATCTTGATGAGAAGCTTGAAATAACAAATAAAACAACAAAAGATGAAATAATAGGTTATGCTATCAGTCTTTGGGATAAACATAAGCCTAAGGATTTAACAAAGGAAGAAGTAATAAAATATGCTGGAAGTACATGGGAACACAGTAAGAGTGTCCAGTTTTATTTAAATAAATTAGATGTATCTATTGAGGATGGTGAGATGCCACATGACCTTATTGGCCCCGGTAATAAGTTAGAGTGGGAGGTCATGCATGGCCTCGCGTATGCAGAAAAAGACACACCTAAAAAAAAGAAAATATTTGAGGAATCACTTAAAAGACACCGAATACAAAGACATCATAGGATGTGGAACAGAGAAGATAACAACTGGACAGATAAAGATATGAAATATGGTGCTATTGATTCTGTTTGCTCTCTTCTTGAACCAAGGCTGTATCAGAATGGGGTTCATTATTGGGATGAAATACTGAATGTTATATCCCCTCATTCAAACAAGGAACACAAAAAAGAAAATCCACGCGATAAATATAAAAAAGAATATATGAAATGGGCTGTTGAAGAAATGCAAAAAGTCACTCCCTTACTTAAGGATTTAAAGATTATGATAGCTTCTTTTTTACAGGGAGACAAGAAAAATTCCAAGGAAAACAATAATAATTCTAACTAACTTGTATAAGATTCTATTTTTATAATATTATTCTAAAAATCGGAAAAACAAAAACATTTAAATATTAGCTTTCACAACTTTCATAAATCACTGAAAACTCAAAAAGTAGTGAATAAAAGATGATAAGCACTGTAAAGAGCCCAAAACAAGAATTTATAGCATTAATGACTGAGAATTCTAAAGTTGATGGATGGGACGAACTTTCATCAAAAATAATTGCTATTCTTTATGCAGAGCCAAATGAAATTTCTCTTGATGAGATTGCAAAAAGAACAAGGTACAGCTTATCTGCAGTAAGCACAGCAATGAAATTTATAGAAAGGATAGGTTTAATAAAAAGAATAAAAAAGCCAAAGTCAAGAAAGGTTTATTTTTACATGGAAAAGGGCATGATTAGGTTTTCCCTTGACATGATAAGAAGGAAATATGAGGGAGTGATTCTGCCAACAAAGCAAAGGCTTCCCTCAATAATAAAAAGGTATAAAGGAGAGAAATCAGAAAACTCAAAAAATGAACTTAAGATTATAGAAAACTATTATAAAGAAGTATTGGCATCTGAAGATATAATGAAAAAATCAATCAAAATGCTTGAAAATGCAAAAAAGAATCTAAAAAAATGAATGATACAATAATTGAACTAAGAAATGTATGGAAAATTTATCAGATGGGTGAAGTTAAGGTAAATGCACTCAGGGGAATGAATTTTGAGGTCAAAAGAAATGAGT
>JAFCCI010000048.1 GCA_017610275.1 Candidatus Woesearchaeota archaeon
GCATAAGACACATTATAATACATCTGCCCTTCACAAAAATAGGACTTATTCTCGATTGAATATAACAAGAGTTTGATGTTAAAAAAGAAAATTTTATAAACTTAGGATAATATTCATTAAAAAGGTGATGAAATGAAGATTAAGGCAGGAAATAAAATTATACCTCTTTTTGAAAAAAAGAAAGCAGCACCAGCACAAAAGCCTAATTTCCCAGGAGCAAATTCTGGTTTTCCAAGATCTAGCCAGCCATTTCAAAAGAGCATTATGCCTGGTACAAAACCTAATTATCCTGGCCAGAGGCCTGTATTTAAGCCTGGACCATCAACTTATCCAGGAATTAATGGGGTTAAAAAGGAGAAACCAAAGGATATTTCCAAGATAATAGCTAATCTTCCAAGAGATGAACTTTATGCCTGGGTTTCAATAATAGTTGGATTAATATTTATCTTTATTGGTGTATTTTTATTATTGTAATTATTTGGTAAACCCAAAAAAGTGCAAAAAGATTTTATAACTTCTTTTTTATAATTCTGAAAAAGTTTTTCTTTTGATCCCTTATTTACTAAGATTGTGTTCATCACTTCATTTGTATCATTATTTATTCTTTGGAATTGCCAGTAAGCAAGCATATATTTACCCAAATCACCCGGGGTCATATGTTTGTAAGTGAAAGAACAATTATTCTTAAAATGTATTACTGCAACAGAATCTAATCTTACATCAGAGGTTTTAATTTTCTCAATTTCATATCCTTTTAAAATCATGCTTACTAATGCATCTTGTTTCCTTGGTATTTTAATCTCATTGCTTTCATCTAAAATTGTTTTCCTATACTCATTATAAAAATCAAGGAGATTATCTAATTCCTCCCTGTTTATGTTTATATAATTAAAAATAGCTGATGAATATTGTAGTTTTATTTCAGCAGTTAAATATTGTTTTAAATACAAGTTAATTTTTTTAATTTTATATCCTCTAAGAATAAGGCTTTCTAAACTAGGTTTTCCTTTTATTTTTTTTCCCATTTTCTTACCAAAAGTTGATTAACCATTAAAAAGTAGCAAGAAATATATAAAACTTTGTTTTTACATTTTTTCAGGAGCTTCTATTCCAAGCAAATTAAGGCCATTCTTTAAAACCTGCTTTACACTGCCTATTAAAAGAATTCTTGCATTTCTCAGTTCTTCTTTCTCCTTCAGAATTTGGTGAATATGATAAAACTCATTAAAGCTCTGTGATAAGTCAAGCAGATAACGCGATATTAAAGATGGCTTGTATGAATCTGCTGCATTTTCAACAATATCTGGAAACTTGCCTAAAAGTTTAATTAATTCAGTTTCCTGTTTTTCTTTTAATAAAGATAAGTCTGCTTCATCAATAAAACCCTTATCAATGCTTTTTCCAAACTTTCTCAAAATGCTGCAGATGCGGGCATGTGCATACTGGATATATGGGCCTGTCTCGCCTTCAAATGATATTGATTCTTTTGGATTAAATACAAAATCTTTCAATGCATCATACTTAAGAATAAAGAAGTTTAAGGCGCCCATTCCAATCTGCTCTGCTCTTTTATCTATCTCTTTCTTATCAAGCTCATGCCTTTTTTGTATTTCCTTTTTTGCAAGAGTTACCATATCCTCAACAATGTTATCAGCATCAACAATTGTTCCTTCCCTTGATTTCATCTTTCCTTCAGGAAGTGCAATCATGCCATATGCAAGATGGTAGCATCCGTCAAAGTTTTTGAATCCAATTAATTCAAGAATCTTAAACAATTGCCTGAAGTGAAGCTTTTGCTCTGAGCCAACAACAAAGATTGACTTATCCATCTTAAAATCATTGTATTTTAATTTTGCCAAAATTAAATCCTGTGTCATATAAACACTTGTGCCGTCAGCCCTTAAAAGAATCTTGTTTGGAAGATTGTATTTCTCAAGGTTTACAAATATATTTCCTTTTTCATCTTTTTCAAAAACCTTTTTTTTAAGTTCATCCATAACAACCTTTTTTCCCTGCTTGTAATAGTCACTTTCATTGTATACTTTAGTGTATTTTATTCCAAATTTTTTGTATGTTTCATTAAAGCCATTGAATGCCCAGTTATTCATCTTTTTCCATAGGTTTACTGTTTCTGAATCTCCCTGCTCCCATTTTCTTAACATATCCTGTGTCTCATCTCCAAGCTCTGGATGCTCTTTCAGCTTTTTGTTAAAAAGCACATAATAGTCCCCAACAAAATGGTCTGATTTCTTTTTTTCTAATTTAGGAGTTTTATTTTTGCCATATTTCTTGTAAGCAAGCATTGACTTGCATATATGTATTCCGCGATCATTGTTCAGATTAACCCTGAACACCTTACAGCCATTAAACTCGAGAATTTTTGACAAGCTTTCTCCAATAAGCATGTTTCTTACATGGCCAAGATGCAAAGGCTTGTTTGTGTTTGGTGCAGGATATTCAATAACAATCCTTTGTTTATTTGAAGAAGAGCCATATTTCTCTTTTTGCTTTAGAACCTCACTTAGTGTGATTTCATTAAGGATGCTTTCATTTACAAAGAAATTAACATAAGGACCTGTGCTTTTTATCTCTTTTATGTATTTGTTTGGCTTTATTTTTAATGCTAAATCCTTTGCAATCTCCATTGGGTTTTTCTTTAGCTGTTTCGCAAGGCCAAAGCATGGAAAAGCATAATCTCCCAGTTTAGAATCAGGAGGTGTTTCAACCTCTATTGGCCCCTTTACCTCTTTTTTCAATAGCTTAATAATTGCTTCCTTAAATACCTTCATAAGAAAGATATTTTTCTTTTTATTTATTAATGTTTTGGATTATTGGTATCATTATCTCGCCGGATTTCTTAACCATCTAGTCTGAAATAACCTTCTGAATGTCTTCAAACTGGTCCTTAAATATATGGGCACTGTTTGAGAATGTTGTTAAAGAACCAATTTTGCATCCTAACTTCTTTGCTATATAATCCTGCAGCACAAATACCTGATAGAGGTTTGCCGGCCAACCAAAGAAAATATCATTGCTCCTAACAACAATGGTTGCATTAAGCATTTTTTTTCTTATTTTAAAATAAATGCTTATCAGGCCAGGAACATCCCTTTTATAAATGTTTGAATCCTGTATAGGGTTCCAAACAAGAACAATACCTCTTCTGGAAAAGCTGTTTCTCTTAAGGAGCGGAATGATAAAATTATCAATCTGGTTGATGGTATTCTGAAAATTAAAAAGCCTTGGGCCATATGAATAAGAGTATGTTGGGGAAAGTTTTCTTGATAAAATAAGGTCGCCTATTTCATCCAAGGGAGGATAAACCCATTTCTTAAAGCTGTTTAGCACATCAACGGCAACAGTAATATCCTCTCCAGGGTTATTCACTTCTATAACCAGATTTAACACTTCCCTGCAAACCCTATTGTTCTCGTCTGTAAAATCTTCTCCAGATTCAAATATGTACTTTAAACTTGATTTCCATGCATTTATTATTGTTTCAGATTTGATTTCCACATCATCACCTTATAAAAGTTGTAAGCTTTATATCTGCCCCCATTATTTGGCCAAAATCATAGCAAAAGAAAGGGATTTTATAGGTTTTTAGGATTATATTAAGCTCACGGCAGATGTCCTTTGAATTTGTCTTGCCAGTATGATAAAATCTTGCCCTATCACCACCGTCAAATGCCTGAAAAATTTCCTCTTTTACATTAAGCATTTCTTTTATTTCCTTTGAATAAAGATCTTCCAGCTTTTTAATCTCTATTTTATTGAACAAACCCTTGCTAAATTTAAATTTTGAGCCATTGAAAAGGCATGAAAATGCAACCTTGAATCTAGTTGGCATGCCGCATGATTTGTAAATTGTTTCTTCTGCCACACAAAAATTATCAATTTCCTTTTTTGTGCTTTTTATAAGGTTAATAACATAATTTTGGTTTAGGTTTGGGTCTTTCCAGCCATAATTCCAAAACCGGATATAATTCCTGCTCATTGTAAAAACTTCTTTTACATTGGGAAATGTCAGCTTGACAATCTCCCTGAAATACTCATCTGATTTTCTTCTCTGCAATGAATTTG
Source organism: Candidatus Woesearchaeota archaeon (assembly GCA_017610275.1). Lineage (GTDB taxonomy): Archaea > Nanobdellota > Nanobdellia > Woesearchaeales > CG1-02-33-12 > CG1-02-33-12. The sequence continues at coordinate 4,084 of JAFCCI010000048.1, forward strand.
CAGATAATAAAGACTTAACAATATTTTTGATGAAAAGCCTAAACTGGTTAATATCATTGTATTTCTTAAAAAACCTGTTAACATCAACTACAACTGTTGATTGCGAGCATGCAAGGCCATAGCTTTGTTTCTGAAATTCTTTTTTGTAAACAAGCCATTCACTTTCATCAAAGCAATATGGGCCAGCCCTGCCCAAAATATAGGGCGCTCCGTAAAGGTCCTGGTTTTTGATATATATTTTTGTTTTTGAGTTAATAAAAAGGTCTATTACCTTCTCAAAAAAATCAGAATTTTCCTGCAGTTCCTTGCTTCTTACATCAAATATTAAAGTTATGTTTTCAGAATGCATATCACAATATTCTTTAATGAATGCAATAACTTTATCACTTTCCTGTTCCTTAAGATTGGTTATGTCTATTATGCAGCTCAGCTTTTTTCCATAATCTACGCACTCTGAATTAATTTTTCTTAAAAAAGAGAAAGAATCATTAATATCATTATCCTGTATTATTGACTCAAAGTCATTTAGCCCAATAACATCATTAATGTTTGAGAAACAGTTATTCACTGCAGTGTAAAGCTCTTTCAGGTTTCTGAATTTAGTGGATTCCAGTAAGATGGAATTTAATCTGTCTATCCATGTTGCTGATTCAAATCTCATAGCAATATTTTTCTGCTCATACCCATCTATAGGCATTGCTGGCATGCTTGGTTTTGATATTATTATCTTCCTTTTTGACTTGTTGATAATAATTTCTTCTCCCTGCTCTAATAAAATAGTAAAATATTTTTCCCCTTTGTTGCCCTGCTTGCTTATTTTAAGTATATCTTCCTCCACTAAATTGTTTAAGTAATAAAGTATTTTTCTGTGAAGCTGGCCTTTTTTTCTCTTTGCCTCATTAAGCATCTGCTTGTCTGCAAATTGATTTTTAAGTGCTTCTTCTATATACTTATAGTCTTCTGGAAAAATATTAGCTAGTATATCAGTTGTAGAGAATTCTCTTTCAGGATTTTTCTTGAAAAATAAGAGCAAATTATACTCTGTTTTGTTCATAGTTACTCTATAATACTAACAAGTATATAAATGTTTTTGTTTCAGAGAAAATATTGCTTAATAATGGCTCTTGTTTTTAAATGCTTCAGGATTTTCCTGAAACATTCAGATTTTTTTGCTAAAAAACCTTTATATTTCAGCTAATCTCTGAATGAAGATATTACAAAAATTATAAAAAATATATGGAGGATAAGAAAATGATAAATAAAAAAGATATAATAGTAATTTCTTATTTGAGGCAGAATGCAAGGGAAACACTTACAAGGCTAAGCAGAAAGACACATATACCTGTATCAACCATATATGACAAGCTAAAGCTGCATGAGAATAATA
>JAFCCI010000049.1 GCA_017610275.1 Candidatus Woesearchaeota archaeon
CCAAAAAATAAATAATTATATATACTAAGGATTATGAATAAATATATTAAAATGAAATCAGAAAACACATTAGTGGTATTTCAGGGAAAACACATTAGAAGAACCTGGCATAATAATGGATGGTGGTTTTCTGTAGTTGATATTGTAGAAGCTTTAACAGGCAGTTCTATTCCGAAGAGATATTGGTCTGATCTTAAAATAAAGCTTAAAGAAGAAGGATTTGAAGTGTACGATATTATCGTACAGTTGAAATTGCCAGCACCAGATGGCAAATTAAGGCTTACTGATTGTGTAAATACAAAAAATGCGTTTAGAATAATTCAGTCTATTCCTTCTAAAAAGGCAGAGCCTTTCAAGCAGTGGCTTGCAAAAGTGGGCTATGACAGAGTGCAGGAAATAGAAAATCCGGAATTAGCACAAAAACGTATGAAAGAATTGTATAAATCAAAAGGCTATTCTGATGGCTGGATTGAGAAAAGAATAAGAGGCATTGCTATAAGAGATGAGCTTACTGATGAATGGAAGAAAAGAGGGGTGCTGGAAGAAAGAGATTATGCAATCCTCACAGCAGAGATATCAAAAGCTGCTTTTGGCATGACTCCAAGCGAATACAAAAAATTCAAAGGGCTCAAACAAGAGAATTTAAGAGACCACATGAATGATTTGGAAATGATATTTAATATGCTTGGTGAAGCTTCCACTACAAAAATCGCAAGAAATAAAGATGCACTTGGATTTGATGAAAATAAAGATGCTGCAGAAGAAGGCGGGACAGTGGCAGGAGTAGCAAGAAATGAATTAGAAAAAAGAAGCGGTGAGAGAGTAGTTAGCTCTGAGAATTATTTAGAAGAACCAGAGAAAACGAAAAGATTGGGCAGAAAAAAGAATATTAAGAAGTTGAAAGAAACAGCATAAACAAAATTTCTTTAAAAAGCTATAAGCATAACCAACTGATAGTGATTTTCTCGTCAAGAAGTTTGTTATTAACTTAAAAATCCCAAAAATAGAAAGATTTAAATATTAGTTATCTCTAATTAACATAAAATTAATTATATGTTAATCAGAATGAACCAAAAATTATTAAATGCACTGGTTGAATCCAATCCCTGGTGGAAATCAGGAGAGATAAAAGTAGAAGTAAAGAAAAGGCACTTAATGGATGATATTAACAAATATATACCAAAAAAACAAATAATAGCTGTTTCAGGACTAAGGAGAGTTGGAAAAACAACCCTTTTTTATGGGATCATAAAGAAGCTTCTTCTAAAGAATGACCCAAAGAGCATACTTTATTTTTCATTTGATGATTTTGAAGAGCAGGAATTGGAAGGAATAATAGATGTACACACAGAAATCAATAACCAGCCCCCGAGGTTCATTTTCTTTGATGAAATCCAGAAAGTCAATAACTGGAGCAATAAGATAAAAAGGATATATGACAATAGGAAAGTTAAGATATTTGTATCAGGTTCTGAATCATTGTTTATTATAAGAAAAACAAAGGAAACTCTTGCAGGAAGAATATTTGAATTTAGCTTAAATCCTCTAAGCTTTAGAGAATACCTATACTTTAAGGGAATCAAGGAAAATTATCTTCTTTACCAAAAAGAAATAAAGGCAGCATTTAAGCATTATCTCAGGATAGGAGGGTTTCCTGAACTAACAGAGGAGAATGATGCACAAATAATAAGGAAATATATAAGTGAGGGCATAATTGAAAAAGCGGTTTTCAGGGATATTCCCCAGACATTTAAAATAGAAGACCCATCTATAATTCGCTCTATACTAAATATAATTATTGACAATCCGGGCATGATTATTGAAATAAACAATCTTTCCAGGGAGCTGGGGATTACAAGGCAAACCATATCCAAGTATTTATTCTATCTTGAAACAGCGCAGCTTATAAAAAAACTCTATAATTATTCAAAGAACAAGTCAACAACTGAAAAAAAGCTAAAAAAGTATTACTTAACATTTTCCTGCCTTGGAATTTCCTACAGGCAGGATGAAACCTACATTTCAAAAATAGTTGAAAACATTTGTGTCCTGCATGCAAATGCTAATTTTTTCTGGAGAACCCCCCAAAAAGATGAAGTGGATATAATCCTTGATAAAAAAATAATCCTGCCAATTGAAATAAAATACAGCAATAAATCAAATACAAAGCCAATTACAAAGTTTATGAAAAAATACAACTTAAAAAAGGGCTGTATTATTACCAAAGATTTTGAAGGGAAAAAGGGCGGCATAGAGTTTATTCCTTTGCTAAAATGGCTTCTGGACTGATTTGAATTCCAATATTGGTGCCTTTGCAGGTATGTTAAGCTGTCTTAATTCTTTTCTTTTTTCTTTTGATTTTCTTGTCAAGGAATTTGTTATTAATCTAAAAATCCCAAAAATAGAAAGATTTAAAAAATTGGTATACAATTTAAAATCTGTATGGTTGAAGAAGAGCTTAAAAGAAAGATTATTATTGCATCAATAATAGTTATTGTTATAATACTGTTAATATTCATAATAAGACCGGGAATAATAGGCTATACTATATACCAGCAGGTAAAAGAATCAAATTATTCTGTAGAAAATTATGGGGAGGATATACAGGATATGAAAACAAAACTTCTGGTTTCTGATACAAACCTGTCATCCTGCAGTGCATTTAATAAAGAGCTTTTGACTGAATTAGAGAAATACTCAGATAAATTTTCTGATTGTAATAGTGAGCTAAATGCACTGAAAACAGATTTTAGTTTGCTGAGAGCAGATTTGGACCAGAAAAATGAAGAGCTTGATAAGCTAATAAATGAAAAACAGGAAGAAATAGATGATTTGAGGCTTCAATATGATCTTTTTGCAGAAAACCTGGCAAATAATTTATGCTGCAAGGCAAAAGTGGATAATCCTGATATAAGTTCTTATAAGATTGAGAATAATATGATAATATGCCTGGAACAAGGTGGCTTGGATATATCCTGTTCAAGGTAGGATTTAGTTACTACAAATAAACCATAAACTTTTTTTCTTTTTTTAATTTTTATTTTATGCTTATTCTTATCTTAAGATATCTGCTCAGGAAATAATTTTAATGTAAAGAATTGGCTTGGTTTGTGCTGTTCGTTTTCAAAAAGTTATAAAAATCATTAATCATTTAAAAATCTATAAGCATAACCAACTGGTAGTGATTTTTTTTATTGTGATTTTCTCGTCGAGAAATTGTTTGTTTCTTTTAGTTACGATTTTTATATCGTGATTTATCATATAGTTTTTATTATATAAAAATATTTAAAGGATTTACTATTATGGAGTTTATACATTTTCAGTACTAGTATTGGGGGAAATTTGATACAAAATAAAGAATGGTGTATTTATAGTAATACATGTAATTTTCTAGTTCTAAACATATTTTTGCACTCAATACATATTTCTAAAAAATATTTATTTAAGGTTGTAATAATTTTACAGAATTTATTTATTCAGCAGTCTAGAAGTAAGGCAATAGTTGAGAGAGCTATTTCTAATCTATTAGAGAATTATATTCATTTTATCAGTTGCCATAATCGGCTTGTTAGGATATTTCATTTACAGAAAGAGAAAATCACATTCAAACTCCAAGGGAGGCAAAAAGAGCTAAAACTCTTGCAATTCTTTTTGGATTAATATGAAGCTTGCCAGCTTCTAAAATATAGAGTAAATTAAAAGGAGAAAAAACAAAATGAAGAAAATAACTTTATTTGGAAGAACTATTCCAGCGTTAGTTGCAGTGTTAGTAACAATCGGATTAGCAAGTGCAGGGCTATTGACTTATTATGGTATGGTAGTCGCAACAGTTGATGTTAAACAGTCAATATTGCTTGATGAACAAGACTATACAGCACCAATAACAGACGGACCATTTCATCCAGCACCTGGCGGAGAAAAGTTCTGCTTTAAGCATTGGTTGAAGAACCAGATGTCAGTAGAAGGAACAGTAGAATTTGATTCAGAAGTTACTGGACCTTGTTCTGGTTTAGAGAAGTCAGATTGTCTAGCATTAAATTGTGTATGGGATGAACAAGAATGTATAGAAACAGGAATTACAACTGAATATTATGACCTTTCAGACCATGAATTATCCCCCATAACTCAGGGATACGGAGGTTATGGCGGAGGTTTATTTGACTTCACACAAGTAATTCCTATTGGAAGTACAGATTACTTCGGTTGGGAACCACTATTAATTACAAAGAGTCATGATTCAGACTGTAATTTAATAATTACGATAGAAGCACCTGAAGGAATATACGAACCACCAGAAAACTTTGGATTGCCTTTTGACGTTAACGGTGATGGAGTAATGGATTGGCAGATACAATACCATGCTGACCCAGCTTCTGAAGACAGAGATTTCAATTGGGCATTCTCAGAACTCATAGACAGTGTATACACAAAAGATATGCTAGTAGAGGGTAAGAGACAATGGTCACCTTTGCCAGATGGGATAACAGCAACTGAGGATGAAAACAAGAAAGTGTTCACTATAAAAATAGACAGTGATAAACTTGGAAATAATAATGGAAGAAAGGACGATTGTGGACTATCATACAAATTTGGTTTATCTATGGTAGAAAATGATAAAGGTTATCCAGAAAGTTGGTCAGGAGAAGCAGTAATTATAGTATTCCCAGACCCTGGATTTGATTGGTTTGAAAGCTCAGGTCTCGAGGAAGAAACACTTGGAACAGAAATAGCAGATACTTTAACATTAGAAACAGGAGAAGAAATGTTGTTCTGTAATTGCTATGACTTTGATGAATTAATAGCACCAGGAACATACACAATAACAACAACAGTGTTACCATAAAACCAATAAATTTTTTTCTTTTTTTTCTTTTTTTAGATTTTGAAGGAGAGAAAGTAAATGAAAAAACTAATATTAATAATAATATTTATTTTATCAGTTCAAATAGCTTCTGCTGTGTACACTATGTATGGAGGAGAGAGCAGGGTGATTTATTCCTTCCCAGAATGTTTGAATTTAACTGTTAAAGTTAATGCCTCTTTGCCTATAGATAAAGGAGAGTTCTCATTCCTAAACTGCACAGAAATAAACCAAAGCATAAACCAAAGCAATTGGTTTTGTAATTGCTATGATAATTTTAATCTTACCTTAACAACTAAACCAAACACAGTAAACAGTTATTCTTTTTATATTTTATATTATAACCAATCTGGAGAATCTACAGTAATTTTAAATGGTGGTGGCGGAGGAGGTGGAGGAGGCATTAGATGCACTCCTGACTGGCAATGTACAGCATGGACTACATGCTCACAGGCAAGAACACAAACAAGAACTTAGATGCACTCCTGACTGGCAATGTACAGCATGGACTACATGCTCACAGGCAAGAACACAAACAAGAACATGCACTGACAAAAAGGATTGTGGGATAATAACTGGAAAGCCAGTGGAAATACAAACATGCAACTATGTGCCACCAAAAACCACAACAACCCAGGAAGAAGAAAAACTAGTAGAACCAGAAACTATTTCTGGAGAAGGTGAGCCTGCTCCTGAAGAGAAACCACCAGTTACAGGAACTGCTGTAACTGAACCAAGCGGTGGTCTTGGCCGGTGGTCTTGGCGGAATTACGGGAATGTTTTTCCAGAACATAACTGGAGCAAACAAGTGGAAAGGGTTAGCTGTAATAATATTAGTATTATTAGTAGGCTGGTTGTTTTATTTCTTCGTACTAAAGAAAAAACGCAAGAAAGAGTAAACACAGCAAGACTAAGAAAAAATAACATCAAATAATTTTATTTAGGAAGTTTTCTACTTCCTTTTTATGTTATAATAATTATTTAAGAACATATGATAGGAATGATGTTCTTACTATTAGTTAACCTATCTTCTGCCGGACTTTTGAATTATTACGGGAAAATTGTTACAACTGTTACCATTTTAGCTCCTAAAGAATGCCAGACAGATGATGACTGTAATAAATTAGATGATGATTATTGTGATGGTGATTTAATCAAGCATGATGAAGGAAGATGTGTTGATTATGAATGTACAACTGAAACCACAACAGTTCAAGATTGTAATGATTTAGATAATGATTATTGTTATGGTACTGAAATAAAGCATGATGATTATACCTGTGATAATGCTAATTGTGTTTTGGATGAAACAACATTGATTCAGGATTGTGATAATGGAGGCTGGTGTGATGGAGAGGAAACATGTGCAGATGCAACTTGTGTTGCAGGAACTGCACCAGATTGTGATGATGGTGTAGGATGTACTGATGACAGTTGCAATGAAGTTACAGACTCATGTGAAAATATTCCAGTTGATAGTTATTGTGATGATGGCTTCTGGTGCAATGGAGATGAAACATGCGATGCCTTGGATGATTGTCAGGCAGGAACTCCAGTAGATTGTGATGATAGTGTAAGCTGTACAGATGACAGCTGTAATGAAGTAACTGACAGCTGTGATAATATTGCCAATGATGCTAATTGTGATGATGGTTTATTCTGTAATGGTGTTGAAACATGTGATGCTATAAATGATTGTCAGAGTGGAACACCAATAGACTGTTCTGCTAATGATATCACAGCAGTATCAGAATGTTTCTATAACCCAGATGATATAGATTATACATGGGATTACAGAGAAGCATTTACTTCAGTATGTGTTGAGCCAGGAACATGCACAACAGGAGATGAAACAATAACCCATACTTGCGATTATGATACATGTGGAGCAGAATGTGATGCAAGCAATGCATGTGAAGACACGGATTGTGACGAGCTGGATGGTTGTGTAGGTAATGATTATTATGATTATGATGATGTTCCAAATGATTGTTTATGTGATTGTACTTGTGAAACCAATTCATGTGGAGCACCAACTGATATATCTTATAATGATACAAGATGCGTGGAATGCACTGTTTCAGAGAGATCAAGGGTATGTATAAATGAAACTCATGCTAGAGTAACATATCAATGGAACTATGATACCTGCGGAGAGCCGTACAATGAGACAGAAGAAGACCAAAGTTGTAGTTGCCAATATGACTGCTGGGAAGATGATGAATGTGTATCTGACGGATTTATGATACAAGTAAGGTATGAGACAAGTGACTTTGACTATTGTGAGGATGAACAATATCAGGAAGTTGAAAATCCAGAATGTGATTGTGAAGCAGAAGAAACAGGAAGGGAATGTGTTTCAGATGGTTTTGCAGAGGTAACTTATAGTTGGAATTATGCTTATTGTGGCTGCTCTTATACAGACACAGTTGAAGACGAGAGTTGCAGTTGTGAATACACAGAATGGCAGGATGATGAATGTATTGAAGACGGAATAATGAGACAGATCAAAACTGAGACAACTGATTTTGACTATTGTGAGGATGAACAATATCAAGAAGTTGAGAATCCAGAATGTGACTGTGAGTCAGAAGAAACAGGAAGAATATGTATTGATGATGGTTATGCTGATGTAACTTATGAATGGAATTATGATTATTGTGGCTGCTCTTATACAGACACTGTTGAAGATGAAAGCTTTCTGGACATGAATACTGCACAGGAGAATTAGAAAGAACAATAGAATATTCCTGCTGCTCCTGCAAATACACTGAATGGCAGGATTTGGAATGTGTAGATGATGGTTTTATGAGACAGATAAGATATGAAACAACTAGCTTTGAGTATTGTGAGGATGAACAATATAAAGAAGTACAAAATGAAGTATGCGACTGTGAAGCAGAAGAAATATCAAGAGAATGTGTTGAAAATGTAACAGCTCTGGTTAATTATTCATGGAATTATCCATACTGCGGACCAGGTTCAGAATATGTTTATGATGAATCATGCTTAATATGCATACCTAACTGGATTTGCACTAAATATACAGAGTGCACCCCAGAGGGCTACCAATACTGTACACAAATACAAGATACAAATAATTGTGAAGAATGCTACGAAGGGGATTATTCAGAGTTTACCAAGGAATGTGACTATTGCGGAATACATGGACCAAAAATAATTACAGATGATACTATAACAGTTATTGAGGGTGAATTAGTGGAAATAGAGTTTGAAGTAACTGACCCAGATGAAGATCCGCTTACTTACACTATCTCAGCTCCTGTAGGCAATGACAAGAAATGGCAAACCAAACAAGGAGACAAAGGAACCTATTATATTACAATAACTGTTTCAGATGGTTTTTGCATAGCAGAAAAGACAGTAAAGATAATAGTAAGAGAGAAGCCACATCAGGGATTAATTTTTACTAGAACCAACTACGAAGAATTCC
>JAFCCI010000050.1 GCA_017610275.1 Candidatus Woesearchaeota archaeon
AAAAATTGCTGTTATCCACAATGGGATAATAGAAAATTATGAAGAATTAAAGGAATTCCTGATAAAAAATGGCTATAAATTCATAAGCCAGACAGACACAGAGGTTATACCTAACTTAATACAATACAATATGAAAAATAATAATTTTGAAGATGCTGTTAAAAATACATTAAAAAAATTAGAGGGAAGCTTTGCAATTGTTGCAATAAGCAAAGATTCTGAAAATATTGTTGCAGCAAGAAGAATGAGCCCAATGGTTCTTGGCATTAACAATGACGAGTTTTTCATATCATCTGATATTCCTGCATTTTTAGAGCATACAAACAAAGTAATAAGCCTGGATGATAATGAAATGGTTATAATAAACAACAAAATAAGAATATTTAATTTTATGGATAATAAAGAAATAAAAAAAGATCCAGAAACAGTAAACCTTGATTTTAAAGAATCAAAAAAAGGCAAATTCAAACACCATATAATAAAAGAAATAAGCGAGCAAGAAGAATCAATAATGCGCGCAATTGACCAGGATCAGGATTTCATAAAGAACATTGCAAACCAGATTGATAAAGCATTTGGCGTTTTTTTTGTTGCCTGCGGAACAAGCTATCATGCATGCTTGTCAGCATCCTACTTATTTTCAAAAATAGCCAAGAAGCACATTAATGTTGTTCTTGCATCAGAGTTCAGAAACTACAGGCACTTCCTTACAGAAAACACATTAGTAGTTGCTGTTTCACAGTCAGGAGAAACAGCCGATGTGCTGGATGCTATCATGGTTGCAAAGGAAAAAAATTCAAGAATAATCTCTATAGTTAATGTTCCTGGCTCAAGCCTTACAAAGCTTTCTGATGATGTTATAATGATGAATGCTGGCCAGGAGGTAAGTGTTCTCTCAACAAAAAGCTATACATCCCAGCTTGCAATACTATCATTATTAGCTTATGCCTCAATAGATGAATTTGAAAAAGGAATAGGATTAATAAAAAAAGCAGCAAGTTATGTTAATGAGATAATATCCAAAAACCTGAATAAGTTAGAATATCTTGCAGATATGCTAAAAGACAAAAGAGATATATTTTTAATTGGCAGAAGTCTTGGTTTTCCAACTGCATTAGAGGGAGCATTAAAGATAAAAGAGGTCTCTTATATACATGCTGAGGGCTTGGCAGGCGGCGAACTAAAGCATGGAACACTTGCCTTAATTGAAAAAGGCGTTCCTGTTATAGTAATCTCAACAGATGAAACAAAAAAGGATATTTTAAATAATGCACTTGAAATAAAAGCAAGAGGAGGATATATAATTGGGTTTAACTCTGAAAATAATGATGTATATGATTATTTTATAAAGATACCACATCTTGAAAACATGGAGCCAATATTAGGGATTATTCCAATACAAATCCTTGCATATTATCTTGCTGTAAAGAGGGGTTGCGATCCTGACAAGCCAAGAAATCTTGCGAAATCAGTAACAGTAAAATAGGTGAAAAAATGAAAAAACTTTTTGGAACAGACGGAGTAAGGGGAAAAGCAAACATTTACCCAATGAATGCAGAAACAGCTTTAAAATTAGGAAAAGCAGCAGCAACTGTTTTTATGAATGGAAAAAAGAGGCATAAGATAGTTATTGGAAAAGACACAAGGATATCATGTTATATGATAGAAAATGCATTAACATCCGGAATATTATCAATGGGTGTTGATGTTTTGTTAGTAGGTCCAATGCCAACACCAGCAATATCCCACCTTACAAAGTCTTTTGCAGCTGATGCTGGTATTGTTATATCCGCGTCCCATAATCCGGCAGAAGATAATGGAATAAAATTCTTTGATAGTAATGGTTTTAAACTTTCAGATGAAACAGAAAAAAAGATAGAGGAACTGGCTTTCTCAGAGATAGAAGTAGGGCATATAACCGGAGAGCTTCTTGGAAGGGCAAAAAGAATAGACGATGCTCAGGGACGTTACATAGAGTTTGCAAAAAATTCCATTAATAATCTATCTTTAAAGGGATTGAAGATAGTGCTTGACTGCGCAAACGGCGCTGCATACAAGGTAAGCCCATTGATATTTGAAGAGCTTGGAGCCCAAATTATTACAATAAACAATAATCCAAATGGCCTTAACATAAATGATGAATGCGGAGCACTTCACCCAGAACAGATGAAAAAATTTGTCATGCAATATGAGGCAGATATTGGGATAGCACTTGATGGGGATGCTGACAGGGTCATTATGGTAGATGAAAATGCAAATGAGGTTGACGGTGATGAGATAATGGCAATGTGCGGAATTTATATGAAAAAAAAGGGCATACTAAATAAAAATACAATTACAGCAACTATCCTGAGCAATATTGGCCTTGAAATTGCCATGAAAGAAAAAGGAATAGCAATTACAAGAACTTTGGTTGGCGACAGGCATGTTATAGAAGAAATGAGAAAAAACAACTATAATCTTGGCGGTGAGCAGTCAGGCCATATTATATTTTTGGATTATACAAAGACTGGCGATGGAACAATCTCAGCGTTGCAGGTCTTAAGAATTATGAAAGAAACAGGGAAAAAACTGTCAGAGCTTGCAAAATGCATGAAAAAGTTTCCACAGGTTAATGTTAATGTTGATGTAAAGAAAAGAATTGATTTTGAAACAATGCCAAATGTAGTGGAAAAGATTAACAAAACAAAGAAAAAATTAAAAAATAATGGCCGTGTTATTGTGAGGTATTCAGGAACACAGAATGTTGCAAGAATAATGGTTGAAGGAGATAATGAAAAAGAAATAAAAAAATATGCTAAGGAAATAGCTGATGAAATAAAAAAGGGGGATTGTTAAAAATGAAAGCTGTAATAATGGCTGCAGGAAAAGGAGAAAGATGTTATCCTCTTACGCTTACCAAGCCAAAGCCATTGCTAAAAATAGTTAATAAAACAGTTCTTGAGCATAATCTTGAGCAGCTAAATGGCCTGGTTGATGAGGCAATCATAATTGTTGGCTATAAAAAAGAAATGATTATGAACAAAATCAAAAAAAGGTATTATAAAATCAAAATCACCTATGTTGAACAGAAAGAGCAGCTTGGAACAGGTCATGCATTGATGCAGGCAGAGAAATTTATCAAGGACAAGTTTATTGTAATGGGAGGAGATGACCTTTTTTCCAAGGCAGATATAAAAAATTGTTTAAGGCATAAATATTGTGTTTTGACAAAAAAGGTTGATGATCCGGAAAGGTTTGGAATTGTTTATCTCAAAAACGGTTTTGTTAATGAGATTGTAGAAAAATCAGAAAATCCTAAAAGTAATCTTGCTAATACAGGGCTTTATGTATTTGACAAAAAGATTTTTGATATTTTGAAAAAAATCAAGAAAACAGACCGCAATGAATATGAGATACCATGTGCTGTTAAAGAACTTGCAAAAAAAGAAAAAGTCAGTTGTGAAAAAGTAATTGGCTATTGGATTCCTATCACATATCCATGGAACTATCTTGAGGCAAATGTTTTTATGGTTGAAAACATGAAAAAAAGGCAGATACACGGAAAGGTAGAGCCAAATGTGACAATAAAAGGCAGGGTCTTTATTGGTGAGGGCACAATAATAAAATCAGGAACATATATTGAAGGGCCTGCATATATTGGAAATGACTGCGAAATCGGCCCAAATGCTTTCATAAGGAAAGATACAATAATAATGGATATGGTAAGGACGAGGGCAGAAATAGTTGATTCTGTTTTAATGGATAGTATTGCAGCAAAGCATAAGTGCTACATAGGCCATTCTGTGATAGGAGAAAATGCTAACATAGGCGCAGGAACAATAACAGCTGACTACAGGCATGATGCAAAAGACAACACCACTGTTGTTAATGGAAAAAAGGTTGACTCAAAGAGAAGAAAGCTTGGCGCTTTTATCGGCGATAATGTAAACACAGGAATTGGAACATTGATTTATCCCGGAAGGAAGATCTGGCCGGGCCTTGGAACCCTTCCTGGTCAAGTTGTAACAAAAGATATCATTTGATTCTTCTTGCAAATGTAATAAACCCTGAGAAGCCTATTCCGTCTGATTTAGGCCTTATTCTTCTGCCGTCAATTTTCCATTCCCTGTCAATAAGCTCAGATGTTTTCAGGAATAGAAATTTATCGCTTTTTCTTACTTCATTGACAAAGTCTGCTGTCTGGGGAATAGAAGTTGAATATGAAACTAAAAAGCCGCCAATCTTTAGTGCTTTTTCAGCATGCTTTATTACTTTCCATGGCTCAGGAAGATCTAATGTTATCAAGTCAACATTTTTTTCTTTGATTCCTTCATAAATATTGCTTTTTCTTATTTCTATGTTTTCTAGTTCAAGCATCTTTATATTTTCCCTGACTAAATCAATAAAATCATCTCTTATTTCATAAGTGCATATTTTTTTAACATAATTTGCAAGAAAGCATGACAAAGCACCTGAGCCAGAGCCTGCATCAACAACTATGCTGTCTTTATTTATTCCTGTTTCTGCGATTATTAATCCAATATCCTTTAACATTACTATCTGCGCTTTTCTTTTGATTTTCCTGTACATGTCAATAAAGCTCGGTGAGAACATGATTAATTCCTTGTTTTGTTTTGTCTTTATTATGCTTCCGTCTTTTTTATTCAGCTCGCTTTTGGAAATTATTCCCTCATTTGTGTGAAAATCCTTTTCCAAATTCTCAACATAATATATTCTTTTCTTTGATATTCTTACCTCTTTTTTAAGGTCTTCTATGAACTCTCTTTTCTCTTTCCTTATAAGGATTTTTTTCAATGCCATTAGAACGCCTTTTTGATTAAAAAAGCAGAGGCAGGGACTCGAACCCTGGAATAAGCGGGTTGCAGCCGCTCGCCTTAGCCGCTTGGCTACCTCTGCACAGCGGGCCTATGGGGACTTCCGATTTGATTGCTAACTCCAATCTTTGCGAGCGAAGCGAGCACGGTGGGCTTGAATTTTTAATTCAATGCCTGCCATGCGTGCCAGCTTAGCAAGAAGCTGAGCGCAACCATTTGTTCGAACCCCAGATCTACAGCTTACTTTTGAACATTGTTCAATAGAAGGCTGTCGCCTTATCCAGACTAGGCTAT
>JAFCCI010000008.1 GCA_017610275.1 Candidatus Woesearchaeota archaeon
TCAAACTGTAGCCTTTACTACCAGTCTCTGATTTACAGGCTGGTGCTACAGCTTGCCATTTTCTAGAAAGAAGAGGTTAGAAATAAACTTTACCTCACTTAAGTTGACAGCACCGATTATAGAAAAGTTTATATATCAATAGATATCTTTAGATATCTATGGTGACAAAACAAATAAATCTAAAACTAACTGAAAACCTGTTTGAATCGGCGCAAAGGTATATAAAGAACTTTGGATTCAGAAATATACAGGAGTTGGCAACAGAGAGTATAAGGGAAAAGATATTTGAAAGAAATGAATATGATGAAAACTTCAATGAGGAAGAAATAAAACTAGTAGATGAGATCATAAAAACCTCAATTTTGAAGAAAAAGCTTGTTTCTGAAGAAGAGATTATAAAGGTGTTATCTTGAATTACATCCTTAAAGCTACAGAAATTTTTAAAGAACAAGTAAAGGACCTAGACAAAAAAACAAGAGATATAATAAAAGATAAAATAAGATTAATAAAAGAAAACCCATACAGATACAAGAAAATACATTCACACATTTTTTCTAAGGTTTTCAGAATAAGATTAAATATTAGAAAAAAAGGGGCAAGATTAATTTATGTAATAATAGAACCAAACATAATACTTGTATGCCTTTTAGAACGAAAAAAAGGATATAAAGATTTAACCAAATATCTACAAAAAATACAAAAGTAATCTAAGGTTATAGAGTTCTTGAAATATTAATGAAAAATTATAGAAAGGTTTAAATATATGATTAATCATACCAATCATACTAAAGGTGGTTAAATGGAAATTGGAATATCTAAAATAGGGGAAAGGGGCCAGGTTGTTATCCCGCTTGAATTCAGGGAGAACCTAAAACTCCAAAAAGGAGGAAAACTCCTGATAGTCAAAGAAGGCAACAAGCTGATATTTGAGGCAATGAAAGATTTAAAAGCAAAAAACATTGAAGAGATCAAAGAGGATTTAGAAGATATGAGAATTGCAAATGAATTCTGGGAAGACGTAAAGAAAGGCAAAACAATTGCACAAACAAAAGAAGAATTCTTAAAAGATCTGGAGAAATGGTGACTTTGCAGACTTAAAAAATGACAGAGATTATAAGAAAACCAGAATTTGAAAAAGCCATCAAAAAAATCAAAGATAACAAAACAAAAGAAAGGGTCAAAAAACAAATTAAAAAGATTATTGAAAGCCCTGAACATGGCGACTTTATTAAATATGAAAAAAACGAAAGAAAAATCTACATACCTCCTTTTAGATTATTATACTCCTATGACAAAAGAGAAGATAAAATATACCTGATTGATTTTGACAAAAGAGATAAAATTTATAAAAAAAGAAGATAACAAAAAAAGTAATTGTGTTATTTATAGGACACAGAAAAAATGTTTACGATAATTTCTCAAAGCTGTTTTAAGTTTCAACGCAATATTAGAAACATTTAAATATCCTGTTGCATACATCAATAGAAAATGGTGACAGGAAAAAAAATTAGGAGTATAATTTTCTTTTATACTATTGCAATCATGATTTTTACAGCTTCTGCAATAGCAATAAAAAATCTTGACCTGGCAGAATATCCAAAACCATTTATAGATAGAGATATGTTAAATTCAATAATTGTTGTTGGTGAAAATGCACACACAGGAGACATGATAGGAGCGTTTGATATAGCAAGAACTATTGGATTGCCGATTGAGTCAACGATAATTGTATTGGACACAGAGATAGACAATATAAAAGATCAGAACATCATTGTTGTTGGAGGACCATGCGTTAATATGGCCGCAGCTGAACTTCTGGGATGGCCATTGAAATGCGACCAGGATTTTGAGCCGGGCAAAGCAAAGATTAAGCTATTTGATAACGGCAATAATATTGCTTTGCTGGTAGCAGGCTATTCTGTATATGATACAACAATGGCATGTGGGGTTTTAGTAAACCATGCTGACTATAATCTTACTGGCAACGAGATAGATGTTGCAGGAACTATTCTTCATGGTTTTATTATAGAACCAGTTGAATAATTTCTTTTTTAGCACAAATTTCTGTAATAAACAATATTAAAATTATTCTCTTTGGAATATTATTATCAGGAAGGTTTTTATAGGAATTAATTAAGTTTTTTCTTAGTTTTAAGGAGGTAGATAAACAATGAGTAATAAAAAATATTTATTCACATCAGAGAGCGTAACAGAAGGGCATCCTGACAAGGTATGCGACCAGATATCAGACGCATTCCTGGATGCAGTCTATAGCAAAGACCCAAATGGAAGGGTTGCTGTTGAAACACTTGTAACAAAAGGGCTTGTTATTGTAACAGGAGAGGTAACAACAAGCACTTATGTGGATACCCAAAAAATTGTGAGAGACACAATAAAAAAAATTGGCTACACAAAGCCGGAATATGGCTTTAATTACAAGGATGTTGGAGTTCTTAGCTCAATTCATAAGCAAAGCCCTGATATCTCACAGGGTGTTACAGCAACAGAAAAGCATGAGCAGGGTGCAGGCGACCAGGGAATGATGTTTGGCTATGCAACCAATGAGACAAAAGAGCTTATGCCCCTGCCAATAGTGCTAGCACATAAGCTTTGCCTGAGGCTTGCAGAGGTAAGAAAAAAGGAAATTTTGCCATACCTAAGGCCTGATGGAAAATCACAGGTTACTGTAGAGTACAACAATGGATTTCCTGCTAAGGTTACAACAGTTGTCATAGCTGCTCAGCATGACCCGGATGTTAGCGAGGAAAAAATAAGAAAAGATATTATTGAGAATGTCATAAAGCCAATATGCAAGGATTATCTAACTGATGAAACAATATATCATGTTAATTCAACAGGGTGTTTTGTTATTGGTGGGCCACCTGGCGATACAGGTGTTACTGGCAGAAAGATTATAGTAGATACTTACGGAGGGCATGGCTCTCACGGCGGAGGATGCTTCTCTGGAAAAGATCCTTCTAAAGTTGACAGGTCAGCTTCTTATATGGTAAGATATGTTGCAAAAAATGTTGTTGCAGCAGGGCTTGCTGACAAATGCGAAATCCAGGTTGCATACAGCATAGGTGTGGCAGAACCAGTCTCCATACTGATTCATACTTTTAACACAAACAAGATTCCAGAAGAGAAAATTGTTGAGCTGATAAAAAAGCACTTTAGCTTCAAGCCAGCAAATATAATAAAGAATCTTGATTTGAGGAGGCCAATATACAGGAAAACGGCCTGCTATGGCCACTTTGGAAGAAGCGACCCTGACTTTACATGGGAAAAGACTGATAAAGCAGAGATTTTAAGGAAAGAAGCAGGCCTGAAAAAAGTTAAAATTCCGGCTGATAAAAAAACACTAAAGAAAAGCCCCGGGCTTAATGGGGAATAAATTTTTAATTTTTTTTATTAATTTTTTAATTAAATAAAAAACTGATTTTTTTCATAATAATATTGAATACCTTTTATTATAACATGGTTTTTGTCTATTTCCTTAATCATATTGTCTTCCCTATTATATGCTCCTATCTTAATGCTTAATTTTGAGTCAACAAGAGCAAGCTCTTTTTTTAGGTTTTTATCTTTACTCTCAATAAAAATGTCAATGTCGCTGTCTTTTTTTGCAAGCCCTTTTGCATATGAGCCAAAAAGAATAGCTAATTTTATCTTTTTCTCTCTCTGGATTTTCTCAATAATATTTCTTAACCCAGGATATTTAGCTATTGTTTGAAGTAAATTATATTTTTCAGCTATAAAAGTATATGCCTGTGTTTCAACTGTTTTTTTCAGAAAATAGGTTTGATTTTTTCCTTCTTGCGTAAAATCAACAACATTCTCTTTTGAAAGCTCTTTTATCTTCCTAACTATCATCATATGGTTTGTATTAAGTTTTTTAGCTATTCCCCTAACATGGCTATTCCCTTTTAATAAGACATTGATAATCTCTAATTTGTAACTTTTTTGTTCCATATGTAACATTTATGTTAAATTATTTATAAACTTTTCTATTTTGTAATTATATTATTAATAAATTAGAACTCATTATTCCTTATCATAATCAATTAGTGCTAAGATATCATACCCATTTAGTTTTTCCCGGCCTTTAAGAAAGCTTAGCTCTATAAGGAATGCCAGGCCAATGATATCGCCGCCTAGCTTTTCAACAAGGTCAACAGCTGCTTTGGCAGTTCCTCCTGTTGCCAAAAGGTCATCAACAATAAGCACTTTATTACCTTTTTCAATAGCATCCTCATGCACTTCAAATGTATCCTTGCTGTATTCTGTAATAAATTCCTGCTTTATTGTTTTATATGGTAGCTTGCCAGGTTTTCTCAAAGGCACAAACCCAGCATGCAGCTCATGGGCAAGGACAGCCCCAAGAATAAAACCGCGGGATTCAGCGCTTGCAACAATATTAATTCCTTTTCCATCAAAATAATTCATTATTTCCCTTATAACATGCCTGAATGCATGCGGATCTTTCAACAAGGTGGTTATATCCTTGAACATAATGCCTTGTTTTGGAAAATTAGGTATTGTCCTAATCTTGTCTTTTAGTTCCATGATTACCAATTACATTGATTATTAAAGCTTGTATAAAAAATTTTCTAAAAAGAAATTACATAAGAGCGCCTTTAAGAGCATTCTTGCAATTGCATGTTCTTGTTAAAGGAATTCTTGAAATAACATCAAAGAGTAATTGTTTTACTTTATTAAGATTATTTTTCATAGTGGCTTCAACCTCATCACCACTTACATGTGTGCCTCTCCAGACATCATAATCTGTAACCATTGCAATTGTTGCATAGCATATCTCTGCCTCCCTCGCAAGCACAACCTCTGGTGTCATTGTCATACCAATAATATCAGCATTCCATGACCTGAACATATTTGATTCTGCTTTTGTTGAAAATCTTGGCCCTTCAATAACAACACAAGTTCCTCTTTCATGATAAGGAAAATGAAGCCTTTTTGCCTGTTCAGCCAATATCTTTCTAAGAACTGGGCAGCATGGCTCTGCTACAGAAATATGGCAGACCTGCGAGCCAGTGTAGAATGTTGTTTCTCTTTTATATGTCCTGTCAATAAACTGGTCTGTAAAAACAAAATCACCTGGCTTCATGCCTTCATTTAAAGAACCAACAGCTGATGGCGCCAGTATATGTGTTACACCAAGCTTTTTCATAGCATATATATTTGCCCTATAGTTAACATTGCCTGGATTTATAGTGTGATGTGAGCCATGCCTTGGTATGAAAACAACAGGCCTTCCCTTAATAAAACCAGTTGTTATTAAGTCAGATGTCAAGCCAAAAGGAGTATGTACCTTTATCTTCTTAGCATTTTTCAATAGCCTTGGATCATACACTCCTGAGCCGCCAATAATACCTATCTTAATTTTTTCTTTCATATTAGAATCTGATTAAGTTTAAAATATAAAAATGTTACTATTATGAAATAGATATAAAATTATTTTGTTTTTAATTTGCTTGTTTGGGTTTTATCAGATATTATTGCAGAATTGCCAGAAGGATCCTCTATTGTTATTTTAAGCTTTTCATCTCCCCACATAACTTTATTAAGTTTTTTCATTAATTTTCTTGCTTTCTTTTTTTCATCTTTATCTTCTGCATCATTTGCAACAGTTTCAATCTGATACCTTATCCTTCTTAATATGCCCTCAATATTTGTTATATATCCGTTTGAAGCTGGTCCAGGTGTAATTGTTGTAACATGGGGTATTTTTACTGTTGCCTGAGATGATTTTACAACTCTTATTTTCATATCATCCTCAGAGCTTATTTCTATTGTCTGCTTTACTGGCTCTTTTTGCTCAGCTGCCTCAACATCTGCAACATGGTACTTGCAGTTAGAACATGTCATTGAGAAAACAAATGTCTTTCCAAAAAATGGAATCTCAATCTCTTCCTGTACCATAACAAGATTATTTGTATTGCACATGGGGCATAACTGTTTTTCAATTGTTTCTGGCTTTTCCATGGTTTTTTTAGAAATCAGTTTATATAAAAAGTTTTTGTTTTCAATTATTTTGTTTTGGCTAAATTTTCAATAACAGAAATAATTACAAGCCTTGCATAGGCTATAAAAGGGAATATTAATATCATTCCAACAACAATCATAAGAGTTATGTTTATCATAAATAACAGCCTGAGCAGAACATCAATAAGAGCAAAATCTAAAATAAGCAAGAGATACATAGGGGCAATTGTTGAAAATTTTTTAATTCCAAAAGAAAATGATTTTTTTATTGAATCAATAAAGCCATGTTTTTTGATTAACACATATGATATAAATGCAAAATAGATAAGAATAATTAAAAAAATAAGAGAAAAAATTCTAACAGTTTCAAGATTTGATGATATCTTTAATACATCAGTAAAAATAAGTGCCCTTGCATAGAAATAAACGATTATCACAAAAGCAATATACCACAAAGTGTTTACTGCAAAGAATCTTTTTATGTATTCTAAATAATTTAATTTTTCTTTAAAGATTTTATGAGCAAAAAACCAGCTTGCTCCCTGAAAAATGCAGTACAATAGATATGTTAGAACTGCAAGACCACCTATCCAAAAGCCAATGCTGATAATAAGGGAGTTCATTTGCTGCTGATTAGATAAAATGTTTAAGCTAACATCAGTTTGTGTCAGGCCCTGAAATGCTTTCCCAGTTAGCATAAGCAATGAAATTATCCTATCCATAATATTCTCAAAAAAGAAAGGATAAATAACAAAGAATACAAACAAAAAGAAAATATCAATAACAGACACAATAGCAAGATAAAAGGGATTTTTTCTTATAGCATTCAAGGAATCAGCAAAAGCTTTTATTAGAATGTTTTTTTTAAACTGCATTTTTAAAATTAATTTCCTTCCTCTTCAGGTTCTTCAGCTCTGCAATCTACAGTTATCTGGAAGTCTTTTGTTTTTATTCTCTTTCCGCAGCACTCGCCTTTCTGATCCCCTGTGCTCTTTGAATGGAAAAGCTCAAACTGAACATGTGCTTTTTCTTCTCCTTCAATGCATCCTTCTTTCTCATTTTTTTCTTTTAAGACAATAACTGCTGCATCATCTTTTTTTGGCTCAGAATCAAGCTTAAGTTCAATGTTGTCGTATTTTATTATGCCTTTTTCTTCAGTATAATTATATTCCCTTTCACTAAGAGGCTCATTTTCTTTTATCTTCCATTCGCCATTCTTAGTTACTGAATAAACTTTATAATAATTATCTGTAGTGAATACTATTGCAAACTGCTTGTATTTTTCTGGACGCTCGATAATAGTTAAATCAAGTTTTGGATTATCTCCTAATTTGTAGGTATCAATTGAATCCTCTGAACTGTCGCAGCAGATATTGTTTACACTAACTCTAGGAATTTCTCCTTCCCAGAGCTCATCCTTTGATAGCCTGATTTCCTCTTCTTTTATTTTTTTGTTTTCACTGTCTGTTATTGTCCATATTAGATATTTTGGTATTTGGTTGTCTGGTTCTGGACTCTCAACCTCTATCTGCACATCAAAGTTAATTATTTCACCTCTTGAATAAGAATCTTTAAGGCTTCTTCCACCAGATGGCTTAACACTTACAAATCTTGCTTCTCCATATTTTCCAATTATATAGCTGCATCTGAACTCTCCGCTTACAGAGTCAAGCTTGCAATCATCTGGTGCTCTCTCGCCAGCTTCTTCTATATTCTGAACTTTTCTTGTTGTCTGCATTTCACCTTTATTGTCTATCCAATCCCACTCAATAACTGCCTTATCATACCTTACAGGGGAGTCAACTACTTTTTCAAAGAACTCATCGTTAAACATCTCTCCTGCACTCAAGCTTCCTGATGCAATATTATATATTTCTTCCTTACCCCTGTAGAAACAGTCACATCTTCCTCCTGTGCATGAATTATCATTTGAGCATTTGAGATAAGAATTATAATTTAAATCTGCTCCTGCAATAATGCCAGCACCAATATGATACATATATGTTGTTCTTCCGTAATCAAGAGGATTAGAGCCAAGGAATCTTTTAGTTGTTGGATACAATAAGCCCTGGCTTCCCAATGTTGGCATACCAACCTCTGTACTTAACATGGTGTCAAGATCAAATTCTCCCCAATCTAATGTAAATGTAAACAAGCATATAGAGTGTATAAGTTTTCTTTCATTGAACATTGTGTTATACATTCCTGTCTGTCCATATCTGTTTGATACAGAATCAAAAACATTTTTTCCACCAGTTGCTATTTGCTGTATAACTCCAAATGCTCCTGGCCTAATTTCTTCATCTGCCCCAAGCACAAGCGATCCTCCGGCGCATGCTATGGCATCATAAATCATATCACAAACATAAGTTGTCAGAACTGCTTTGCATACGCCAGAACTTCCCTCACCGGTTATCATTATGGTTTCAAAGCACTGCTTCACAGCTTCAAGAATTTGTTTCCACAGGTTAAGATAGCCAGAAACAGCAGGCAAGCAGACTGCCTGCACAGACCTTATAACATCTGATGTTGGGTCAAGGATGTAATTATCTGTTCCTTCAATACCTCTATTTGATTGAACTATTGAAGGTATTTTCTTTCCTTCCAACTCTCCACTAGTATAATATCCAGTTTCATTTATGTTTAATTTTGTATCATTAAAACATTTGTAAAAAATATCTTTTTCATTTTCTTTGCCTGTATATATGCCAAAATCTCCCTGAGTTCCTGATACTACTTCTGATTTATCACCTTTGCAAACACTTCCATCTGGGTAAACCAAATAAACAGTTTGTTTGTTTCCAGAGCCATCTGTTATAACAGTTACTTCCTGCTCTTTTGCTTTTTCGCAGAATGCAAGGCCTTCTGATATTTTATCAAAGAAGCTTTCTTCTCTTCCTCCTTCTTTTGCATTTGCCTTTTTCCACTCATCAATCATCCAGAATGCAGAATCCCAGGCACGTTTGTATTCTTCCTTACATTTATCTGATTTTTGACCTTCTTTTTCACATAAATTTATCTCTTTCTTTGTTATGCTATCCTTGTATGTTTCAGTGTGATAATCAAGAGAAGGGACTGCAGGGCAGAATATCCTATCACAAACATTATTCATCAATTTTTCAGTTTTTCTTAATGATTTTAATGATTGGAGGCAGGCATCACAATCAAACACTTTATCACCTTCATCTTGTTTAAAGCATGTATCTTCTCCGTCTATTAATGCCTGGACTGCTTCTGATCTCACACTAATACATGAGAATTCTGAAGCAATGGATTGCCCTAAATATGTTAATCCTAATACCACACATCCGCCAAAAGCAATTTTACTGCCAAGATCAATTGGTTTTTTTATTGTATCAATAAGATTTATAGTAGAATTTAAAATATTTATTGTTGCATTCAGCATTTTCTTTGGAATTTTATCAAGTGGAATCTCCTTGTCAATCATTATCTTAATATCCCAGCATTCTCTTTGCGTGTTTTCAACAATATCCCCATTCATATTTTCATATTCATAGTATATATCAAGCCTCACTGGTATTTTTATAAGGCCAAAACTAAGGTTATTAAGCTCTTCTTTTGAATGAGGCCAGGCATTAAGGTTTACAATAAAATAGCCTTTTGTATAATCATCATTCCAGTAGCTTGTTGCACCGCCTGCAAATAGTTCCTCCTGATATTTATCCCTTGATGATGAGCTTAAGCTATAGCTTGTAAGCTGGGGCTCGCTTGTTAAAATAACCTCATTAGGATCACCCCTCCCCTTATATGTAAGGTTAATTGGAAAGCTGAACTGCGCTATTCCCTGTATTAAATGCTCAGGTATTACAACATCTGGAGTTATCTTACCTATTTTTATATTCCAGTCAGAGCCATAGCCACAAAGAGTGTATATAATAATATCTTCTATAGTTGAATTTCTTCCATAACCATCTGTTGCAGCTATTTTTATTGTATTTGGCCATTGATTTCCTTCCTGCGTTCCAACAGTTATGCTCTTATCTGTTACACCTATTTTAATACTTTTTTCTAATTTTATATCAATTTCAAAATTACCATCAGAATCAGATTTTCCAGAATATTTATTATTTTCATTAACAAAAACATCTATATCTATGTTTGGCTTGTTAACCTGACCTTTGACTGTCTGCTTTGCTGTATATGCAGGGCTTAACTCATATAAATTATGATAAATTATTTGAGGCAGCTCTGAGTCGCAGAAAACATCAAACTTATTTATAACTGAATTCCCGCCAGCATCAGTTGAATTAATTTTTATTTTGTTTTCCCCTTGATTCAGGCTTATGCCTATTGAAAAGGTGTTGTCCTCATTTGAACTTATTGTTCCATAATAATTAGAATTAAGGATAACCTCAATCATAATTGGCTCGTTTGTTGTTCCTTTAATATTCAATAAAATTTCAGTAACTTTTTCAGGGGGTTTTTCTATGTTTATTGATGGTGGAGTATTATCTACAATAATTCCCTTATCTTCATTTTGTTCATCCTGTGCAAAAACCCTTGCAGTATAAACAGGCAGGCCTAATATAAGAAATATGCAGCTGATAGCTATTAATTTTAGTTTTATTTTTTTCATCATAACATCATTCAAATTTTGGCATTAAACTAATATTATTTGAGTTCTCATTTAAGAACTTTACCATATTCACTTTCTCATCATCTGTTTTAGCAACACCTCTGTCATAAGCATAAAATATTATCTCATCCTTACCCCTAATCTCATTGTAACTTAATTTCCAGTCTGCTTTAAACCCACCCGTAAGTTCATCGCCATTCATAAGGAAAATTTCCAGATAATAACTATTATCATTATCAATAAGCTCTATTTCTTCCATCCCTTCCTCAGCAGGGTATGCTGCAAAGACATCATGGCTTTTATTTAATGATGTGATGTATATTGCTGCTTTTTCATTTGGCTCCAGACGTTCTTTATGTCTTGTGCTGTCGACTTTCATAACCCTAAAATCAAAGCTTTTCAATGAATCCATCATAACTAAAACATTCTTTTCCGTAACCTGCTGTTCTGCTCTTAAAAAGCCATCTTTCTCTGCTATTATAATCCCATTAACACATGCTGACGGCAGTTTGGTTTTTAATCTGAACCTGTTTGCCTCTGACTTTATAAAGCCTAAATTACATTGATACTTTATACAGTTAAATGAAATGCTTACATTATTCAAGTCTTGATTTGTTCTTGAATCTTTTGCACTGATAATATAATCTTCTTCTGTTAATTCATTGCAGAACCCTGTATTCTGATAGCTGGTAAGTTTTGTTATTCCAAAGTCAGACCTGTCACCCTGGTTATGGTTAATTAAAACCGGAAATGCAAACCTGAAAACATATCCTTTGTTGTTAAATGACTTTTCATCCCTTATTGCTATCTCAACAGGATAAATAATATCATATGTAAAATGGTACATATTTATGCAGAACATGCTGAGGTATTTTGGAGCTCCTTCAACCATATTAGACTTCATAAGATCTCCATCGCTTGGCCTTGCATATAACTCAAGACCCCAATTTTTCATATATCTTACTCCTGCTTTCAAATCATCAAAGTTTTCACTGACAGGTGCCCAGAAAAAGTGATTATATTCATAAATGTCCCCTGGTATGTCTTTTGGAATGGGGTCTTTGGTAATATCTAGTTTTTGGAATTTCCCGTATATCACTGGATCATATAAAAATGGAATATAATCTGTTTTGTCAATCCTTATCTTTGGAAGGTTATAGTATAATAATTCCTTGACAGACTGCTCAACATCTGCTTTACTCCACTCAATCCCTTTGCATGAGAAAACCAAGTCTGTGAATGGGACTTCAGAATCAAGAGCCATTAGGTCAATAGTTGTTTTTTCAAAAAACATATCCTTATTTTCTGCTTTCATTATCTCTTTTGCAAGCCTGTAGATTCTCTTAAGCCTTACTGGAACAGATGCTGTATATTCTGATAAGGTGGTTATTTTATCACCTTTTTTATCCTTAATAACTAATTGATAATCTGCTGTTATAATAACCTCTTCTTCTGCTATAACTGTCTTTGTTTTGATTTCTCCCTTTTCTTCTATAATAAATTGATTGAAGTCAGAAAAATTTCTTAGGCAGGATTTAAGATTTTTTGAAACATAATCAGATATTTGGGATTGTATATCACTTAGTTTTGGTGAGGTATCTATTCCGTTAAGATACCAGTATGGCAGCTTGATTGGTCCTCCAACACTAATATAAGCCCCAGGATTCATGGCTATTTCTTCTGGTATTTCAACATACCCAGACTGCATTCCAAGCTTTATAACAGCTTTTTCGCCAATATCCTGCATACAGCTTTCAACATATCTTTTAACAGGAGCAACTTCCTGCGGAATAACAACATCTGGAGTGAAAATAGTTGTTTTTACCCTTAGATAAAAAAAAAGCAAAAATCCTAGAATAACAAGAATTCCAACTATTACAAATACTGTTATCTGGCCTCTTTTTTTCATAATCCCTCTAAGAATACTCTATAATAAGGTATATTTAAATCTTGCGGTGAGTTCTCTATGATTTTGCTATAACAGCTGCAATATAAAACCTTATCCATGCTGAGTAAAAAATCAGGAAAATCAATAAAAATAATGAGGTAATCCACTCTGGAAAAATGTTAAGAGGAATTGTAATTACAGACAGCAAAACAAGGACAAGGCTCATTATCAAGCAAGGAATGTATAATAAATGAATTTTTTTAACTGCAATGTTGAATGTATTTTTAAAAGAATATAATATTTTTTTCTTGTTTGTAAAATAAAAATATAGAATTGATATGAAATTAATTAGGTAAAGTAGGATTGGCAGGAAGACAAAAGTAAATAAAATCAATAATATAAGCATAACAAGGCTTTTGTTAAGTCCAGTAATTGAAAAAAATAAGAATATTGAATTAAAGAACCTAAGAAAGATTACTGCTATGAAAAACAGGATTATTGATATTGGAATACAAGCCAGGTTTAACAACAGAAACTTCTTGAAATAATCTAAATCAAATTTCTTTTTAAGTATAGTAGTCCATATAAAACCCTGAAAAAAAGACCAGGTAAAAAATAAAAATATAATTAGAAGTATTAAGCATACTATTACCCCATAATAAAAGCTTTTGAGTGCAGCAAGATCATTTACAGCATTTTCAGTAAGGGTTGTTAAGTCTAACCCGCTTATTTTGGAAGCAGAGCTGTTTAACCACATACCACACAAAAAGAGTGCAATATATGAAACCAAAATAAAAAGAGAATCAAAAATTATTACTGAAAAAAATCTCTTTTTGTCAAGCTTAAAGCTTTTTTTAAACAGGCTTATCTGGTTATTTAAGTATGCCATTTTACCATCCCTGCTGGCCAGTTGATGTGCTGGAAACAGTTGTTGAGCTGGCTGGCTCAGAAATCTCACCTGGGCTTATATATGCCTCAACTATATTATTACATAGCTTATCATCCTTGAGCGAATTCCTGAATTCTGCATTTAAGTTTTCTGTATCGTAGAATTTGAGGCAAACCTTTTCATAAATTTCATCTTTGTATCTTACTATTGCATTCTCACCTGTTCCGCTGTAGCTTTCTCCAGGCTTGAGTTCTATTTTATCTGCTTTTCCGTCATTGTCAAGGTCAGCTTTGTTTCCATCTATCAACAGTTCAAATTCTATTTCCTCATCTTCATCTATCTGAGGATTGACTGCAAATGTTATCTTGTAAAAGTATATTGTTTGGTTGTTTGTTGTTATTTGCTTGCTTCTTTCTCCTTCAACATGGGCTGCAAATCCCATCATATTGTTTACGTTTACAACAGCAACATTATTTGGGATATTGTCAATATGCTTGTGGCATATGCTCTCCTCCCATTTGCCGCTTATTATTCTTCCGATAACAGTCTGTGAGAAGAATTCATCGCTCTTTTTTCTCCATCCCATCATGAAGTCCCAGTCCAGCCAGCTATTCAATAGGTTTGAGAGTGCTATTCCTCTTCTGGCTGCCCTAACAGAATTATAAAATACATCTGCAAATGTCTGCGATGCATGCTCAATTATCTTCTTTTGCTCATAAGTTAAATCTTCTCCAGCTTTATTACCCAAAATCTTTAATATTTTTAATTCTTCATCAGTTAATCCTTCTTTTCCTTCTTCCTTGTATTTCTCAACCAGTTCATTCAACAAATTTTTTTCGTATTCTAACCGCAATTTGATTTTTTCCATTTCTTCTTGCTTTATCATAAAATCATCCTTGTATGATTCATATACCTCATTTATTATAGGCTTTTTATTATCACTATCATAAAGAATTATCCTAATTTTGCCCTCACCTAAATCCTGAGTGTATAATTTCCAATCTATACCCCCATCTTCATTAATTCCTATATCTACGGTGTACCAACCACCTTCGTTACTAACTGTAAAGGATATAGTTGTTTCATCTTCATCTTTTGTAATTGAAATATCCTTTCCATCAACACCAAGAACGTTTGTTATGTAATTATAAGATTCTTCACTTATTATTATTGGGTTTCCGTCATTGTCTTTTAAAGTTATAGTTTTCTCATCTTTGTTTTCATCTATTACTTCAATTTTTGGTTGCACTCCACTTTCTTCATCTTCATCAGCAGTTCCTTTTTCTTCAATTGTTTCATCTCCTTCATCTTTTTTATTAATAATTTTCTCTATATTTTTGTTAATGTTGTCTATTCTTTTCTGTTTTTCTTCTTCTGATAAGTAATGATCATCAATTGAATTAATATCCATTTCAATTTCTGCGGTTATACCAGCACCTGCACCACCATCTCCTTCTGCTGTGAATTCTCCATCACTAGTAACAGAACTTCCAAATTCTTGTTTTACACCCTCTGTTATATCTTTACCTGTTGATATTACTTCTACTTTTTTAATGAAATCATCATGATAATATTCTGTATAAACATCATTTGTGTAATCCCACTTTTTCTTTATATCACCATTTTCATAATATTCAATACTATACCTTTCTTCTATCTCTCTTTTTGTTTGAGGAATAAAACCCCCTAACTCATATTTAGATACCTTTACAACCTGACCAGTTTCTATCATTTTTTCTTTATTTTCATTAAAGCTAAGTAAATATTCATATTCTTTATCAAGAGCATCATAAGTATTATAACGTAAAGAATAAGTATGACCACCAGGAATTAATTCAACATCTTCTTTAACATTTATTTCTTTTGGATTCTTAATGATAATTAAATCATCTTTTAGAAGTTCATAGACTGTATTATCAAACTCTAATTCATAACCATTTGGATAAGTGATGGTATAATAATTATCGAAAGAACCTTCATTTTCGGTTATAACTGGTTCTTCAGGTACAACAGCAATGACAGAAACGACTAACGTAAATAAAACCAATAAAATCATGATTTTTGTTTTATTCATTTTCACTTTCATCTTCTCCTTGGTTCTCGTCTTGAGTTGATTCATCTGTGTCTTCATCATCATTTGTATCTTCTTCTGTTGTTTCAGGCATTGGCTTTAGGGCTTCTTCGCAGACATCACCACTAAGACTCCAACTATCTGCATCAACAAATCCTACTATGTCTTCAGCAATAGATGCTAATGTCGGGACTAAATGACCAAGAATGCATCCTGCATGCAGTGCACCAGCTGGCTGCATATCACAGTAAAAGTTTATTCCTGCAAATATCATCCCAATTGGATCAGCAAATATTGTTTCAACATGCTCTGTCAGTCCCTTGAAAAATCCTGCAAATGGAATTATTTGGAATATTTCTCCGTAAATGAACATGCATTCAAGATAAGCCTTCTGCTCTTCGCATACACTAAGCGAGATACCTTCAACAGCTGCGTTTTTAAGGCATAATATATAATAACATTCAATCTGTCTTCTTTTTTGCAGGTTATGAACTATTCCAGGAAGGCATCCGGTCGCAAGGCTTAAAACCAAGCTATCCTTTGGATTCTGAGGCCAGAATTCTGCAACAAAACCACTATCACCCAAGGGCTTGCTTTGCTTTCCTATGATATTATTATACCAATCTCCCCACAATCCTTTTTCACATGAGATATATTTGCAAAGATTATATTGGCTATCCATAAATTTTTGATGCATATCATCGCTTTTTTTAACAAAGTCACTAATAGTCTCTGCAAAACCCCATCCAAATATAGTAGCCATACCTTCAATGTCTGCAAGGGCTTTGTTTACCTCTCCCCATGTTCCAAGAAGGCCACAAATCTTTTCAGCAATGCTTATCCACTTTTCAAGCTGCCCTATCCATTCCTGCTCTACAAGCCAGCTGTCCTGTGCATTCTCTATCTTGTCCTTAACACTTTGGCTTAGTTCTCCAAGTGGCATATTGTAGAAGTCTATTGTCACGTCAACAGGTTCTTCTTCTGTATTTTGTATTATTATATCCCCAACCCTTGATATAATTAATAAACTGCAGTTAAATGATAATGATACATTTGGCATGCTTTCTTGTTTTAATGTTAAAACCATATAAGGATCATTAAATTTTTCATTTATTAGTTTATAATCATTAATATAATCCATATCTCCGCTGCACTGCAAATCAAGAGCAAGAATAATTGGATTATCATAAACATCTATTGGTTTTAATTTAATGTGATAATATGTTTGGTGATTTATTAACTCAGTTGTCTGCCTGTCAATTGCCAGAGGCATTTTTTCAATATTACTAATTTCCCAGTAATTAGGATTTTCCTCAACACTTATTCCTAAAATTTTTATATTAAGATTTTTCTTAGCTTCATTGCCAACCAGGTCTGTAAATTTAAACTTTAAAATATTATTTATTGATTTTGGGGCAATTTCGCTTGTTGTCCATTCACAAATCCATTTTGTTCCATTTTGCGTGCACGTAGCTTTTTCATCCTTGCCTAAACCCAATGATAATAAATCAGCACTTGCTGTTACAGGTGTTTTGTCCGTAAGAACAGCTTTAATATGTAATATATCTCCTGATACTATTTCATCCTGAACATATGTTCTATTGTTCAAATTTGTAATCTCTATCTCACCCACCAAAATCGGGTTCTTGCTATCAACAGCAAATGTTTCTGAAAGTACACTCTTATCAAGGTCAACATCATTTCCAGCATCATCTTCTGAATTAGGAAGAATAAAAACCCTTATAGATGATCCCTGTGCTTCATTAAAGATTAAATTATTCCAGAAGCAGTTCCAAACTTCACCACTTTTAGTGCAACTATTTGCCCTTATTTCTTTCCCACTTACTTTCATCCAAAATTTTTTTAGGTTTAAACCAGATTCTTTTTCCTGAATTTCAGCAATAATATCACTTCCTTTTTTAATATATTTTATACCATCATATTCTACTTCCCCTGAACTTTTGATAGATTTAACTATTGGAGAAATAGTATCAACCTTAAAATCATAACTTACACTTTCTTCTGCAGTATTTCCAACAGCATCTGTTGCCTCAATCTTAATATTAATTTTGCCTGATTTATTAATTTTTATTAGTATATTAGACCATGTACATAATGAAACCCCCCCTTTGTTAACACAACTAGCTATCTTTCTTTTGTAGCTTGGTTCATCTTTATTTAGCTCTGATAAATCAGCCATAACATTATCTAAGGAATCATCTTCGACCTCTATGCTTATAATTGATTTTAATGGCTTACTAAAGATATAATTTATATCATTACCATAAGAATCAATTATTTTGAATGAATTCTTATCAATATTTGGTTTAGTTTCATCAACAGTAAGTTTTTCACACCTAAATTCTGAAACCTGGTTTAGTTTATCATAAGCAGCTATACAAACATTAGCAGAGCCTGTTTCAGAAACAAATTCAGATGTTTTAAAGTCAAACTCTCTTGAATCAATGGAGGAATCATTAATCTCTATTTCTTTAACAATAGTTGCTATATTATTCTTGCAGATGATTATCCTGCTTAACCCTAGACCATAGGTTGTATCATAAGCATAATCCTTTACACTATATTTTACAGTTAAATCCCCTTTTTTTGTTATCTTTGGGTTTATACTAAAGGATTCAATAGTTGGTGCCTTGCCATCAACAACAAACGTACTTGCATAAATATCAATAGTGTTACCAGAATCATTCTTTAATCTTATTATAAAGGAGTGTCTCTTTGGCTCTAATATGTTTTTACTGATTCCCAGGAAACATTGGGAGTAATTATCTTCAGACAATCTGCACGTATTAAATGCAATATCATTGAAAAAAATTTGCTCTGGAGTTACGCTTTCATTCCCAGAAATAGCAACATCTGCTTGGACATAAGTTAAATCACTTTCTTTTCTGTAACCTTCTACCTCATCATTGCCAAAGATTCCAACATTATTTATCCCAGCAAAAACACTTGCACTATATACTGGAAGTGCAATTATCATGCATATTATAAACAATGCAGCTATCTTTTTCTTCATTTTAACATTGGCTTTAGGCTTGTTCTGTAACTTTTTGAATATTCTTCTATTTTATTCATCTCATCCATATCATCATGCTTTCTTTCACTTTCTGAGATTCCAGGAATATCTATATACAGTGAATAAAATTCTATATTATTATAATTTGTTATATCTCCTGCATTCCAGGCAATGGTTTCATCAAATACTAGTCCGCCGGCAGGGAAAGGTTCTAACTCAATCTTAGGCAGGGTGGTTAATATTTTCTTTTCTTCTGGTATTACAACATTTTCATTTAAAATTAATTGGATATTTATTTTATATTTTCCAGGCACAATTCTTAGTTCAGATAATTCATTTTGACTGCCTGTGTATTCTGCTGCTGTTGAAAATTCTTCCTCTCCTTTTTTGCCAATTCTTTCAAGCATTATGATTGCCTGCTCATTGCTTGATAATCTTAAAGGAGTGTTGTCAAATGTCCATTTGCCATCACTTTTTATTATTTTTTTCTTCTTTACTTCAATGTTCTTGTATACAAATGGCTCTAGTTTTGTTAATGGCAAATTAATGTCCTTATCAAGCTCTGTGCTTAAAAATTCTGAATATCCAAGGAAATCCGGCTTTGTAAAGGTGATTGTGCCTCCTGCGCAGATAGGGAACTTTGTTTCTAAGACAGCTTTATCATCTTTTATCTTTGTTTCTCCTATGAAACAGGATTCACTGCCACAACTGTAATATACAATTACTCCTTCTAAATCCTGATTTGTTTGTGCATTTGCTGTTGTTATTTTTATATTGCCACTATTTCTTTTGTTAATGTCACAAAACATTGAGGTTTCACCAGATTTCCCCTTTAATGATACAAATGATGAATTAATAGCCTCATTGTTTCTTATGTTTGCCTCAAGAGCAAATCTAAATGAATAACCTTTTCCATGAAATGCTTCAGGACTGTTTATTGTTATAACAACTGGATAGGATACATCATATAGGAAATTATACCTTTGTATGCCTATTCCTAATGGAAGAATATTTGTTGATGCAGATTCAGGCATTATAATCCCTGATTTAGTATTAATGTTAAAATAGATTGGCCACCAGCCCAAATACCTGAAATCAACTCCTAATTTTTTGTATGAATCTCCGTATGAGGGAATGTCCATCTGGCTGTAAACCCTCTGCTTTGTAGTGTCATCAAACATTCTTTTTTTATAGTTCAGGGTGTCTTCAACCTGAAGAAGAGGAACATAGCTCATAAGCATTCCTTCTAGTTTGGTCTTTACATCTGGCTTTGTCCAGTATACAGGGC
Organism: Candidatus Woesearchaeota archaeon; assembly: GCA_017610275.1. Taxonomy (GTDB): domain Archaea; phylum Nanobdellota; class Nanobdellia; order Woesearchaeales; family CG1-02-33-12; genus CG1-02-33-12. The sequence goes on from JAFCCI010000008.1 coordinate 19,771, forward strand.
TGCTTAACTCAAATTTAGAGCCAGCCATTGGAGGCAGTTTTTCATTATCTATTTCTGAGAACCCTGAAATCAGGTTAAGAGTGTTTAGTTCAAGAAAATGATAATTAATTTCATCACTTGTTACCATAAATGCAAGCTCATAAACATTTTTTAGGTTTACAGGAATGGTTGTGAAGAAGTTAGATGCTTTTGACTTAATTTTTCCTTTTCTTATTTCAAGAGGATAATTGATTGAAACAAGAACATTATCCTGCATTATGGTTGTTGTTGTGGTTATTTTTTCAAGTTCTATTACCTCAAATCCCTGGTCTTCAAAATCAATGAAATCATTAAGGCATTCATTTAAGTTATAATTAATATACCTGTCTATCTGTGCTTCTATTGAAGAATCCATTGGTGAGCGTTCTGAACCTTTTTTCATCTCACTCTTTAAGTCAGGCATCTCTGATGAAAACTCGCAGTTTCCTGAGCAGTCATTACTGCTTTTCAAATACCACCAGTATGCAACATTCATCGAGCTTTCTGGAGAGAATTCAACTGCTTGTGAAGTTGTGGGATCAGACGTGTGGGTAATTCCAAATTCATTTAGGTTAGTATACCCGCCTGATTCCCCAATAAGAATTACTGCATCTGTTGCTGTTTTGTCAATGCACTGCTCAATAAAAGTTTTTATAGGGTATAATTGTGTTGGTATTTCTTCAACTGTTGGTTCAACACCCCCTACTTTATTAGTCCTTGCTATAATATAGAAGGTTAAACCAGAAACAAGAAGAATAATAATTCCTATTATTATAAATAAGCTTACCTGCCCTCTTTTTCTCAACATATTGCCTCTATTGTTTTTTCTCTTGTGATATATATAAAACTTTTGTTTTTTAGTTGACAAATAGAGAAATTATCTTACAATTGCGTTTTCTTTAATGCCTTCAACTATTATTTCTTCTTTTTTTGTTTTCAGGGGTTTGCCTTTGTAAAGAACATGGCCATTTGCATCTGTTCTCATCTCTGCTTCCCTGAATTCATTATAGCCAAGATGTTTTTTTGGCTGTTTTTCAATTCCATCAATAAAAACATCATCTCCTGGCGAGCTGTTTTTTGCTGAAAGAAGTTTTACATTTTCCTCACCATCTTTTTCTTCCATAGCTGCCAACAACATGCCGTTGCTTTCCTTGCCCCTTAATACAACTGGCTTTAGGTTTTTAACAACAATTAGGTTCCTGCCATCAAGCTCTTCTTTTGAGTAATGCTTTTTTATCCCGGCAACTATCTGCCTCTCCTCATTCCCAAGGTTTATTTTCATGACTAATAATTTATCAGCATCAGGATGATCTTCAACAGAAACAATCTTTGCGACCTTTAAATCAAGCTTTGCAAATATATCTTTGTTATCTTCATTTGTTTTTTCTTCCATTTTTCTTCCTCCAAACTCTTTTTTAAATTTCTTTAATTCATCATCTTCAAGTTTTTTGAACAACGGCTCTGCTTTGTTTATCTTATGATATTTTTCAATGGATAATTTTCCAAGGTCATCCCATTTTCTTTCATTTATATTAAGTTGTTTAAATATCTTGCTTGATGTTTCAGGCATATATGGTTTTATCATTATAGCAAGATCCTTTGCAATATTTGCACATATAACCAAGCATGTTTCTGCTTTCTCCTTGTTTTCCTTTATTGCTTTCCATGGCTCTGTTTCCTGGAAATATTGGTTCCCTAATTTTGAGATATGCATTATATTTTTTAGTGCGTCTTTTAGCTGGATATCATCAAGAAGTTCTGTTGTTTTTTTGATTTCATCATTGATTTCTTTAATTAGTTTTTCATCTCTTTTGTCAGGATTTGCTTTTGGAATTTCTGAATTATAAAATTGATTAATAAAAGAAATTGTCCTGTTAATGAAATTTCCAAGGTTAGCAACAAGCTCATTGTTGATTTTGCTTTGGAAGTCATCCCATGAAAAGTCTGTGTCAGATTTCTCTGGCCTATTGACCATAATATAATATCTCCACACATCTGCAGGTATTCCAGTTTTCATTGCGCTATCTCCAAAAACACCAAGATTTCTGCTTTTTGAGAACTGTCCGCCCTCATAATTAATATATTCATTAGATGAAATCCTGTCCAATAAAACATAGTCATCTTTTGTTCCAATTAATGATGCAGGAAACATAACAGTATGAAAAGGTATGTTATCCTTTCCCATGAACTGAACTAATTTAACATCCTTTCCAAACCACCAGTCTTTCCAGTCTTTTCTGCATTCCCTTGTTATTCCAATATATCCAATAGGAGCGTCAAACCACGAGTAAAATACTTTTTTTTCAAAACCAGGGTAAGGCACTGAAATTCCCCATTTAAGGTCGCGGGTTATACACCTTAACTTTAAGCCATCCCTTAACCATGCTTCAGTCATTGTTTTTGCATTCTGCGACCATTTCCCTTTTACAGATTGTTTTTTAATCCATTTCTCTAGCATAGGAGCAAGCTTTGGAAGGTCAATAAAAAGATGCTCGCTTTCTTTTACAATTGGTTTTGTTCCGCAGATTTTGCATCTTGAATCAATAAGCTCAGTAGCATTCAATAAAGCTCCGCAGTTTTCGCACTGGTCTCCGCGCGCATCCTTGTAGCCGCATTTTGGGCATATACCCTCAACAAACCTGTCTGCAAGAAATTTTTTGCATTTAGGGCAGTATGCCTGCTTTAAAATATTTTTTTTGATAAATCCATTTTCATTTAATTTTTTGAATATATCCTTTGTTATCTCATAGTTTTCTTTAGAAGAAGTTCTGCCAAAGCAGTCAAAAGAGCTTTCAAACCAATCATAAATCTTCTTATGTATCTTAAAGTATTTTTCGCAAACTTGCTTTGGTGTTATTCCCTCTTCTATTGCTTTTGTTTCTGTTGTTGTTCCATGCTCATCTGTTCCAAGCACAGATATAACATCAATCTGTTCCAAGCACAGATATAACATCAGCACCATGTGATCTTAAGAAACGCGTATATACATCTGCGCTTATCACGCACACCATATTTCCTAGGTGGGGAACATTGTTTACATATGGCAGTGCGCTTGTTACAAGTATCTTTTGTTTGGTTTTCTCACCCATTTTATGCTTTTTTAGCAACTTTGTTTAAATAATTTTCTGAATGGAATATTCTTTGAGGAATAATCAGGCAAGAAGCTCTATTTCTTTTTCTTCTGTCTTGCCATCTATATCTATTTTTCTTATTATCCTGCCTTTTCGCTTTGCATTAAGCCTTGCTTCCTCTGGATTATTCTTGAATTCATCTGGTATAATAATTTCATCAATAACATAAGTGTGCTTTATTGAAATATCCTTGAAATTATCAACCTTTATATCAAACAAAAATTCTTTTTTTATCAAGTCCAAGTCCTTTAAACCAAACTTTGCTGTTACAAACTTTTCAAGAATCTTGCCTGGCTTTGGAATTGATTTCTTTACTGAAATGCTATATTTTCCTGATTTTAATTTAATGAGCAGAGAGTATGAATTAAACTTATTTACAAACTCCTTAAATTTATCACTCGTCATTGTCTCTTCTATTGTGTATTTTTTTCCTGTAACCTTCTTTGGCTCAATTCCAAACTCATTAAGCTCATTGATTATATTGTTTTTTGTTATAATCACGCCATTTAATGAAACATCTTCACTTACACATTGTGCTATCAAGTCAAACATAACATCAAGATATTCAAAGCCAGCTTTTATCTGCACAAAAGAAGAGCCTTTTTTTATCATAAATTCCTCTTTTTCAAATTCGCCTGTGCTGTACCTTATAAACTTTTGATGAACTTTTTCATCAACATTCTTCTCATAAATTTTTCTTATAAAATTCATATTATCACCCTTAAACATTAGGCAAGAAAACTATTATATATTTAAACCTTGGGGAAATAAATTAATTTAAACCGAACTGCAATCTAACTGCATTTCCTGAATCCAGTATCTCAAGATTTTTCACTCTCAGACCATTTATAACCTTCTCTTCTGCAAGTCCAACAACATCAGAAACACCATCAACTTCCACAGTAACCTTTTGGTCACTTCCTATTTCTAATAATTTTATGGTCTTACCCATATAAACAAACATAATTGTTTTATCTATTATCTGCTGGTTTAACGCATCTATAAATGTTCCCTTACATGCATCAGTCTTAGAATTCCATTGCTCAGTTAACCATTCAGAGTATTCTTCATTCAAAAATTCCTTTGGTATTAAGCATTCATAATATGTTCCTGCTGTTTTATATTCTTCACCAATAATATTTGCATTAACTAGGCCATGTATTTTACATTTATCTCCCTCCCACCCTTTTATTGTGTATTGAATAAAAGCTACATTATATTTTACAGGTTTGCATTGCCCGAGATTTTCATGAAAACAAGACATGTCATTTTTGCAATCTAAAATTGAATCATCATCTAAATCATCCTCATTTGCAGATTCAAAATTGCATATTCCTTCTGTATCAAACATATGGCCAAACATCATTGCAATGGAAACACCTACTGCTGATTGCGCAGGCAATCCAATCATATTTTCATCTTCTGGCTCACCCATTAAAAAGTATATAGTGGGAATATCTTCAATAGGAATAGGACACTCTAATTTTCCATGAGATAAATACTCAAATGGTGATGAATTAATATTACCAAACTCCTGAAGTATTAAACAATCTGAACCCTCTTTTCCTTTTATTTCCAGCTTTCGCATTCCATTTTCATCATCATTTAATATAACTTTTGCCTTATTGCATTTAAATAAATTATTTCCAAAGCATACCAAAGCAGAATCAGACTCAAAATCATTTGTTTCTATTTTTCCTCCTCCTTGGGTTTTTATTTCCATATCTGGAAATGTACTCAGGTCTGCACTCTGTCCGCAGTCAATTATATTATTATCTCCTGAAGATATTTTTTCATCATCCTGATTATCTTGCTCTTTGTTTTCTTCCTTTGGTTCAATGACCTTAATTTTTATTTTAGCAGTATTATTATCCTCTATTTCAACATTCTTAATCTCAACGCCATTAACAACTTTCTTAGATGAATGCTCTATTGTTTCTGGCACCCCATCAACTTCTATTGTAATCTCATCATTTTCCCCTATGCTTACTAAGTTAATATACCTTCCATCAATTTTTGGTTCAGTGCCAAGAGATAGAGACATACTTTTCATTTGCAAATTACCAAAACTAATTTCTCCAGGGTAAAGGAGAAATCCCAATATTACACAAAAAATTATCACAATAGCTATGCTAATTAAAATAATTTTTTTACCTTTATTGCCAGAAATATTTTTTTTGTCATCCCTATTAATCAAACCAACATCTTTAGGGCCTTGATTTACAGAATCAATTGCACTGTTTATCTCTTCTTGTTTCCAGCCAACATCAATTAAAGCCTGTTTAATTTGCTCTAAAGGAAATCCATTTGATAAGTTTGTCTTTATGTAATCAATAACCCTTTGGTCAGCCATTTAAACCTCTTTTTATAAAACAATTAATCCTTGTTTATATAAAATTTTCTACTTTTTTTATTTTAAGCAGCCATAAAACCATTCTTTTGTAGCAAATTATTTATGCTATTTTATAGTCGTGAAAATGATTGTTTTAAACATCAAAACCTTTAAATACTAACTAACTTTTAATTTGATATATGGCCCGTGAATTAACTGATGATGAGCTTTTAGACAAGTTTGAAAGTGAAACAAATATAGTAAGGACAAGGGCTGATGAACTTCTTAAATTAGTTAAGCAGAAAGGAGAATTATCATTTGATAGTGCTGCAAAAGCGCTGAATGTTTCAATATCAACAGTAGAATCATGGGCTAACTTTCTTGAAGAGGAAAAAATACTTTCCATTAAATATAATTTTACAACCCCTTTCATTACAGTTTTTCATGAGAAAATCAAAGCAGGGTCAGAAGAAGACACTTTGGAAAAAGACAGCTTGAAAAAAGAAACTACTGAGAAAAAAGAATTTGATAAAGCTGCATTGATTAGAGAAGAGGAATTGTCAGAAATAAACAGGATGCTTGCAGAGGCATATAACTACCTAAAAAAAGGTCAGTTTGACAAAGCAAAGGAAATATATGCTAAAATAAAAAAACAATATGAAGATTTGCCACTGCAATTTCTTGAAAAAAAGAAAGAACTCAATACAACCCTTACAAGACTTAGCAAAGATTTGGCACTAAATCTCAGCAAGGCATCATTAAAGGAAATGGAAAATAAATCTCAGAATATAAGAAAACTGCTGAAGATGCTGGAACAGAAAATAGAAAAGAGAGAAATACTAAATGCAATAAAAATTTATGGGCAGATAAAAACAACATACAATAGCCTTCCAGAGGGATTTCTTGAGCAGAAACTTATCTTGCAGAACAAAATAATAGAAATTTATGAGCACTTAATCACAATAAGGGAAGAGCAGGATATAAGAGATACATCAGTGAAAAGATCTGAAATAATCAATTTATTGGAAGAGCTGAATCAATCTATGGATGAAAAAAATATTCCTCTTGCAATAAAGTTATATGAGAAGGTAAGGGAACTTTATAACAGCCTGCCAAAAGGATTCCTGCAGGAAAAAGCAGAACTTCAGGCCAGAATAATAAAGATTTATGAAGATTTATTATCAAACTATAAGCAGTCTGCTATCAAAGATATAGACAATAAAACAAAAAAAATAGATGAGCTATCAATGCTGATGAAAAGAAATATGGCAGAAGGAAACCCTGAATCTGCAAGCGAGGCGTATAATCAAATAAAAAATGTTTTTTATAGCATGCCTGAAGGATTCTTAAAGCAGAAAACAGACATACAGAAAAACATATTGGGGTTATATGAAACACTTGCATTAGGATTAGATAAGCAATCTTCTGAAGATTTTAATATTAAATATCAAAAGATAAATAAAATGCTTGAAGACGCATTTAACTATATCAAAAATAAAAATTTTGAGCTTGCAAATGATACTTATAAGCAGCTTATGATGATATACAATTCTATGCCAATTGGCTTTTTGGAGAAAAAGACAGTGCTTAGGACAAGAATCATGGCTTTTTATAAGGATCTTTCAAGCTATGAGGAACTAGAAGAAAAACTCATGAGGGTTCCAGAAGTTGAAGAATCAATGACAAATAAAGAACTTGTTGATATTCCTTTACCTAAAACAGAACAATTTAAGCCGGAAGAACCTGCCGAGGCAACAGATGTTAAAAAATTGAAACCACTTCTCCAAAAACCGCAGCTTGTTATGCCAAATATTAAACCAAAGCTTAAAAAACCGTTACCATTTAAGCCAACACTTTCTCCTATTTTACATCCCCAAAAAAATCAAAAATTACCATTTAAGCCAACACTTTCTCCTATTTTACATCCCCAAAAAAATCAAAAATTACCATTTAAGCCAACACTTTCTCCTATTTTACATCCCCAAAAAAATCAAAAATCTATTTTAAAGGAACTCCCTTCTGCTCCAAGTCCAAATGTTCCGCTGCCTAAATCTGCTGAAAGGCCAATGAAGAAGCAAAAGTCAGAATTATTCAAAAAGTTTTTTAAAAAAAAGGGAGAGCAGGAATTAATGCCTCCAACACCTCCAGAGCTTGCTGCTAAAAAATAATTTAATTAAATACTAAATTCAAATTAAAAATAAAAAAAGGTGTAAGATTGGATAAAAACAAAGGAACAATAAAGATTGATTCATACAAACTCAATGTTAATGACATTGTAGTTAATGTAGATATCACATTGGGCAGGAATGAGTTTGTTCCACTATACAATGTATCCATCTTAAATATCAGCAAAATAACAAACATCATTTTGCATAAAATAAGAGAGGAGTTTGTCTCAAAGATTAATGTGGGGGATATAAAGATAAAAGATTCAAGCAGCCAAAATGCTATTAAGGACAAATTTCAGAAAGAAATCCTTGTTTTAATAAAAAAATATTTTCCTGATGTTGACAAGAAAACATCTAACCTGCTCGTAAATTATTTAATACAAGAAAACATAGGTCTTGGGAATGTTGAGCTATTATTGAGAGACAAAAATCTGGAAGATATAGTGATAAACAATGCTCACGATCCTGTCTGGGTTTATCACCGCAAACACGGATGGCTTAAGACAAACGTAAAGATACAATCAGAGTCGAAGATAAGGCATTATTCAACAATGATAGGCCGTGATGTTGGGAAAGAGATAACATTATTAAAGCCATTGATGGATGCCAGCCTGCCAAGCGGGGACAGGGTTAATGCTACATTAAGCCCAATCTCAACCATTGGCAATACCATATCCATAAGAAAATTTGCTGAAAAGCCATGGACAATAACTGATTTTATAAGGGAAAAAACCTTATCATATTATGCAGCCGCATTGATATGGCTTGCAGTTCAGAACGAACTTTCAATCTTGATTACAGGCGGAACAGGCTCTGGAAAGACATCCATGCTTAATGTTGTTTCTAACTTTTTTCCGCCAAACCAGAGGATAATTTCCATTGAAGATACAAGAGAGCTAACCCTGCCAGATTCCCTGCATTGGGTCCCTCTGGAAACAAGATTGCCAAATCCAGAAGGCAAAGGTGAGGTTACTATGCTTGACCTTCTTGTGAATTCGCTTAGAATGAGGCCAGATAAGATAATTGTTGGTGAGATAAGAAGAAAAAAAGAAGCAGAAGTGCTGTTTGAAGCAATGCATACAGGACATTCTGTTTATGCTACACTGCATGCAAATAATGCAAGAGAAACTGTTGTAAGGATGACAAATCCGCCGATAGATATCCCCAAGCTTATGCTTACTGCTCTTTCATTAATAGTTGTGCAGCATCGTGACAGAAGAACTGGAAGAAGAAGGACATTGCAGATTGCAGAGGTATTGCCTAATGGTGATCCAAATGTTTTATTGCAGCTGGATGCACAGAAAGACCAGTTAAACCAAATAAACGAATCTCAGGTTCTTATGGAGACAATAAACCTTTATACCGGGCTTACACCTGATGAAATAAGGAAAGATATAAATGAGAAAATAAACATACTAAAATGGCTTGTTAAGAACAATATCACAAATATACACCAGATAGGATTGATATTTGCTAAGTATTATATTAAAAAGCTAAGGCATAAATAAAGGTGATATGAATTATTGATTTAGTTAATATGCTTGTTAGGAAGCTTCCTAAATTAAAGGAAGACATGATAGTTGCCCATATGAGGGAAACACCTAAGCAACTTGTAAAGAAAGCAATACTTTTCTCTTTTTCAGCTGCAATAGCTGTCACCTTTTTCACTTTTGTAATACTTGAAAAGCAGATGAGTTCTTTATCAATACTTCCCTTACTATTTATCCTTGTTTTGGTATTGGTATCTGTATTTATGCTTCAAACACCAAAAGTTTACATAAGAAGGAGGGAAAGGGAAATAAATAAGGAAATTTTGTTTGCAGGAAGATACCTCCTTGTTAAGCTTGAATCGGGGACTCCCTTATTTAATGCACTTATTGATGCATCAAAGAGCTATGGTATTTCAGGCAAATACTTTAAGGAAATAGTTGATGACATAAACACAGGAACACCAATAGAAGAGGCACTTGAAAATGCAAGAAAATATAATGCGTCAAAAAATTTCAGGCTTATACTATGGCAGATAATAACATCTTTGAAAACAGGGGCAGAGGTAGCAGATTCTCTGAGAAAAACCCTAAGCCAGATAACACAGGAAGAAATAATAGAAATAAAAGAATATGGAAAAAAGCTGAATTCATTGGTTATGTTCTATATGATAGTTGCATGTGTAATCCCTTCATTAGGAGTGACTATGATTGTAATTGTTTCAAGTTTTATGGACCTTGATATTAGCATGAGCCATCTTTTTATGGTTTTGTTCTTTTTGGCTATTATACAATTTTTGTTTATATCATTAATTAAATCAGTAAGACCAATGGTGAACTTATGAAAATAATCTTTTTAGAGGAATTTGGAAAAGCAATCATTCCGGAAAAGCTTAGGCCAAAGATTAGAGAGTACCTTCTTAGGGCAGGTGTAACAGAGGTTCCATACAGATTATTTGGTGGTCTTTTTTATGGGTTCATATTATTGACAATCCTGTTGTTTTTCTTTTATGCTTACCCACTTCTTATTGAATCATTCTCTGGATTAAAACTTTTTATTCTTGCATTTGTTTCAGGTCTTGCTATAGCCTCAAGTATTGCTATTCTTACATTTGCTGTAATATATTTCTATTTGGATTTAAGAATTTTTAACAGGACAAAACAAATGGAAGAAATGCTGCCGGATTTCTTAAAGTTTGTTTCAGAGAACCTTAAAGGTGGGATGTCTTTTGAAAAGGCACTATGGTCTGCTATAAAGCCGGAGTTTGGAATACTTGCCACTGAGGTTAGGCTTGCTGCAAAAAAAGTCATGACAGGACAGGATGTTGATGATTCAATAACAGAATTTACAGACAAGTATGATTCTCCAATGCTGAGGAGGTCATTCAACCTTATTATAGAAGGACTTAAGGGCGGAGGCCAGATAGCAGAACTTATTGACAGGGTTATTGAAAATATCACTGAGACAAGGATGCTGAAAAAAGAAATGGCTGCCACAAACATGACTTATGTGATATTCATTACATTTGTTGTGATAGTGATTGCACCCGGATTGTTTGCACTTTCATACCAGTTGCTTATTATCTTAGGAAGTTTTATCTCTAAGATTGGAACTACCCAAATAAGCGGCGGAATGAATCTCCCATTAACTATCTCAAGCATATCAATAAAGCAGTCAGACTTTGTGGTCTTTTCAAGATATGCTCTTGTTATAATATCCACATTTTCATCTATGATAGTTTCAATGATAAGGAGGGGAAGCATCAAAGCAGGAGTTGCATATATTCCTATATTTATTGCATCATCACTTTTGCTTCACTTTTTGTTTATGATGGTACTGACAAAGATATTTGGCGGTTTAATAGCAATTTAATTAACTAAAAAAACGAAAGATTTATATAAAAGCAGGAGTATAATCCAATATAATTATATTTTATTAATAAAAAAGGAGGAGATAAAATGGTTATGAAAAAAAAGGCACAGGCTGCCATGGAATTCTTGATGACTTATGGATGGGCAATCCTAGTTGTTCTGGTTGTTATTGGTGCATTAGCATATTTTGGTGTTTTAAATCCGGAAAATCTTTTGCCAGAGAAATGCACACTCCCAATGGGATTATATTGTAAAGAACATGCTGTAAGAACAGGTTCTCCTGGTTCCATAAACTTCATTGTTGAGAATGGTATGGGAAGCGGAGTCATCTTTCGTAATATAAGTGTTACTGGAGACGTATTTGATGATGCAAATTGTAACTTAGATGCTGCTGGGTTAGGTAGTTTACCATATAGTGAAAGCCCATACAATAGTGTTGCAGGATTACATATTGGAAATGGTGATAGCAAAACTATAACAATTGCATGTGATATTGGTACATGGAGTGGTAAGACCAAAGGCAACATAAAAATAACTTACTGTTCTGACACTCTTGGAGATTCAACTAAATGTGATACTTTCTCTCGCCCATTAGAAGGGGAATTAATGACCGTTGTTCAATAATTCTCTTACTTTTTTAATTTAATTCTTTTTTATTTATGATATTTTTCTTAATTTATTTTACTTATTATATCTCCTTATTATACTTCAGTAGAAGTGTAAGATTATACTAATCTAAATTTAGTTAAAATTACTTTTAAGTAGGCACAAAGCTTTTATATATTTAAACAGGATTTTCTAGATAATAATGGCAATGATGAGAAAAGCACAGGCATCAATGGAATACCTGCTTGTAGCAGGGCTGATAACACTTGTAATTCTTCCTTCAATATATATTTTTTACAGTTACTCACATAAGTCAAATGAAGAAATAGCACAAGGAATGGTTAACAGGTTTGGAACACAAATAATTGATGCTGCAGAAGAGGTTTATTATCTTGGGGGTCCATCAAAAACAACCCTTGATTTAACAATGCCTAATGGTGTTATGAATATGGAAATATGGTGTAACCAGGAGATTGTATTTTTTTTAGCTGATGGTTCAGAACTTGGATTCAAGTCAAGAGTGAACATAACTACAAATATAACTGCTGGTGATGCTAGCGGCAGATGCTGTTATAATTTCACAAAAAGAGATTATTCCCCTGGACTAAAACATGTGATAGTTGAGGCAAATGGAGATAATGTATTAGTTAGAATTGAATAGGTATCAATATGAAAAAAGCACAATCATCCATTGAAGTTGCATTATTGATTGGATTTATGTTCCTGACATTTAATATATTCCTTCTTGTTATTGCACAGAGAATGGTTGATGTGCAGAATCAAAAAGACCGCCAGCTTATAGATGATATGGGTTTTGTTATTGAAAGTGAAATAGAGCTTGCAGCAGGAGTTGAGAATGGTTATTCAAGGACGTTTGTGATTCCAAAAACATTAAAAGGAATTAATTACTCAATACAACTTATAAGCTCAGATGCTATGGGAACAAATTACAGCGAGATAGTGCTTGAATATATTGATTTTACAAAAACTCATACAATAGTAAAAAAACTACCAAAAAATGTGGATGGGATTATTCATAAAGGAGAAAATAATATATCAAAGAATGCTGGAATCATCTGCTTAAACACTTGTTCATAAAAAGAGGTAATTTAAATGAAAAAAGCACAAACATGGTCTTTGGATGTTATGATAGCAGTATTTATATTTATTGTTGTGGTCATAGGATTTTTTTATATTATTGATATGTCATCAAAACCTGATGAAGCAGAAAAGCTTAAAGATGAAGGTGAAACAGTTCCTGATATCCTGATATCATCAGAAACAGGAGAAAACCAAAGCGCTGTTATGGAAAAAAAGGTTGATGAAGGAAAAATAGATGAACTTGTTGAAAAAATTCAAACAAAAGAAGGGTATGAAAACCTTAAGAAAGAGCTTGGCATAGAAGGGGAGTTTTACATCCACTTTGAGGATGATGATGGAAATATAATATATATAAATGAAAGTGCTGAAACTGTTGGCATAGGCAGTGATCAAGTAAATATAACAGAAGAGTAATAGCCAAAGCTTATAGGACTTTTCTTTAGTCCGGTACAAGTAAATTTCTCTCTTGTAACTCTTAAATTAATAAAATAATTTAAATACCAGCTAACAAATAATATATTAAGAATGGACAAAAAGGCATATTTTTTCACATTAGACGCTTTTATTGCAACAAGCATTATAGTTATTGGTATTTCTTTAATCTTATTTGCCCGTGCAAACAAGCCTTATGAGATGCAGACAGCTTTTCTTTCTCAGGATGTTATAGATACTGTCTCATCAATAAAGGTTTATGAGATAAGTGATAATGAATATGTAAATAATTTAACAGCAGAGGGGAATATAACAAATACACAAAATACTATTTTAGAGCAGCTAGGAGAATTTTGTTATAAGAGGATGAATAGCACAGCAAGAAATTTCACAGAAGAGGTATTCTTAAGAATAATCCCCCCAGAATATAATTTCCAGTTATTGATTAAAAATGGAAGTAACATATTGTTTAATTATACAAAGGGTAAAGGTATGAGTACATCACGGGTTTTAATATCTTCAAAAAATATAATCTTTGGGCAGATAAATGATTCAACTATGTGGGGACCTTATACATCAGAGGTAAAAACATGGCAATAAAAAGCAAGAAAGGGGTGTTTTTTACATTTATGGCAATACTTGTTGTAAGTGTTTTAGTTTTAGCATTTTCCTCTGATGTTTATGTCACCTCAAAAAACAAGATTCCAGTAGTTAAATCAAGGGTTAAAACAGCTGACAATTATTTAAGAAACCTTGAAACATCTTATCTGGAAACATCATTATATACAAGCAGCCATAATGCACTAAATTCAATTATTTTATATATTGTAAATCAAACCAATTTTCTAATTGATGAAAATGATTTAAACTTGAAGTTTGAGGAAATACTATTAAATGGCTCAATAAACGGAGAGAACATTAATACTAAGTACAACATAAAGCTAATGGATGAAAACACATTTATCCATAGGCTTGAGGATATTGAGGAAATGTCACAGGATGTATTGCATATAACAACAAGATTTGATAAGGATAACATAAATGCCATAATATTTCAGTCTAATGATACTGGACCATGGCAGGTTGGTATTAATTTAACTATGAATTATTCTGTTAATGCAGGAATTGCTTTATGGAACAAAACAAAAACAATTAGTATAGTCATAAGCATTCTTGGTTTTGATGACCCTTTATATCTTGTAAATTCAGGTTATTCTCACCCAATAAAGGAAACCCCTTTTAATGACACAGAATGGAATGTTAGTACCCTAAATAAGCATATTGCAAACGCAACTTACAGACATGAGTCTAATGAATCTAATGAATCTACTGAGCACTCACCTAGCTATCTTATGAGGTTTTATAATAATACTTCACCTTCGCTATGCTGTGGCATAGAGTCAATGATAAATGAAACATTATCTGACGGAAGATATAAGAGTTATGTTGATTACTGCTTCTGGAGTGATGAGTGTGATGATTATGGGCATAAGTTGTATAATATAACAGACATAACAACACCAGCTTATCCATTTAAGCTTGATGCATATCATGTTGGGCAATATAATGTGACAAAGGAAGTAGGGTAAAGCTTAAGATGAATTATTATAACTCCATCTCAGGGTCTTATAACAAATTGCACAAAGAAGAGCAGTTAAACAAGATAAGAATAATAAGAAATAACCTAAAAATTGAAAAACAGGATTTTCTTTTAGATGTCGGATGCGGAACAGGAATTTTTGCAGAAGAGTTTAAATGTATAAAAATAGGTGTTGACCCGGCTATAAATCTCTTAAACCAGGGAAAGAATGCATTTTACATACAAGCATGTGCTGAAAATTTGCCATTCAAAGATAGTTCTTTTGATTTTGTTATATCTGTTACTGCAATTCACAATCTCAAGAACATAAGAAAAGGCTTGGAGGAGATAAAAAGAGTTTCCAAAAAGAATATTGTATTAAGCATACTTAAAAGATCAGCTAAAATAAATGAAATAAAGAACCATATAGAAGAATTATTTAAAATAACAAAAATAATTGAGGAAAACAAAGACATAATCTTCTTTGCTAAAAGATAACTTTTATATAATATTAGGTTTATCTTTGAATCATATTGAATAATAATAAGGTGATAAACAATGAGTGTTCCAGATGAAATAATGAAACTAGCTAAATCATTAAAAGATAATGGTCTTGCTGCAAGCATGCATGATGCAATAGAACGAGCAAAAAACATGATTGGAAAACCAAAGGAAAAGCCCGAAGTTAAGATAAAAGAACCAGAGTTTATTAAACAAGATTCTGAAGAGCATAAGGAAGAAAAGCCTGAAGAAAGGATTGAAGAAGTTGATGAGGTTAAAGAATCAGAAAATTTAGAAGAAACACCAAAAGAGATTGAAGAGCCAGTAGAAGAAAAGCCTGAAACTTGTAAGGAGACACCTGAAGATATTGAAGAACCAAAAGAATCAGAAATGCCTGAAGAGATAAAAGAAGTTGAGGAACCTTTAGAAAAAAAACAGATTGAGAAGCAGGAAACCATTGAAGAAGTTATGGAAGAAAAAGATTTGAGCAAGGGGGTTGAAGAAATAAAAACTGATGAAAAACCAGAAGAGATAAGTATAGAACCAGAAGAAAAACAAGAAGAAATCAAGATTGAAGAGCCAAGCGAAGAAATTGAAGAAAAAAAAGAAGAGCTTCCAACTGTCGATGAAATAGAGCCTGTTGACAGGGCAAAACCAGATTATGATGTTGCAAAAGAAGAAAAAACAGTAGGAGAACTGATGGAAGAGAACACTAAGTCTATTTATGAAGAAGAAAAACCAACAGAATCTGAAAAGCCTGAAAAAAATGAACAAGAGCAAATTGAGCAACCTGAAGAAGAAAAAGAAAAAAAGCCAGATGAAAACATAGAAAAACAGCAAAACTCTGAAGAGGAGAAAAAGGAAGAAGAACCTGAGAAACAAGAACAAGATTCAGATGAAAAAGAAAGCAATGAAGAAAAGAAAGAATCAGAGCCAGAAAAAGAACAGAAAAGTGAAAAACATTATGCAGAAGAGACTATTGATTTAACAAATGTTTTTAATTTTGGAAATAAATAAAAAAAGGTGTTTTTTTGTTAAACTATATTAATCTTAAATATAAGCCATTAAAGACTGATTTGATATGTGAATTCTACTTAGAGCCAAATAAAATAACTATTGAGAAGGCCGCAGCACATGTTGCATTGGAGTCTTCTATAGGAACATGGACTGATATTGGAACAATGAACCAGAGGATAGCTAAAACCCTTAAGCCAAATGTTTTTCATATTAATAAAAAAAGCAATATAATAAAGATAGCCTATAGCGAGAATTTATTTGAAG
>JAFCCI010000051.1 GCA_017610275.1 Candidatus Woesearchaeota archaeon
ATTCTATAACAAAGTTGAAAGTTTTGGAACCGGTTTACTGGCTGTTGGCATAGAGAAATTTGATCATATAGGCCTTATAACTGATAATCGCCTTGAATGGATAATATCTGACCTTGCTATTAATAGCCTGAGAGCTGCAGATATTCCACTGCCAGGAAGCACTGGCTATGAGGATATCTCTTTCAAACTTAATCACTCAGATTCAAAAGCAGTTATATTTGAGGGAGAAAAACAATTATCTGAGTTCTATAATGTGGAGAAAGAGCTGCCTGAAATAAAAAATATAATATTGCTTGATAAGGTTAATATGTTTGCAAAAAAAGGGGAGTATGTTCCTGAATGGGCAAAACAGTCTGATTTTGAAGAAAATGAAAAAATAAGCAAGGGGTTTGATTTAAAACTTAAATTATTGATAAATGATAGAAATAAAAATATTCTTTTATCTCCGGATGCAAAAAAATATTTAGATGAAAACATTGAAAAGCTCTTGAAGAGGAATTATTCTGAAGAAACTGGCAGTTCTGTGAAGAAAAGCATATTGAAAAGAGCAGTAGTAATAGACGAGCAGTATAGCAAGGAACATTCCCATTCAATCTTCTCTTTTGATGAAATAACTAAAAAGGGCAAGGATTTATTGGCTAAAGGAGACACATTATTTTCAGATATATCCAAGAGTGCAGAGCCGGATGATTTGGTAACAATAATCTACACTTCCGGAACAACCGGCAGCCCAAAAGGGGTAATGCTTACCAACAAAAACTTTATGCATAATATAAGAAATGCTCCGCCAGCAATCGGAATAAATAAAGAGGATAATTTCTTATCAGTCCTGCCATCCTGGCATATCTACGAGAGAATAGCAGAGTATCTTGCAATAAGTGTCGGAGCCTCAACTGCTTACAGCAAACCATTTAAACAGATTCTTCTGCCAGACCTTAAAGCAGAAAAACCTACTCTTATGTGCAGTGTTCCCAGAATATGGGAAGGTCTGCATAAGGGGATTAAGGATAATGTCAAAAAAGGGAGTTCTATTAAAAGATGTATGTTTAACATGGCTATAAGTACAGGGGAAAAATACAAGGAAGCTGAAAGGATATTAAATAATAAGAATCCTTTATTTGATAGATTGAATTATTCCCCTGAAGAAATGGAACAAGCCAGAAGAACAGCCAAAAAATTAGGTTGGAAATATAAACTTGCTGATAAGATTGTATTTAAGAAAATAAGGGAAGTAACAGGGGGGAAACTAAGGTTTGCTATAAGTGCAGGGGGAGCACTTACTGAAGCCACAGATATATTTTTCAATACAATTGGAATAAAGGTCTGTGAAGGATATGGATTAACTGAAACATCCCCAGTTCTTACTGGCAGAACAGAAAAGGAATATATTATGTTCACAGTAGGACCACCAATACCAGAAGTAGAAATAAAGATTGTTGATAAATATAATTACAATAAGGAATTGCCTAATGGGGAGGTAGGTATTGTATTAACTAAAGGAGGTATGGTCATGAAAGGCTACTACAAAAACAAGGAAAAGACAGATGAAGTTATTAAAGACGGATGGTTTAATACAGGAGATTTAGGCAAGAAAACATATAATGGGAAATATCTTAAGCTGGTTGGAAGGATAAAGGATACTATAGTTTTAAGGGGAGGAGAAAATATTGAGCCATTGGTCCTTGAAGATAAGCTGAATGAAAGTGATTATATTAATCAGGTTATTGTTGTTGGACAGGACAAATCGCGTTTAGGGGCATTAATAGTTCCTGATTTTGATGCTTTAAAGGAATATGCAAAAAAGGAAAAGATTGAATACAAAAGCATTGAAGAATTAATAGAAAATAAAAATGTAGTCTCTTTATTCCAGAAAGAACAAAAAAAGCTAGTCTCAAAAGAGCATGGATTTAAGCCATATGAATCAGTTATGGGAGTAAGAGTGCTTCTTAAGGAATTCACGATTGAAGCAGGGGATTTAACTGAAACCCTTAAGATGAGAAGATTTGAAATACATGAAAAATATAAAAAAGAGATAGACAATATATGCGGATAACATTTATAGCAATATATTTATATCCCTGAATTTATATGGTTTTATGAATTTTGAGAAAGAAAAAAAAGGCTGCCTGAATAAGATTGACAGGTCCAAGAAAGGCTCAATAGACAAGAAAATAAAAGAACTAGTTGATTTAATTAATTCATTAAAGGATTACTATACCACTTCTTCGTGCTCTGGCCGCATACTTTTAATAAAAAGGCCAAAATCAGGAAAAAAGTGCGATGTTGATTTCTTATTAGCAAGCCATAATAATGTTAGTTTTAAAGAAATTAAATCATGTTTAAAAAATATTCCTAAGCAGGATTTGTGGTTCAGGCAGGAGTCAATGATACTGCATGTTGCATGCAGAACAATTGAGAATGCCCAGAAAATTCTTGATTTAAGTACTTTGACTGGATTCAAGCATTCAGGTATAATAACAACAAGAAAAAAAATTATTGTTGAAATAATTGGCTCAGAGCAGTTTGATACTATAATTGCAAAACATGGCAGGGTTTTTGCCAATGATGATCATTTAAGTCTGCTTGTTGATGAAGCAAATAAAAAGCTTGAAATAAACAACAGAAAAATAAAAAAATTCTATAATTTGGTTAAAAGCCTTAAAAATTAAATGATTCTGTTTTTTTGAAAGCATGAATTAAAATGCCTGCAAGAAATACTGATGCAGAAATTATAAGCCCTTTTGTATCAATTCCTGCAAGATTATTTTGTTTTATTACATTGCTGTTGATTTTAAATAAAGATTTTAAATAAAGAATTGTTTTCTGATTCTTTGTTTTTATTGGTTTTGTTTTGAGTCTCTTCTGTAATATTAAGTTTAATTTCTTTTGAAGAAAAACTAATATTGCTGTTACTTAATTCAGTTTTATTATCTTCAACAAAAATGGTTACTTTAATAGCAACAGCAGGACTAAGACTGATCTGGCTAGTTCTAGAATCTATTTGTTTAATGTAAATATTTATCTGGTATGTTTTGGAATCAACATTTTGGGGAATATTAAGTATTGCTCTTATGTTAGTGCTTTCACCTGCAGAAATTGAAACTTTTTGTGGAACAAATTCAAACCAATCCTCAAAGTTATTTGTGTAGATAAGGTAATTTGTTTCTATGTCCCGTGTGTTAAAAATGGTAAATTGTCTTTCAACAGGAGCCTCTTTTGATAGAATATCAAAGTCAAATCTTACAGGAGAAACTCCAATAGCATTTACTGTTTTAAATGTAAACAGAAAAATACAAAATAAAAAAATAATAATTTTCATCTTCAGTCAGCAATAGCTGTCATTGTTATAGAGCCAGAGTAAGGGCCTATTTTTGTTTCTTCTGGTATGTACAACTTTAGATTTATATTTTCATAACTTGATCCGCCACATCCAAGATTAAGGTCTGCTATTGTGGGATTGTTTAACAAAGAAATAAATGAAGATGCACTAAACTGATACTGCAAATTGTTTATATCAATTATTTCTTCACCACTTGTTAAATCTATGCCACTAATCTCAATATCAGAGACAAGGTTTCCGATGTTGTGGATAGTTAAACCACTATTTTCATCAAGGGATTTATTTGCTCCATTAGTAACATCACCAAAGTTAATAGCATCAAAGTTAATATCAACAGCCAAAAGCTCAAGATATTCAAATTGGGTTGTTTCAATTTCTTCTGAGCTGCTGTTATCAACTGCTTTTAAAGTTATATCATAATTTCCAGGAGAATCATAAAAATCCATACTTGTTTTTCCTTCATAGATGGCTTCATATTCACTTATAGTTTCTTTCTTCAAAAGTTCTATTTCCATATTCTTGACTGTTGCAATCACACTAATAATATTATCTATGCTGTCATCATCACCTATAACAGCACTTATTGTAATCTCTTTATTTTCTCCAGCATTGGGCATTATCTGAAATCCTTCTGTACTATAATAATCTGGAGAAATAGTTATATTATTGATAAATGGTTTTTTTCCAATAACATTAACATAAATTGAGATTGTTGTTGGCTTTGCAGTTGGACTTTGTCCTGAGCCAATGCTGCTAACACTGTTCTTAAATCCAGGAGTTCCTCCATTCACAGAACTCTCTTTCCAGTAACTAATGGTATTTCTCTCAAGTGTTTTATTATTTTTATATCCCAAATTAAGACCATCGCTTGCATATTCTGTATAGTCTATGCTATTAATTATTGTTGAGGTTGCATCATTCAGCATTATTGTTTCACCAGAATTTGTAAGTAATATTGTAACTTTTAGTACAGTGCAAGTTACATTCGGATAAAATTCATTGAATTTTATATCATCCTTTGCGATGATTAAATAGTCACCAGAATGTATTATAGTCTCAGGTATTATCTTCCCATCTATTGTCCAACCAGTAATGTTTATTGTCTCAATATTATTGTTATATAACTCTATCCATTCATTGTATGCCCCGCCCCAATCATCCGAAGGAGCATACATTATTTCATTAATAATAATTGCATTTGCACTCTTTGTTATAAAAAAAACAAGGCAAAGACAAACAATTAAACAAAATTTTTTATTAAGCATTTTAGTACCCCCTTATTTAAATTAATAAGTAGTTAGCTAAAAATAGTTTTTAACACTTTCCGAAAAAAAACATTCAAATATTCGCTATAAAAAGAAATCTTTTGCTTTTTATGAAAAGTTTATAATTTTTGGTTAGAAAATTATAGAAAAGAAGTAATAAAAATATTTAAAATAAAAAAAGAAATAATTAAAAAATTACTTTGAAAGTAGTTTGAAGAACATTACCAATAAGATTAGTCCTAATATTACTACTGTAGCTACTAGCAAAACAAGATACAAGCTTGTGTCCTGGAATGATATCTCTCTTGTCACTTCGCCGCCAGTTGGTGCTTCTCCGCCTTCTCCTTCTTCACCCTCAGTTGGTTCAACAATAATAACTTCTTCTTCCTCTTCTTCTTCCTCTTCTTCTACAGGAGTTGTTACTACACATTTCTTTATTATAAGATTTGTTGAGCCATAAGCATTCAGTTCAAACTCTTTGTCATAGTAGTCAGATGAATCATAATACATCTTTGTAACAACTTTGTATGTTCCTGGTGCAACATCATCATCTACTGTTATTGTATAGGATTTGCTCCAGTCATCTCCTTCGTCAATCTCAATATCTTCTTCTTTTATATTAATCCCTAAAGCAGTATTTTGTATTGTTAATATAAGCTCATCTTCGTCACTTCTTCCAAAATTAACAAGCTTAACACTGAATGTTGTTTCCCTATCGCAGGATAATGTTGACTGGTCAAACTCTGCTATCTTAAGGTCCATGTCATGTTTTTCCTTTTCTACCTCAAGGATAAGTTCCCATTCAATTTTATGGATTATATTTGAGCCTTTTTCTTCTCCTTCTACAACAATCTCAATAGTGTAGTCATCCTGTTTAACATCCATTGGAATTTCAAATTCAAGTGATTTTGATTCATCATCATCTGCATCAATGTCAAATTCTTTTGTCTCTTCTTCTAAGTCATCATCACCATCATCATCAATATTTTTGATTTTAACATTAATAAATACATCTTCTATATCTATGTCTTCATCATCGGAATCAAATAAATTCTTTATCACAAAATCAAATCTAACAGTTGATCCTGGAATTGCTTTATCATCTATTGTTTCTCCATCATTTAAACCTGAATCTTTTTCATCATCAACATAAACATCAAGATCATCTATTTCCAGCATTGATTTCCTGTTTACATTTATTGTAAAAACATCTGATGCTGTTACTGTTCCATCATCAACAGTTACAGTGCAGGTTGTTGCTCCTGTCTTGGTATCATTAACTCTTGTTGCAGTTAAGATATTTCCTGACATACTGCATGTTGCTAATGAAATATCCCCAGAAACTACGGAATATGTTAAAGAGTCACTATCTGTATCAGAAGCTGAAACAGTTACTGTATCAAAACTTTCATGAGAATCAACTGTGATTGTTCCTGAACTAATTGTTGGTGCTGTGTTGGTTACTGTAAATGTTTTTATGCCTGTATTATTCCAAACATCATCAGAATCCTTAGCATAAATAGTCCAGCCAATTGTAGGCTTATGTAATGCAGTAACTGTTTTTGTTATGTTAGTCCAGTTTGAACCAAAATTTACAGCACTATCATTAACCCATGAGCCAGTGTTATTCCAGCTAAAAATATAACTATCTAATGTTGCATTAGAACTCCAATTAGCAGAGAATATTACATTTTCATTAACTTTTGGATTGCTATTATCAATTCCAACATCGGAGAATATAAGTGTTGCACTAACTACTGCTGCAAGAAATAACATAATAAACAGCCCAAATAAACTTCCTATTAAAAAAGTTTTTTTCATTTTTTACCCCCAAGTATTATCTATTTTTTATTTATTTTGAAAATATATATGTATATTTATATATTATTGTTAAGTAGTTACACATCATATATAAAGCTTATTATTCCACAATATATATAATAGACTATCTATTTGTATTAGTTATATTAATATTAAAAAAGATTAGGAAATGATTCCAAACTTATCTAAGGCCTTTCTTAGCTCTTTATGGTCTTTTGCATAGGTTTTAAGCGGGATTTTTTTCATGGCAGAGTCAACTGCCTGCCTTATTGCTATTGCTCCTGCTTTTGTGCCGTCTGGATGTCCATGGCAGCCACCGCCAAACTGCATTACTATATTATTGCCCATTGCACCCATTAAGCTTGGAATTCCGCCAGGATGAAGTCCGCCAGAGCATACTGCAAGAGTTGGCTTTATATTATACCACTTTTGCTCAAGAACATGAGTCCCTTTTTCATGGATTATATTATCTTCTATATCTTCTCCAATATCCTTTACCTCATGTTTTGTTCCAGTCATCTTTCCAACTATTGCACCAATATGCAGCTGGTCAACACCTATTAATCTTGCAACCTTTGCTATTACAAGCATGCTTATTCCATGCTTTTGATTTCTTGTAAATGCAGCATGACCAGCGCGATGAGCATGAATAACAAGACCTAAATCAGCATTCCTTAATGTCTGCAATGCAGACCAGCCAGTTGTAAGTATATCTATCATAACATATCTTCCGCCATTTGCTTTAACAAACTCTGCTCTTTTTAACATCTCATTTGTTTCAGCAGTTATATTTGGCATGTATATTTTAACCTGACCTGTCTCTTTCTCAGCCTTGTTTCTCATCTTTAAGGTTTCAATAACTCTTTTATTAAATTTGTTAAACTTCATAGATGTAAGGTTTTCATCATCCTTAACTATATCAAGCCCGCCTATCCAGGCATCATAAGCAACTTTTGCATGCTCTTTTTCATTTAAGCCGAGCTTTGGCTTTACTATTGTGCCTGTTAAAGGCCTGTTTTTGATTCCAGTAATCTTTCTTATGCCTTTTATCCCAAATTTTGGGCCTTTAAATGACTTGACAATAGATTTTGGAAAAGAAATATCAATTAATCTTAGATTTTTAACTGCGCTCATACCAAATATATTGCCTGCAATGCTAGAAAGAATTTCAGGCATATTGCCTTCTTCAAATAAATTCTCGCTATAGGCTATCTTTATTATATTGCTTTTTTTATTAATATGAAAAACATTTGGCTTAAGGGTTTTAGCTATCCTCTGGTTCATTGTTCCAATATCAG
>JAFCCI010000052.1 GCA_017610275.1 Candidatus Woesearchaeota archaeon
TTAGTTTTTTCATAGATTTTTCCGGTATAACCAAATTAATTTTGGAAATCGATACAAAAAAATAAGCTGCAGAGTTTAATAAGGAACTTAAGATATCCTAACTGATTTCAAAAGATTTATTAACAAATGTATTATTTTAGAAACCATGGAAAAACATCTCAGGTTTTTACTGCCTATACTAATAATAATCTCTCTTTTCTTAGTAAATTATATCCCCCATCATAATCAGATGCCAATGCATGTTGACTCATGGCAGGTTATAAGCAAGGCCGATTTTATCTTAGATAACAGTAAAATAACCTTTATTGAGCCGTTTTCTTACACATATTCAAGCTATCCCCCTGGAGCCCATTTAAGCCTTGCAGCAATAAGCTCAATAACAGGCCTCAACATGATTTTTCTGGCCCAATTGCTTCCAGGAATATTTTTTGCACTTTTAGGACTATTGCTTTACTCAGTTTCAAAAGCCCTGTTTAATAATAAGCTTGCAGCAATAGCTGTCATGGCCTTCACTCCTTTAGCCTTCTCAAGCAGCCCTGTTTAATAATAAGCTTGCAGCAATAGCTGTCATGGCCTTCACTCCTTTAGCCTTCTCAAGCATCACAATGCTCGGCCCATTCTATCTTGTTCCTGTTGCATGGGGAATGCTTTTATCCCTTATTTTCTTTTATTTCATACTGAAAGATAAATGGAAGATAGCTTTTCTTATCTTCATTGCAATTGCCTTAACCCACACAAGCTCAATGGTATTTACATTGATTGGACTTGGTTTATACATGATTTTAAACAAGAGAAACTGGAAAAAGCTAAAATACCTTTTAATAGTTGCCATAACCTCATTAATAATCTTTCTTGTAAGCGGGAGAGCAAAGCTATTTTATTCAATAATAAACAACTTTTTCATATTCCAGAAATCAAGGCCTTACATAAGCGTTTATTTAACATTGCCCATTATTTTTATTGCCTTGTTAGCCTTAGGGTTTTATTCCATTTTATTAAAAGAAAAAAAAGCCTCAAAATTTCTAATACCTTTGTTTAGCGTTATGGCAATAAATGCATTTATTTACTGGAAATGGCAGGGCTTTTTTCTTGTTTACAGAAGATTATTTACATTTACATTCATGCTTATGCCTTTTTTTGTTGGATATGCAGTTTACACTATAAGCACAAAAAAAATAAAATTCATAAAAAATCAAAATATAATTTTAATTATCCTTCTTTTGCTCTTAGTTCCGTTTGCAATAAAGGCAAATGCCAAATCCAATAAGTATAATTATATTTATGTTGACATGGATGAGGCAGTTCTTTTTAGTGAGTTTGGAAAGCTCCACCCAAATTCTTATCTTGGAACAGACCATCTTGAGGCATTTGCCATGCCTTATTATAATATAAAGCCAATACAATTAAGCCCTGCACATGGTGTTAACACAACCTATTTTGGTTACCTTGCTCCCTGCTACTTAAATAGGATTCCAGAATGTTTTGGAGACTTTTTTTACGCAACTAACTTTACCTATCTTTATCCAGGTAAAAAAATTAATACAACTTATTTCAATCCAATCCTGAAATACAAAAACAGAGAAATATACAAGTTTAGCAGGGAAAAATATAAAGAGCATGTAATGGATAAATTCAACAGGACAATATAAAACAAAACAATTAAATAATAAATAACTTTTTATGAAGAACATGAACAAAGAAATAAAAGCCTGGCTTTATGTTATAATTGCCTCACTGATAATATCATTAATCATCAGGATATTCTTTAAATATCCTTTTTTATCATCGGCAAGGGCAATCCTTGGCATGGTATATGTTTTGTTTCTTCCTGGATATGTTGTTGTAAGATTATTTTTCAATGAAGTTGACTGGATAGAAAAAGCAGCACTCTCAATGGGGTTAAGCATAGCATTAGTTATTCTTTCTGTGATGTTTTCAAACATGCTGTTAAAAATACCAATAACCCCATTAACAAACTTCTTTGTAATATTAACAGTTATGATAATAACAATTTTAATAAAAAAATATCAGGAAGAAATAACTGCATTTCTCAACAAAATTAACTTCTTTAAAAAACGCAAATGATAACTATAATCCAAGCTATCATCTTAGGGATAATTCAGGGAATAACAGAATGGCTTCCAATAAGCTCAAGCGGGCACCTCGTAATATTCCAAAACTTATTCAACATAACTCCACCAATCATTTTTGATATCTCCCTCCACATAGGAAGCCTCATAGTAATCCTTACAGTTTTTTGGAAAGACATAATAACCTTAACAAAAGGAGTTTTAAGAAAAGAAAAAACCCACTTAAAATTCCTTGCTTACCTAATAATAGCGTCAATACCTATAGCAATAGTCGGGTTCTTCCTTAACAGCTACATAAAGGCAATCTTCAATGACTTAAGAACAGTAGGACTCTCACTTTTATTCACATCATTAATGCTTTTCCTCTCAAAAAAAGCAAAGGCAAATAAACTAACTCTAAAGAACACATATATAATAGGAATGTTCCAGGCTATTGCAATACTTCCAGGTGTTTCAAGGTCAGGAATGACTATCTCAGCTGGCTTAATTCAAGGAATAAAAAAACAAGAAGTAATAAAATTCTCTTTCCTTTTATTCATCCCTGCAATTATAGGTGCAGCATTATTTGAAATGAGAAACATAAGTCAGGTAACAAACATAAGCGCAATGCTCATAGGAACAATTGTTTCAATAATAACAGGAATAATCTCATTAAAATTTTTAATAAGAATAATAAAAACAAACAAGTTTCATTACTTTGGGTATTACTGCTTTTTATTAGGAATTATCTTATTAGCCATTTCAGTTTCTTAAATCTAAACACCATCACAAAGCAAGCCCCTAAAAAATCAAGAAAAACATCAGAAAGGCATGATGTTCTTCCAATTGTATAGCTTTGTATTATCTCATCTATTCCCCCAAGGAGTACTATAATTGCAATTGTAAGAACAAAAGCATATTTTAATTTATATGCATGAAATATTCTCAGCAAAAGAAAAGCAAGGACAAAGAATTCAATTGGATGAAAAAAGCCAGTATTAATGCCTGTACTTATTGGCTTGGAAAGAGTAGATAAAAAATATATAACACTTAAGCATAATGTGAAAGGCAGCCAATATAATATTATTTTTTTCATTCTGGCATATCTTCCTCATAAATAATCTGGCTTAAAAGCATAATCATTACAAAAACAACAACAGCAATAATATAGCTTAGCCACCCAAGCTCTCTTGTCTTGATAAAAATAACTACTGCCCCCAAAATTCCAAGAATAAAAATTAAAATAGGTGATGCCCTTGCTACTTCTTCTTGCTCATAAGGAAACAGTATACTAAGGATACCAAGAACAATAACCAAAATAAGAAAGTAAGTGGGATTGATGAAGCTTAATTTATAAAACTCATTAATTATAAGAAACAATAAAAACATTATTAAAAATATCTGGAAAGTATAATTCAGCTTTTGCGTAAAAAACATTTTTGCAGGGCTTCTCGAAGAATCAATTTTTTGGTAAAGCCTATAGAATATAAGTAAAGCAAGCAAGCACAAACAAGCAAAAAAAACATAGCTTGAAGCAGTTAAAAAGATATTATCAAAGAATAAATTAAATATGCCCATAAAAAGGGAAATAAGAAATATTACCACACCTGCTCCTGCAAGAGTTCTCTTGTTCATTTTTCCTTTCCAACTAAAAAGTCAAGAATTTTGTTCCATATATATTTAACTGTTTCAAAAAGGTTTTCGCTTTTATGCTCTGCAGCAGTTTCTTTGATTACAGGCTTAACGCTTTTCTTTTTGCTAAACTTATTACGTGCAAAATAATCTAAATTATCTTTGGCTTTAACATACCATTTTTTTGGAACGAGAATAACAGCAGCAAGCACTACCAAAACAACTATTGCAAACAGCAATTTCTTGCCTATATCAGGAAGTATAAGCCCCTGTGAGCTGAAATAATAATACCCCAGAATAGCAAAAGCAGCAACACCCAATGCAACACTGAAGAAAACAGACTTAAAGCTTTCAATCTGCTCATTCTTTTTCTCAATAATCTTTTTCTCGATTTTTATCCTGTCAAGATCATATTTTCTCTCATTAACAATGCTGTCATTCAGCTTTTTCAATTCTTTTAGCAAGGCATTGTCAGAAGCAATTTTTTTGTTAAGTATTCCAATATCAACATCTTTTTTTCTCAGTTCTGTTTTAAGAAAATTCATATCATCTTTTAAGAAATTAACTTTGTCCTGTACTTGGCTGTTGATTTCCTGTTTTGATTGTTCCAACCCGGCTTTCAGTCTGTTTATTTCCATATTCAATTCATTAATCCTTGGCATGATATTTTCATGTACTTCTCTCTTTGCAGCAAGCATGCTGTCCTTGTTTTTATCTGAAAGCTCATTAAGCATATCCTCATAAAAGCCAAGAGAATTCCTTAATTTTTTTAATTCTCCAAAGGTTTTTTCTTCGACATTCTTTATCTTGCTGTTTATTTTGCTTTGCTTATCATCAAAGCTGAACCTGATTCTTTCCAACTCTTTATTGCTGGTAAGCAAATTAATTCTTCTTTGTAGCTTTTTTATGTTATTATCAATCTCTTCTATATTCCTTTTCAAAGACCTGTTTTGGCTGTTCAACTCTTCAATATCCTCATTATCAGCAACCTTCTTTTTCAGCAAAAGAATTTTATTTTCAACATCATTGAAGAAATCAATAAAACCGCTTTTAGCTGAATCAAAGTCTTTTGTTTTTGTGTTTACTAAATCATAGACCTCTTTTTTAGAATTTTCAAATCCAAATTCCAAATCAGCAATCCTTCGGC
The DNA here is from genome assembly GCA_017610275.1 of Candidatus Woesearchaeota archaeon. GTDB lineage: Archaea > Nanobdellota > Nanobdellia > Woesearchaeales > CG1-02-33-12 > CG1-02-33-12. Next base: position 4,849 of record JAFCCI010000052.1, read on the forward strand.
TGAGCTTAGCAGCATATTTATTAAAATCAAGAGAATCCTGCTTTTTTTCCATCTCTTTTTTGATTCTGTTAATAGATCTTACTTCATCTTTTAGATTATCTTTCTGAAGTAATTTTCTTGAGGTTTTTCTCTCTAATTCATTTAAATCATCAATTTTTTGTGATAAGCTTTTTATTTCATCTTTAATATAATCAAAATCCCTTTTAATATTAGAAAAAGATTTTGGAAGCTTACTCTGCTCTAGACTATTTAATTTCTTCTTAACCCTTGCTAAACTTTCCCCTATTTTTTTATCATTATACATTACTACTTTAAAAAAGTAAATTTATTTATAAAACTTTCGATGATGTTATGGTTCAGAAAAAAAACAAAACATTTAAATATATGGTATGTTCCTAATATATACTAAAGAGGTGAAACCGTTAGAAATTATGGTTTCTTTTGCTTTAATATGGTTAATAAGAAAATAGTTAGCATATTGATGACTTTGATGGTAATATCTATTCTAATCATCCAGACGAGCAGACAGATGTTTCTTTTTTGGCAAAAGTGGATATTCATACTCCTGATGTAGTTCCATTAACAAACATTACTGTTAATATAAAAAATGCTGATGACAGTGTAAATGCATCATGCACTT
>JAFCCI010000009.1 GCA_017610275.1 Candidatus Woesearchaeota archaeon
AACAATTGATGACGGCTGCGATTTGGTTAGTGAAATACATAAAAATCACAAAGAGCTAATTAAAGACATAATCGGCGGGTGCGAGGAAACAACAACAGGAGTTATAAGATTAAGAGCAATGGAAAAAGACAATGCATTAAAATATCCAATAATAGCTGTAAATGACAATAAGACAAAACATCTTATAGATAATTATTACGGAACAGGCCAGAGCACATTTGACGGAATATTAAGGGCATCAAACATTCTGATAGCAGGAAACACTGTTGTTGTAGCTGGCTATGGGAGCTGCGGAAAAGGAGTTGCCCTAAGAGCAAAAGGGCTTGGAGCAAAAGTAATTGTTACAGAAGTTGACCCATTCAGGGCAATGCAGGCAGCATTTGATGGCCATAAGGTAATGCAGATGAATGAGGCAGCAAAACTCGGCGATATCTTCATCACAGTAACTGGAGATATTAATGTAATAACAGTAGAACATATGAAGCTTATGAAAGACGGTGCAATAGTTGCAAACTCAGGGCATTTTGACGTTGAGATTGACTTAAAATCATTAAAAAAAGTGGCAGAGAGCAGGAGGATAAGACCTTTCCTTGACGAATACACCATAAACAACAAGAAAATTTATATTGCAGGAGAGGGAAGATTAATCAACCTAGCAGCTGCAGAGGGCCATCCATCAACTGTTATGAGTTTGTCATTCTGCGGCCAGTCATTAGCTGTTGAATACTTAATCAAGAATAAACTTGAAAAAAAAGTAATAGTCCTGCCAGATGAAATTGATGAAAAAATCTCCTGGCTACAATTAGAAGCAATGAACATAAAAATAGACAAACTCACAGAAGAGCAGAAGAAATATCTTGAGTCATGGGAAGAAGGGACTTAAATTAATCTTAAGAAAGAATCGCTTTTAACATTATAGACTATTTTTCCTTTTTCTATTATGTAGCAGTTTTTGTTCATTCTTATGAAAGAGATTTTCTCTCCTTTTCCAGCTTGGATTTTTGAGTAGTTTAGCATAGATTTTGTTCTTGACCCTATCTCAGGATTTTTAGTATCTTCCACAGGGTAGCCGACCTTTTCTATAAGTTCTATATCATTCGATACTTCAAAATCCTTTTTCAGTTTTTTTTGAGTAAAAAAAGGTATATAAAGAGAGTTATGATTAACCTTATCAGTATCAATCTCAAGAACAAGCATTCCCTCATGGCCCCTTGCTCTTTCAAGCACCCTTTTTACGAAATAAGGATCATCCTTAAAAATATCAACATAACCTTTTTTAATATAATATTCATGATTCTTATTTTGAAATAAATCAGTTTTAGGGTTTGATATCCATAGGGAATCAGAGTCATTATCTGAATCAAGGTATTTATTGAAAAGTTCCTTTTCTATGCATAGAAATGAAAGGGTATGCCTGTCATAACCAGGCAGATTTTTTTTTGCAACCCTATCCAAATTATCAAGTTTTTTCTTTTCAGGCTGGTAAAAGTATAATATATCACCTATCTGGTTAAAGGCTCTTAGAACCCTTATGTCAGGCTCATTATTTAAAACAGAGTCTATTGTTTTTGCTTTTTCTGCAGTAATAATTTTTACCATAATATTTAATATACTATACTCTATATTTAAAACTGTTTTTAATAATTATTTTAAAAAATTCCAAATAAAAACATTTATATACTATAATTTAAAATAATACAGTATGATAAACAAAATTAATAAAAGGTTATTATATTTATACGGGGAGAACTGCAGGATTCCTTTGTCAAAAATAGCAAAAAAACTTCACAAAAGCCCGCAGCTTGTTAAATACACAGTAAACAGGCTTGAAAAAAATGGAATAATTCCTTTTTATTACACTATTGTTGATTATGCATGCTTTGATATGCTGCTGTTTAAAGTCTATTTTATGGGTGGCTGCTCTACCAGCTCTGAACTAAAACTATTGATAAAAAAGCTAATACAAAATCCGTATGTCACCTCTGTCTATGAGATAGGTGGCCAGTATGACCTGCTTGTCGAATTCATGGCACAGAATCCATCAAAATTTAACAAAGAGCTGAAGCTGTTGATAAAAGAGCACGATGGGCTAAATAATTATGATGTAATAATAAATGTTGTTTCCCACATTTACCCAATGGATTATCTTATGCCAAATCATAAGGAATTTAGTGAGCTTTCTCACTCTTTAAAAATTATCATTGGGGGAGACAGGGATAGAATAACATTAAGCAATAATGAGGAGGAAGTATTGTCAACTCTTGTCAGAGATCCAAAAATAAGATTAACTACAATTGCCTCAAAGTTAAAGATTAACATAAAAACAGTTATGGCTGTAATAAAATCATTAGAAAGCAAGAAAGTAATAAGAGCTTACAAGTCTGCATTAAACATGCAGAAGTGCAATTTAATCAAAAACAAGATAACACTTAAGCTTCATAACATTAATATTAAGAAAGAAAAAAACATGTTGAATTTTTGTTTAAACAACCCAAATATTGTAAAATTCAGCAAGACAATTGGTGCATGGGATATTGAAATAGATATTGAAACAAGCTCACCAATAGAATTTAGGGAGATTTACCTCAAAATAAGGGAAGAATTTAAGGAGGTTATAAGGTCATTTAACAGTTACAGAATATATAAAGTATTTAAGCACAGCTATCTTGCAGAGAATTATCCTGCATAAATCCTATTGTTTTTTTATTATGCGATACTTTTTCAGGACATTTGCATAAACTTCAAAATCCTCTGAATTCCTGAAATCCTGTTTTACGTTTTCAGGCAGTTTTTTGAACAAAAAATTAACTATATTCAAAACCTTTACAACATCCTCATCCATCTCACTGCTGTAAGTTTTTACTTCAAGCTCTTCTTCAGGCTCTTCAGCATCCTTTTTTCTAGGGTGAAATATTCTCTTGAAAAACCTGCTGATAAAATTCTCTTTCATCTCTTTGACAGAAACCTCTTCATCACTTATCTTTGGCTCCCCATATTCTATCTTAGTTTCTTTGAGATCTTCTTTTGGCTTTTCATACACATATTCAAACTCTTCTTCATTAATGCCCTTTTTAGATTTTGCTGAAAACAATCCCATAAATTTTCCAAAAAAACCATTTAAGAAGCCCTTTTCTTTTATAACAGCATTTTCCAGTCTTTCATTACTAATATCAATATATTCCTTTACTACTTCTTTGCTTGGCTCTGGCTGGATTTTTTTCTTTGGCTTTGACTTAAAAAAAATTTTAAATTTCTCAGAAAAATCTATTGAATTTCTTTTTCTTATGCTACCCATATAATTATCCAGCATTTTATTAAACTCTTCATTTGCCATTTTTTGCCCCCTATTTATAAAAAATCATTAGTTTAAAAACACAAATTAACAAAACTATATAAAATTATCTGTCTCTTTAACCATTGCCTCAAATAGAGATAACCTATTATTGAATAGTTACATAAATTTAAATATGGGCATATAAACAATTATTATTATGAAACAAAAGAATGCCCAAGTAAGTGTGGAATATGTTATTATTATAGGATTTGCATTGCTTATCACAATCCCATTAATTCTAATCTTTTATGAGCATACAAGAACTACTAATGATCAGGTAATATCAAGCCAGGTTGACCAGATAGCAAGAAAAATAGCAGATAATGCAGAATCAGTTTATTACCTTGGCGAGCCATCAAAAACAAGAATAAAGGTTTACATGCCTGGAAACATAGAAGAAGCTATAATAAGCAACAAAGAAGTAACATTTAGTGTAAAAACAAAAAGCGGAATTACAGACATAAGCCATATAAGTTCTGTTAATATTAGTGGAAATATTTCAATAACCCCAGGCATCCATTACATAAACATAGAATCGAAGGGGGATTATGTATGGGTAAGCACATAAAAGCTCAGCTTGCAATGGAATTTGTTTTGTTAGTAAGTATTTCTTTTTTCATACTTCTTGTTTTTTTAAAAGCAACAGGAGATAAAGTTGATGATTTAAATGATGAAAAAGAGTTTATTCTTGCAAAAGACCTTGCCTATAAAATACAGCATGAAATTAATATTGCAGCACAGGTTAAGCCTGGCTATAACAGGACTTTTTTCATACCAGAAAAACTTGATAATAAGGATTATACAATAAATAAAACAAAAGATGGACTAACTATTGCTTTAAAAGATTCAGAGTTTACAGTAAGAATTCCTGAAATTAACGGAACTGTAATAAATGGGAATAACACAATAAGAAATATTGGGGGTGTTGTCTATCTTAACTAAGGCGCAGGTTTTTTCCCTTGATTTAATAATAGCTGTGCTTGTTTTTGGGTCAGCTATATTAATATATTACAAAAATATTACCAATCTTTCTGATCATGATGAGGCATTGCTTGACGATCTTCTTATTGATGCCAAGATAATTTCCAACTCACTGATGTCCAGCGGATATCAAACTAACTGGAATAAAGATAATGTTGAAAGAATTGGCATAACTGATGATAATGGGGTTAGTGCGGCAAAACTAGCAGAATTTTCAAAAATTCCATACAAAGAAAGCAAAAAACTTTTTGGAACAATGTATGATTATTATGTTTTTTTCACTGACAGAAATAACAATATAATTTATATCAACAGCTCATTAGAAGGCATAGGAAAGCAGGGTGTTAATTCTACAAACATACAAACTGCTGAAAATCCAAAAAAACTAGTCAAGGTAACAAGGCTTGTTGTTAAAGAATCAGAAATTGAGAAAATGGTGATATACTTATGGTATTAAAAAAAGGCTTTTTTTTCACAATTGACTCAATAATTGGCGCAGGCATAATAACATTAGGTATTTTGCTGCTTTATACTTTTTATATAGTTGAGCCATCATACTCAAGCCTTGATTATACTTCTCATGATCTGATTAATTCATTATCTACCTTGAGAGTTGGAGAGGTTAATAATACTTATGTTGATGAACTTATATCAAGCGGGGAAATAACAAATACTGGCAATACTATTTTAGAGCAGATAGGTGAATTCTGGGCACTTGATAAAATCGACAAGGCAGGAAATTTAACAAAGGAATTTACAAATGATTTTGTTGATACAAACCTATGTTTTGGATTTTATATAGAAGGAGAAAAGATTTATTCCAGAAACAACAGCCAGAATGGAATATCCATGACCTCAAAGAAGATGATATCTGGCATACAAAGAAACAGGACAAGGGAAGGATTTAGTGCAAGGGCAGTTGCAACAAAAGTAAAAAAGAATACAACAGATGTTTTTATGATAAACCCTACTGGAAGTTGTCACGGACCTGGCAATACAGTGGATCTCACAAAGAAATTTTATATTAATTCCAGTGATATCACAAAGGCCACATTATTTTTAACAATCCATTGGGGAATAAGTGCTACACCATCCAATGATTTTGACCTTAATGAAAACAATCTAGAGGTAGGGGAGCCCTGGCTTTATACACAGGAAAAAAACAGCACACACATTGGATTTGATGTTGTTGACATAACAAATGATATTACAAGCGGATGGAATAAGCTTGAAATAATGTTAAAGGTACAGTCTGATGACCATGCCCACCTACATCCAGGCTCAAAAATAGTTGTTGAGTATGAAAGCACTGGAAAGTTTGTCCCATCAAAAATAGTAAAGAAAAGGCTTTATTTTGATAATGTTTTAAGCAAAGGAAGCAATAATCTAAATAAGGCAAGTGGTGCATGGTCTGTGCTGCCTGTTTTTGTTCCAAAAGGTATTATTATAAAAAATGCAACTTTGCATATTGTTGGAAAAGATCTAGACAATAATCTTGGAATCCCTGAAGAAGTTCCTGAAAAAGGAAATGTCCAGCTTTATTTGAATGATGGAAAAATAGAAATATTAAATGTAACTGGAACACTAAACAAAACATATGAGCTTAAAAATAATCTTACTAATGGAACCAATGTAGTAAGTGTTTACCTTAACTGCTATCCAGACTCTTTCTTTGGTAAAGATAACACAATACTTTATTCTGACCCTGAAAATGATCCTAATGGTTCATCCTATGTTGAGATAGAATATGAGATTATAGATCCCCAAAAATTAAAGTATGGAAAAATTGACATTTCTCTTGTTGAAAGTTTCAATGGAAGCATGAGCAATAATAAGTCACATACTAAAGATTTTGGGGATTATGATGTTATTGAATCATTTATACAGGTTGCACAGCTAGACAGTGATACAGTATCTGTAATAGCAAATGACCAACAGGTCTTTGAAACACCAAGGCCTCTTGCAACCCCCTCATCTATTTACATAGATTCTGACCATCTTGTTGAAGGAGAAAATATTTTCAATGTATCTGACTCATGTAATGATTGTTATATTCTTAATGAAACAACCCTGCAGTATTATGTTCTTATACCTTCCCTAGTTGGATATGGACAAATATTTGACAGCGAGGAAGATGCCATAGCAGATGCAGAGGAAAGGTTAAATTTACTATTGGGCAATTATGTGCAGGCAACCCAGATGGACAGGGAAGTAAACCATGTCGGAGGAGTTCCTTCATTATGGGGTCCAATAATAGCAGAGGTGAGGGTATGGCATTGAACAAAAAAAGCATATTCTTCAGCATAACTGCAATTGCACTTATAACCATAACAATATTTTCACTCACTATCTATACTAAATACAGGCTGAGAGACAAGGTTATGGTAACTGAGACAAGAATTAATTCAATGAACAATTTCATAGATGATGTTGAAAAAGATGTGGAGAGAGGGATTTATATCTCAGGATTCAGGGCTTTGATGAGCATGGAGCAGTACATAACAGACAATGGCATTTTTTTATATGATACAAACTTCTGCTTTGAAGAGGCCTTTTTGAATGGAACTATAAATAACTCTCAGATGGGCCTTATGAATGAATCAACCTTCATCAACTGGACCAAAAGAATAAAAGAACAGGCAATAAAACTTGATATTATCACTGATTTTAATATAAATAAAATAAGCATCTACCATGAAGAGCCGTGGGCAGTAAGTATTGCTGCTAATATAACTTTAAGTATTGAGGATGTTAAAAAAACTGCCTCATGGCAAAGGCCGCTTTACATAACAACAAATATCAGCATACAGGAATTTGAGGATCCATTGTATGTGATAAACAGCTATGGCAGGGTTACTAACATAATAATAAAAACAAATATAACTGATTTTATCGGGCCTAACAATGAAACAACAAACCTTAAAACCCATGTTAATAATTCATATTATATTGAATCAAATACATCACCAAGTTTCCTCATGAGATTAGAAGGAAATCTTTCAAATTCCTCATATGGCATTGAAAGCCTTGTAAATTTAGAGAAATTCCAAACACAGGAAGTTCCTATCAGAGACAGAAGTGTTGTTGATTATATTTATTTTGGAGACCAGACAACAACAAATCACAATATTCAGGATATGCCTTCATGGTTCAAGCTTGATGGAGAACATCTTGAAACATACGAGTGTGAGGATTTAACTGAGTGATTCCGATAGATATTTATATTAAAAAGGAATTTTTTAAGATAACATGACCCAAAATCCATTGCTAAAAACAGGTGTAGACAGGCTGGTAAGCCTTATTAAAGAGAAAAAGAGAATTTCTGTTCCACAGGCAGCAAAAGAGCTTGGAGTAAGCCCAATTGTTGTTGAGGAATGGGCTGATTTTCTTGAGGAAGAAGGCATAATAAGCATTGATTATAGATTTGCAACGCCCTGGCTTATTGAAAGAAAGCTGACAAAAAAAGATGTTGAAGAAAAAGTAAAAAGTTTTCATGGAAAAAAAGAGATTATTGTAAGAAAAGCAGAGTCATTATCCAATTTTCTTGATAAAAATGGAGATAATCTTTCAAGGATAAGGAGCGAATTCAAAACTATAAAGGATCATATACATGCTGATGCAGGCAAGGTAAGAAAAGAGCTAAACGAGCTTGAGAGATATACTGAGCTGAAAAGGAATATTGATAACCAGATGAAGGTGCAGGACAAGCAGTTTACAGATAAAATTAAGGAGATGGACAGGCAGATTATCAATGCACAAAAAAAATATGCAGATATTTTTAAAAAAATAGGCATAGAGGAAAAAATTCTAAGGACAGAAAAACTAAAGATAACATCAACAAAAAAATCTGAGGAAGCCCTCAAGCAAAAGCTTAAGAAAATTAATAAAATAATAGACCGCCTCAATGAAAGGCTCAGATTGCAGGACGCCTCTGTTGAAGATTCAGAATATCATATAGAAAATATGAAAAAACTAGCAGAGGACACTAAAAAAACCATAACAGATCAGAAAAACAAGATGCTTCCTCTTGCTAATGAGAGCAAGGAACACAAGAAAAAAATACTTAATTCACAAAAGGAAATTTTAAAGAAGGTTTCTGAAAAAAGCAGGATGATGAAAAGAGATACTAAGGAAAGCAAAAAATTATCAGACAAATTCAAAAAATTTTTTGAAAAGAAAATGGAAGCTGAAACATTATTGAATAAGATTGATGATGAAAGAAACAATCTAAAAAAAGAGCTGAATGACTTAATTTCAAAAGCAAAGGTATTTACAATATCTTCGCAATCAACTGATGTTGAAAAGCATGTTATATTATTGGAGAAAAAAATGAAAGATATTGATAAAAAGAAAGGCTTTTTTGAAAAAGAAATTAAGAAATTAAGCTGTTTGATAAAGAAAAAGGATTTTTAAATAGTTTGATTTAAAATTAAAAAAAAGGTGATAGTATGGCAGTCAAGGATGAATATAATTTTATTTCTAATGAAATCCCTATAAAGATAAGGATTTATACAGAAAAAAATGAGTTTGTTCCAATATATGAGGTTTCTATATCAAGTATAAGCAAAAATACTGAGATAATACTTGAGAAGATAAGGCAGGAACTTATTACAGAGGTAAACCTTGGCATGGTGGATATAATTGATATAAAAAAGACAGGGCTTATTGAGCAGAGGTTCAAGGAAACAATTGATTTGCTGATAAAAAAACATTTTCCTGATGCTGATAAAAAAACAATGAGTTTCCTTACATCATATTTAATACAAAAAAGCCTTGGTATGGGCAATATAGAAATTCTGATGAATGACCAGCATCTTGAGGAAATAGCAATCAATAATGCAGAAGATCCTGTTTGGGTTTATCATCGCAAGCATGGATGGCTTAAGACAAATATTAATATTGAGAGCGAAGAGCAGATAAAACATTATTCTACTATGATAGGCAAGAAAGTTGGAAGGCAGATAACTGTCCTTGAGCCATTGATGGATGCAAACTTAAGCACTGGAGACAGGATAAATTCAACACTCAGCCCAGTATCTCTTAAAGGAAATACAATTACATTAAGAAAGTTTGCAGCAAAGCCATGGACAATTACAGATTTTATAAAAACTAATACAATATCCACTGAAGCAGCAGCCCTTATCTGGCTTGGTGTCCAGTATGAGCTGTCAATAATAATAGCTGGTGGAACTGCAACAGGAAAAACATCCATGCTTAATGTTGTATCAAATTTCTTTCCCCCAAACCAGAGGATAATATCAATTGAAGATACGCATGAGATAAAGCTTCCTAGGTTTTTGCACTGGATTCCTATGATAACAAGATTGCCTAATCCAGAAGGCAGAGGGGCTATAACAATGCTTGATTTATTGGTGAATTCCCTTAGGATGAGACCAGACAGGATTATTGTTGGTGAGATAAGAAGAAAAGAAGAGGCTGAAGTTTTGTTTGAGGCAATTCATACAGGACATTCTGTTTATGCAACAGTGCATGCAAATGACACAGATGAAACAATTACAAGATTAACAAATCCACCTATTGATATTCCAAAATCCATGCTTCCAGCTATTTCAATGATTTTAGTCCAGTACAGAAACAGAAGGACTGGAACAAGAAAAACTTTTCAAGTGTCTGAGATACTCCCTGACAGCAGCACAAATGTTTTAATCCAGCTTAATATAAGAAAAAACAAATTAGAGAAGGCGCATGATTCTATATCCATTATGAAAACACTGCAGATGTTTACTGGAATGAGCAGAAAAGAAATAAACAAAAATCTGAAGGAAAAGGAGGCTGTCCTTAAATGGATAGTTAAAAACAAAATAAACCTTGTTGATGATGTTGGGAGGATTATGGCAAAATATTATACAGATAAGGATAATTTTATGAAAACCGTTAAATTAAACAAAAAACAAAGGTGATGCATATCAGCAATATATTAATTAAAAGGATTGCAAAGGGCCTTCCTGGCCTGAATATGAAATTAAATCAGGCTGGCATGGATGATACTCCTGAAGAATTTGTTCAAAAAACAATTTTTTCAGCATTCTACCTGACAACAGGCCTTACTGTTCTGATTGCAACAATACTTACACAACTAGAAATTTTGTCTTGGATGACATACCTTTTTTTTCCATTCATGTTTATTGTTACACTTTTATATATGCTGAAAATTCCTGATGTAAAAATATTAAGAAAAGGCAAGGACATAAGCAAAGAGATTGTTTTTGTTGGCCGCTTTCTTATAATAGAGCTCAAGTCAGGTGTTTCTTTATATGATGCCATGCTTAATACATCAAAAAATTATGATGTGATTGGAGAATATTTTAAGAAAATAATAGATAAGGTTGACTTAGGAACAACAATGGAGGATGCAATAAATGAAACAATAGAAACAACACCTTCCTCAAACCTTACCAAGGTTTTATGGCAGATACTTAATTCCTTAAGGACAGGGGCAGATATTTCAAATTCTCTTTCAAGTATATTAGACCAAATAGTCCGTGAACAGGTTATTGAAGTAAAAGAGTATGGAAGAAAATTAAATCCTTTAGCCATGTTTTATATGGTGATAGCAGTTATAATGCCTTCCCTCGGGATAATAGGGATTATTGTTTTAACAACATTTATTTCAATAAAAATTGACTTAATTGCTCTTCTTGCAATAGCAATGTTACTTGGATTTGTTCAGTTCATGTTTTTCTCAATAATAAAATCTTCGAGACCTGCGGTGGAAATGTGAAAATAGGAAAATTGTTTAACTCACTGAAAAAAACAAAAGAGCAAAATCAAATGAAACGTGTTGAGGATAAGATTAAGCTATACAGAAAGCTTAAGAGGAAAAAAAAGAAAAAATTAATCTTGGAGCATAGGAGGAACAAATTAAAGTATTATCTTGAAAGGGCAGGTTTTGCAGTAGAATCCCACAAGCTATCCAAAGTAATATTTGATCTTTGTATTTTTTTAAATTTTGTAATTTCATTTTACTTAATCTACCGTTTTTCAACTGACTTAAAATATGGTGTTCTTTATGTTAGCTTTATTATGTTTTTTGTTTGGGTTATTGTGTTTACTGCCCTTTTGGTTGTGTTATGGCTTTTGTTTTATTTAATAATTGATTTAAGAATCTTCCAGAGAAAAGTTGGTGTAGAAGAAGTTTTTGCTGATTTTCTTCAGCTGACATCTGCTAATATAAAGGCAGGAATGCCTATTGACAGGGCACTGTGGTATGCTGTCAGGCCGCAATTTGGCATTTTAGCAAAGGAAATTGAAACAGTTGCAAAAGAAACAATAACTGGGGAAGACCTTGATGGGGCTCTAAAACGCTTTGCAGGAAAATATGATTCACCTATGCTGACACGTTCAGTTAATCTTCTTGTTGAAGGAATTGCTGCTGGCGGTGAGATTGGAGACTTGCTTAATAAAATATCTGTTGATATACAGGAAGCAAAAATTATGAAAAAAGAGCTTTCAGCAAATGTTACAACTTATGTCATATTTATCACGTTTGCTACAGTAATTGCAGCCCCGCTATTGTTTGCACTTTCAAATCAATTGCTTATCATACTAAGCAACCTTATGTTAAAAATGGATATACCGCAAGGTGTTGGAAACTTTAACATAAATTTTTCTGAAGTTGGTATTTCTATTAAAGATTTTAGAATATTTGTTATTACCTGCCTGTTTATTACATCATACTTTTCATCTATAATCATTGCAACAATAAAAAAAGGAGAGATAAAGGCAGGATTTAGGTATATACCTACATTTATTGTTGTTACAATAAGCCTTTTCTTAATTTTCTCAGCAGTGTTTGGAAAAGTGTTTGGAGGGATTATTTAGCTTCAAAATCGTTAGTTTTATATATAAGTTAATATTAATATATAGAAAAGTATAGTAATATACTATAAAAATCCAGGAAATAGAGGTGATAAAATGAAAAAAGCACAAGCTGCCATGGAATTCTTAATGACCTATGGCTGGGCAATTCTTGTTGTCTTGTTAGCAATAGCAGCTCTGGCATATTTTGGAGTATTAAATCCAGGAAAATATCTGCCTTCAAGCTGCACATTCCCACAAGGTTTAGGTTGTGTCGAATCTATGGTAGATAGTAGTTCAAACAATGTAACTTTAGTCATACAGAATGGTATGGGACAAAGTTTAAATTCCTTAAACATATCTGTTGGTGGAGATTGTGTTGGATGGACAGCAGGAGATGGAACATTATCTGATGGAGAAAAAGAGTTATTTAATATTCACTGTACCACCCCCGATGGACTTGTACAAGACTCTAAATTTAAAGAAGATATTTTAATACAATATCTTTCAGAAAATGACCTAAGCCGTACCATTAGAGGGACTATCTCAACACGGATTGAGTAAATTTTTTCTTTTTTTTCTTTATATTTTATAATTATTTAAGATGGCAAACCAACAGCTCATTGATTACATAAGAGAAAGTCTTTCAGCAGGTATTTCTTTGAAAAAAATTAAAAAATCATTGTTGGATGCAGGTTGGCCAGAGCAAGAAGTAAAGGAGGTAATAAGTGGGGCTAAAGATATTTCTCCAAGAAAAGAAACTCCCCCACTGCCAGAAAAGAGCTCTCAGAAAACAAGCATATTGGCCATACTATCATTAATACTTGCATTCATTTTTACTCCAGCCGGATTAATTTTAGGGATAATTGCATTGTCTGAAATAAAGAAAAATCCCTCAATTAAAGGCAGGGGATTAGCAATTGCTGGAGTTATAATAAGCAGTTTCTTTATGATAGTTGGTTTGCTCATAATTGTTCTTTTTTTTGCTTTCTTTGGTACTTATTTTCATCCTAGTGAGCTTTTACCAGAAAAATGTACCCTTCCAATGGGTTTAGAGTGTAATAAATTTTCTATTGTATCAGGTAACCCTGGTTTAATAAGCTTGACACTGGAAAATGGAATGGGTTCTGGTATAATGATTAGAAGCATAAAAATAACAGAACTAAAGAATAACTATGACTGTTACATTGACCTTAAAACTAATTCTCCTGGATGTCCTAAACAATATAAGGATTTAGATGGCTGGCATCTTGCACATGGAGAAAAGGGAACTGTTAAATTAATATGCCCAGTAGAACCAACTGAACATCCTGATATCAAGACAATAGGCAATATAACCCTGGTTTATTGTGCTGACACATCTAGTGATGATGATGACTGTACTGCATTCCCTCACACAATGGAAGGAACTTTAGTAGCAAATATTAAATAATTTTTCTGCCTTTAAAAAAGCAAGTCTTTTATAGCATAAAGTATTATAGCTAGTTATGGGAATAAGAAAGCCGATTGTTGCAGGCCAGTTCTATGAGGAAGATTTTGATGGCCTTAACAAGCAGATTATAGAATGCTTTGAGTCAGAAAAAGGGCCTGGTGCATTGCCAATAAACAAAAGAAATGGTTGTGTTTTAGGAGCTATTGCTCCGCATGCTGGCTATGCATTTTCAGGGCCTTGCGCTGCATGGTCTTATAAGGAGATTGCAGAATCAGAGTTTCCTGATTTGTTTATTATTATTGGACCTAATCATTCCGGCTCTGGAAGAACATCAACTATTCTGGATGACTGGGAAACGCCTTTTGGAATTATTAAGGCAGATAAAGAATTTGGAAAAAAACTGATTAGCAATTCCTGCATTGTTGAAGATGCAACAGCTCATCTCCATGAGCATTCTATTGAAGTTCAGCTTCCTTTCTTACAGTTTGTAAGCAAGGACCATCTGAAGGATTTAAGATTTCTTCCCATAACAATTGGGTTTGACCATAATGTAGAGGAACTTGCGTCAGGAATTAAAAAAACTATAGAAGAGTCTGGCAAAAAAATTTGCATAATTGCAAGTTCTGATTTCACACATTATGGCTTTAATTATGGATATGTTCCTTTTTCAGTAAATGTAAAAGAAAATATGCAAAAGCTTGACAATGGTGCAATAGAATTCATAAAGGCTCTTGATTCAGATGGCTTTTTAAATTATGTTAAAGAGAAGGAAGCAACTATCTGCGGCGCTGTTCCAATAGCCATACTGATAGAGCTAATGAAGGGCAAGGCAGAGAAAGTAAGTCTTATGCACTACTACACCTCTGCTGATATTATGGGTGATTATAATAATGCTGTTGGTTATGCAGGCATTGTCTTCAAATAATTTTTTATATACACCGGAAAACTAAGTTTTCCTTGTGTCCTAAAAATCCATAGTGGATTTTTATGATTACCGAAAAGCTTATATACATAAAAACAGGAGTTTTATCCATGTATAAACTAAAAAAAAGAGGTTGGAATATTTCTCCAGAAATGCTGGTTATAATGCTAATTGCCATTATTCTTATTATAGTCTTATTTTTTTCAATAAGGGGGTTATCAAATGTCTTACCAAAACCGTAAAGCAGTAGCAAGATCTTTTTTGATATTAATACTTACAGCAATACTAAGCCTCACAATTATTATCTATGCAGTAAACCAGTTTTTTGCAAGAGCAGACCAGGTGGTAGATGAGCAAGCCTGCAGGGCAAGCATATTAACAAGAGTAAAATCTAACTTAAAGGTTTTAGATGTTGTAGAGTTCAATCCCTTTCCCATAGTATGCAAGACCCAGGAAAAAACCCTTGAAGGTGATAGAGAACAGGTGATGATGCAGATTTCAGACTTAAGTGCAAGATGCTGGTGGATGTTTCTTAATGGAGAGTATGGAAATATATTCAATAAAAAATCTCTTTTTAGTGATAATATGTGTTTTATATGTTATACTTTTAATATTAAAGATAATATAGAACCTATAACTGGTGAGGAGCTGTTTGAATACATGGATGATAATTATTACATAACAAAAGCAGGTGAAAAAGGTGAACCAGAGGGGGTTGTTACATATTTAGATTATATCCAAAGATGGAAAGGTGAAGGAATAGTTCTTATTGGAAATGGTATTGATGATGAAAAAGATATTCAGTTTGTAGGGAATGAGGAACATACCTACTCAATAAGTTTAATCAGCCCGGATATAAGCTTTGTTGGAGGATGGACTGATGATATCCTTAAATATATTAATATTTTTAAATCAACTGAGCAAAGGGAACAGGAAAGTGAGCTTAAAAATACTAACAAGATATATATTGCTAATATGGGAGTTGATGATAAAAATCAATGTGTAAATTTAGAGAGCATATAATAAGTTTTAAAATGAAAATAATTATTAACAAGAAAGCGCTTACAAGAAGAGAAATAGTATTATGGCTGTTTGTATTAGCATTCCTTTTGTTTTTTATATTCTTTGCAAAGGGAATAAGGGAAAGCCTGACTGATAATATCAACAGCATATTTAAATTTTTAAATTTTCACTGAAAATGACAAGCCTTAGTTTAGAAGAAATTGTGAAATGGGCAATAGCAGGATTTCTAATTGTTATAGGATTATACCTGTTATATATTAATTTTATTCCCGGGGCATCAGAACAGTTCTGGGGAAAAATTAATAATGCCACAGGTTTTTTGAAAATAGGCCAGGAAAAATTGGATTATGAGTTTGAGATGCCATCATACATGGTGGATAATGTTGAAACAATTAATGAAACAATATACATTCTTCAAGATAAAAATATTCCTGTAGAAGCAACACCAGGGGAAGTAATTGAACAAAGTTTGGAACTTAAGGATTTCAAAGGGTGTGAATTAACTGTAAATCAGGATTACAAAGGGGACTTGAAATTAATGGTTAAAAATGTGAAAGGCCAGATAAAATACTACAAAACTAATACGCCTTACTCCCCATGCATTCTTGATTTAGAGAATTATGAAGCTTTTGAAAATTACAAAAATAGTAAAAACTATGAAAATATATACAACAATATTAAGTTTGTAGAAAGAATCAATTTTGAAAAATTGCTTTTTCCAACAAGATTAAGTTTTAGAGTCTACAAAGAAGAAGAAGATGATGAAATATATGAAGGGGATTATCTATTCCCACAAGAATTTGCTCTTATTAAAATAGGTAAAAATATTTGTTTTATAGGGTATAGATTCAAAGCAATCAAGAGGCAATAAACATGAAAAACAAAAATGCTGTTGAGCTAAGCCTGAATGTTATTGTTGTTGCAGCAATAGTCCTTATTGTTTTAGTTGTTTCAATAATGATTTACACAGGCATTATAGGAGACGAAAAAGATAAAATTGATGGTATAATGGTGGGCATGGAAGGTGACTATGATGGAGATGGGATTGAAGATATTATAGACAGATGTCCCTGTGATTATGACGACCCAGAAAAGCCAAGAGAAGTTAATTGTAAAACTCCTGTTAAGGAATGTAATGAAAAAATAAAACAAACACCAACAAAAAAGTAACATGAGAAAAAATAAAAATGCTGTTGAGCTAAGCCTGAATGTTATTGTTGTTGCAGCAATAGTCCTTATTGTTTTAGTTGTTTCAATAATGATTTACACAGGCATTATAGGAGAAGAGACAACAAAATTAAATAAACATATTTTTAGCATTAGTCATGACTGTGATGGGGATGGGCTTAGTGATGCCATAGACAGATGTCCTTGTGATACAGAGGATCCAGATGAACCAAAAAAGGAGTGTACAACCTCTGTTCAAGATTGTGTGAATGAGATAAAAGAAAAGAAATGTCCAACTGATTAAGCCAAATGAGAAAAAATAAAAAAGCAAGCATCATTTCTTTGGAAGTTTTGATAGGGGTTGTAATTTCGATAATGATAATTGTTTCTGCTGTAACTATTATAAGCAATTTTTACAGGTTGAGTAATTCCAGCAAGGATTCATTTAATCAACTGGTTGCACTTATAGAAAATGTAAATAAAGATAATCCAGGAACAATCAAATCAATGCCTTTGCGTATGGATAAGGGCACAGCAATAATTGGATTTACAAAAGATGATAAATATTTTCATTTCAGAGATAAAGGGACAGAGCTTCAAGGGGGAGGTAGTGCAAATTCTTTATTTGAGAAGCCAATTGGAAATGGTTGTGAAACTAATAAAGCGTGCATATGTTTATGCAGGAAGTTAGAGCTTGACTCTATAGGTGGAGGCGGTTATGTTAAATGCGAAGATAAATCTTTGATTTGTAAAATATTAGAAGGAATAGAATTCCCTAATCATCTGCCTCAGAAAAATAAAGTTTATTTCAGAAAAAATGGTTTTGTTATCTCAAGGTCTGATTTTTTTCCAACAAAGGATTATGGTTCACAACTTAAAGAAGTTTCTGTACAAAAATATAAGGAATTTGATGCAGATGATGTTGCAGTATGCGAAATTTTAGGCACAGATAATGAGCTCTATGACAGCTGTGTTCCCTTAGCTTACAAAGAAGAGAAGAAAGCAATGCATAGCCTGAATAATTTTAAGAATTTTATTGAGCTATGCAGGGACAGGGAATTTGTAGAGGATGAAAAGCCATGCAGTTGTGGTGCATTTAATTTTAGATCATTTATACCTGAAGGATATACTATTGAGTTCAGTAAGTCAAAGAATGGTAAACTAAACATAAGCTTAAAACATGGAACTCAGGAATTAGGTAGTATAGAAGCAGACACTGGTTTTTGCATATATAAACTAAAGGACGATGGTACAGGTTCAATTGACTACTTAAATGAACTAGAGTTGGGACATAACATAAATAGTAATTATATCTTTTATTATGGGGATTATCTTGGAGAAGACTCTCAGATAGCATTTATTAAATATGATAAAGAAAATATTTGCCTTGCATATCATAAATTTTCAAAACCACCATATATAAATCCCTATGCAGAGCCTCTTGATACAATATGGATTAAAGATCCATCAGGTTATTTTGGACCAAAAAAACTTGCCGGATGTAAATATTCCATAACAAAGGAATAATAGTTATATTAACAGGCTTCACCAAAAAGCATTTAAACTCTAACTTTCTATGGTTATGTATGAAAAAAAGAGGTGCAGCATTATCAATGCTCTTAGCAAGCGAGGTAGTTGCTGCTGCTATTATACTCTTATTATTGTTGAACCATGCAGCCCGGTGGTCAAGCACTGAAAGGCCTTATCAGGCATATCTTGCAAAGGACATGGCTTTGGTTATAGATTCTCTTTATTCTAGTCCTGGAGGCAATATACTGGTAAATTATACACAAAATGCCTCTAACTATACTGTTAGCATTAATAATGAAAATGTATTACTTTATAGGAAAGGTCCTGAGATAGATGACATTTCAAGAAAATTTGTTAAGACAGAAACTGATAAAGTTATTGCAAAACCATTAGAAAAACCAAATAAAATACAGTTTGCAAAAATAGACAATAAAATAATTATTGATAACCAAATAAGAATAAATCTTAATACATTGTCTTGTGATAAAACAGAAGGAGAAAGCTTAAAAGATAAAAAAATCCTTGTTGACCCTGGCTATGAAAAAGACAATATAAAACCATCAAATGAAACATGTAGTATAGCAAATTCTTTTATTTTCAAGCTTACTAATGTATGGGTTAATTATCCTAATATATTTTCTACAAGAAATCTTCATGAGTATGATGAGGATGAGGGAATACTCTCAATAAACTGTAATGATCCATCAAAAAGCGACAAATCTCCTGAAGCAGATGTTATAATAAGCTTTAGAACAGGAAAAGACAATGACATCACAAACAACAACATAAAAGCATTCATTGTTTCAGGCTCAGGCAAAGAAAAAGAAAGCAGAAAATTAGCCTGCTTAATATTAAATTTTATTCTTGAAAATAAGGCTTTAGATGATACTAAAATTACTGGTGTCTCTATTGTTCCTTTTGATGTAGAAGCAACTGATAAGGATTTTCCAGATGGAATAAAAGACAAGATTTTTGTTATGCTGGAAATAGGAAATACTGAAAGTGATGATGGCAAAGAATTACTAAAAAAAATACCAGAGCTTGGTGATCCAATCTCTAAAGGATTTATAGAATATGGAAAATAAAAAAATATTTTTTTCAAAAAGAGGAAGCGGTTATATCCTTGGCAAGAAGCCAATGTACTTTATTATCCTGCTTATCTGCCTGACAATATCATTTATACTTTTTAATTTTGCTATAATGAAAGAGATATCTTCAACAACAGTAATTCCAGATAATTTAGAGATGACAATACTTGTAAACAGATTCCTGAACTCTCCTGATTGCCTTGCATATCAGGATAATGAAACAGGCAGGACTTATTCAGGTGTGATTGATTTGGAAAAATTTAATAACAAAACTTTAGAGAAATGTTATTCCACAGAAGATGGTAACCTAAAGGCATTTAAACTTACCTTAGAGAGCTCTACCTTGGATATTCCTCCCAAAGATGATTCCAATATGAAGAGAAATTTTATATTAACACCTAACTGGGAAGCAGAGAGATATACCCAGACCCCACAATATGTTCTTATTTATTACAAAGAAAATTTTTACAGAGGAAAACTCTTAATTACAGTGCAAAAATGAAATATAAAATATTATTTAGAAAACTTGCAAAAAGTAAAAAAGGATTTGATGATGACTTTACTGACATCATTATTGGGATAATTTTCATTGCTATTATTTTTATTGTTGTATTTGTTTATATTACAAATACCCAGGTTAGAATAGAGAAAGCAATAGAAAAAGAAAGCAATAATCTTGAGAAGGATTACATCTTGCTGAGCTATTTAAGGACACCTATTGAAGGAGAAAAAACAACTATTGCGGAATATCTTGGATACAAGGAAAAGAGAGAGCTTGTTAATAGCAGGTATGGAACTGTAGGAATTAATGCATTTTGTGCTATTAAGGATGTGTCTTCTTCAGGGATTATTCCTGGTCCTACTGAAGATGGACTGTTAGTTAAAGAAACAAACAAAATCTTGGAAGATATTAATGATTGGAGGGTGAGTATGTATATTAATAGAGAAAACGAATTTTGCTCTATTGAAAAAGGAAGAGGAACAAAAAAGAAATCAGGTGATATAACAGGTGAAACAGCAAAGGCAGTAATTCCCTCTATACATCAGGATTTTAATATTGAAATTTATCTTAAGCTTAATATTTTTGGGTTTTCATCATTAAGTTCAATTTAATAAAAGTATAACATAAAAATGAATAAAACAATTAAAACTAAGAAAGCAACAATGATTTTGTTTCCTGTAGCCCTTTTCATAATGGTTGCTCTAATATTCTTTTATGTTAATTATAACTCTAAGGATAAATTCCAGCCAGCAAATGTTGGTGATGCTCAAATGAGCATTCTTGAAACATACCAGCAGGCAGAAAAAGCTCTATTATACATTGATTTATCTGCAAAATATTCAGCAAACAAAACAATTGAAGACCTTAAAAACAAGAAAGGAAGTTTTCAGAATTTAGATTGCGAACCTTTGGACAAATCATCAGAAAATCAGGAGCAGGAGGATTGTATTCCAACAAAAAAGCAGGTTTATGATGCATTTTCAGCTGATTTTAATTCATGTTTAGATGATTACTTAAAAGAATACAAGGAAACTGAACTAAAAAAAGGTGAGGAACTGATAATTCCAAAAAATAATTATGACCTTTTATTTAAGGAAAATCATTTAATTGGAATAGCAATCCAAAATCTAAGGATAAACAAGAAAAATATAAATTACTCAATAAAACCATCATTCAATGTAAACATTGACTTCGATTTATCTGAAGGATATTTATCTTATTTTAAACAAGAAAGTGAAAATGAGGAAGAGCCTGAAGATGAAGGTTCAGGTGAAGTTCCTGAAAAATTTTCAACCGAGGAATATATTAAAAGAGGCGGATTGATTTAATCAATTTCTCAATAATTATTTTACAAAACATAAAACTATTTATAACAGCTGTTGATTTCAATAATTGATTAAAATGATAAAGATGCCTTACAATGATATTCTGGAAAAGATAAAAGAGAAATCAGGCCTTAGTGAAGAGGAAATAAAAGAAAAGATTGACACCAAACTAAAGCAATTATCCGGACTCATAAGCAAGGAAGGGGCTGCCCATATAGTTGCTAACGAACTTGGAGTTAAGCTCTTTGATGCTTTGGGCGGAAAGCTGCAGATAAAGAATATTCTTGCAGGAATGAGAAGTGTTGAGGTTGTTGGAAAGGTTTTAAGAGTATTTGAGCTTAGGGAGTTTAACAGCAAAGGCCGTGCTGGAAAAGTAGCATCCTTTGTAATTGGTGATGAAACAGGAACTATAAGGATTGTCATGTGGGGTGACCAGGCAGAAAACATAGCAAAACTTAAGGAAAATATGATAGTTAAGGTAGTTAGTGGCTATGTAAGGGAAAACCAAAACGGAAAAGAAGTGCATCTCAATGATATGGGCAAGCTTATAATCAATCCAGAGGGTGAGACTGTTGGCGATGTAAAAGAAACAAGCTCTGGC
>JAFCCI010000053.1 GCA_017610275.1 Candidatus Woesearchaeota archaeon
CATAAGACAATTGACCCAAAAGCAAAACTTAAGGTTATTGCAAAAGGGCTTCCAGCCTCTCCAGGAGCAGCTGTTGGCTCTGTTGTTTTTGATGCAAAAAAAGCACATGACCTTAATGAAGAAGGTGAAAAGGTAATTCTTGTAAGAAATGAAACAAGCCCAGAGGATATTGAAGGAATGGCTGCTGCACAGGGAATTTTAACTGCTAGGGGAGGCATGACATCTCATGCAGCTGTTGTTGCTCGTGGTATGGGAAAGTGCTGTGTTGCTGGATGTGAAAAAATAAGAATAAATGAAAAAACAAAAGAGTTCAGGATTAATGATGTTGTTATTAAGGAAGGAGATATAATAACCCTAAATGGTAATACAGGAGAAGTTATTTTAGGAGGGGTTAACTTGATAGACCCAGAATTAAAAGGAGAATTCAAGACATTGATGCAATGGGCTGATTCGTATAGAACATTGGGTGTAAGAACAAATGCTGACACTCCTTATGATGCTGAAAAAGCTGTTGAGTTTGGAGCTGAAGGAATTGGACTTTGCAGGACAGAGCATATGTTCTTTAATGAAAGCAGGATAAAGGCTGTAAGGGAGATGATTCTTGCAGAGGATATTGTAGGAAGAAAGAAAGCACTAGATAAACTTTTGCCAATGCAAAAATCAGATTTTGTTGGAATTTTTAAAGCAATGAAAGGACTTCCAGTTACAATAAGATTATTAGACCCGCCATTGCATGAATTTTTACCTCAGGCAAAGGAAGACATAAAATCTCTTGCTGATGAGGTGGGTGTTACAGAAGAAAAAATACAGGAAAAAATAATAGCGCTTCATGAGATGAATCCAATGCTTGGACATCGCGGATGCAGATTAGCTATTACATATCCAGAAATAGCAGAGATGCAGGTTAAGGCAATATTTGAAGCTAGCTGCGAGCTTGTAAAGCAGGGAATAAAAGTAATACCAGAGGTGATGATTCCGTTAATCGGAACAGTAAAGGAATTCACAATATTAAAAGAGCTTACAAAAAACAAGGCTGATGAAATTATCAAAAGCCATGGTGCTGAGCTGGATTATAAAATCGGCACAATGATAGAAATACCCAGGGCATGCATAATAGCTGACCAGATAGCAAAAGAAGCAGAGTTTTTCTCTTTTGGAACAAATGACCTAACGCAGATGACATTTGGATTCAGCAGGGATGATGTTGGAAAATTCACACCAGAATATATTGAGAAAGGGATTCTTGAGAAAGACCCATTCCAGGTATTGGATCAGGAGGGAGTAGGAAGCCTTGTTGAGATGGGTGTTGAAAAAGGAAGGAGTGTAAGAAAAGACCTTAAGATAGGCATCTGCGGAGAGCACGGCGGTGAGCCAAATTCTGTTGAGTTCTGCCATAAGATAGGTCTTAATTATGTAAGCTGCTCTCCATACAGAATTCCAATTGCAAGATTGGCAGCTGCACATGCAAAGCTTAAGGAGAAGTAATTTCTTTAATGTTTTTTTGTATTATAAAGTATTTTGGATTGATTGCTACAAAAGTATGGTTTGATATACTATCTTTAACTAAATCATTAATAGTAGCATAATTTTTATCTTTAATTTCTTCAGGGAATAAATCTTCAATAGGAGTGTCATCAGAAACAATAATAAAATTCTTTTTCATTTGTTTTTTTAAATTAAATACATACCCATTAACCTTGTATTGATTATCTTCAGTTGAAAATGAAAAAAATTCTTTTTTCAAAGAATAGCGACCTGCTTCCTTTCTGTCAACTGGATTCCACCTATAGTCTTTATTTTCAGTAGCAATTACTATCTCTGATAATCTAATAGTTTGGTCTCCGGATTCAGTTTTAATAGTTATTTTATGTGGTTTAACTGCTTCTCCTGGTTTAGCAACTAAACCTGGGTTATTTAAAAAATCTGAGAATCTTATATTATGGATAATTGATCTATATGTAGTCAAATTAACTGTTCCTTTAATAGTAGAGTAGTTTTCATTTTCCCTTACAACCAATGTTGTGTTAGCATAATCCTGGCCTGCTTCCATAGCAAGATATAAGTATTTACTACTATTTAAACCTTTCTATTTTAATCACTATTAAGTAATTACTTATTAGTTATTATCTTTTGATTCTGATTTTAAGGGTGTTTGCTTTATTATTGTTTGTAAAAATTTTAAAATCCATCAGCTCATTGTAAGCAGAATAAAACTTGGGGAGAAATTTATAATAATTTAAAATATTTCAGGTTGATTAACATATCCCAGGATTGAGGTATTTTTATTAAAGAATTATCTATCAAGTTATCACTAACAGTAATGGTTGGATTTGTTAGGTAAGAAAATATCACCTGATTATGGTTAAGATCATCATTTAATATGGCTTTAATGCTAAAACTTTCTCCGCTAACGCTAAACTCGCTTGAATGATTATCCTTAGTTGATAAAGAAACATTCTCTTTTTTATGAAAAGAGTCAAGATTATCTATTTCCTTTATTTCAGTATCAGTTATATTGTTTAGTTGATTTTCATAAGCAATTACTATTGCTGATATATCAATATAGCGCTCCCCGAAGATTGGGTTTTTAATTATTATTTTATTTGAATTATATAAGCTTGTATTGTTTAGAAATAAGTTATTATTATAAGTTTTAGCTAGACCAGGATTTCTTAGAAGCTTCAGTAATCTTATAGGCTTTTTGTTTTTTAAATAAATCCTGCCGCTTGTGAGATAATATTTTTCATCTTTTAAGATGAATCTTGCATTTAAAGAATTAGCTTCTTCTTCCTCTGAATCATTGTCAAATTTGCAATCCATTATTTAAACTCAACTCACTGTTGTAAATAATTAATTTTCTTCTGGCTTCATCATTGGGAATAAGACAACATCCCTTACTGTATCCTGGTCTGTGAGTATTGCAAAAAACCTGTCAATTCCCATTCCAAAACCGCCAGTAGGCGGAAGTCCAATTTCCAAAGCTTCTATAAAGTCCTCATCTATCATCTGTGCTTCTTCATCGCCAGCTTCCCTCAGTTTCATCTGTTCTTCAAATCTTTCTCTCTGATCAATTGGGTCATTTAATTCAGAGAAAGCATTTACAATTTCTGCTCCTGCAACTACCATTTGCAGCCTTTGGGTAAGTTTTGGATTATCTTTGTGTTTTTTTGCAAGAGGAGAAATATCAATTGGATGATTTATTAAAAAGCATGGTTGGAAAAGATGTGGCCTTATGTACTCTTTGTAAAGCTGGTCCATTATTCTTCCGCGGCCTAAATTTTCGTCCATATCAAGCTTCAAATGCTTTTCTTTTATTGCTTTGATTAGTTTTTCCTTTGTATCTTCCTTGTTTAGGTCAATTCCTGTTTTCTCTTTTATTATTTTTGTGTAATCTATTTTTGGCCACTTTTTTCCGAAGTCTATTTCCTTATTCTGGAATTTTATTTTAAGTGTTCCAAAGGTTTGCTTTATGATGGTCTTGAAAAACTCTTCAGTGAAATCCATGAGGTCATTATAATCCATGTAAGCTGCATAAAACTCAAGAAGTGTAAATTCCTGCAAGTGCTGTGTTGACATGCCTTCATTCCTGAATACTTTTCCGATTTCAAATACTCTATCATAGCCGCCGACTATAAGCCTCTTTAAGTGGAGCTCTAATGATATCCTTAGGTAAATGTCAATGTCTAAAGTATTATGGTGAGTTATGAATGGTTTTGCATCAGCTCCGCCAGGAACTTGCTCTAAAACAGGTGTTTCAACTTCTATGAAATTATTTTGGTCAAGAAATTTCCTTATGTTTTTTATGAACTCTGTTTTTTTAATGAATAAATTAAAAACATCCCTGTTTGAGATTAAGTCAATATACCTCTTTCTGTACCTTAATTCCTGATCCTTTAATCCGTGCCATTTTTCCGGCAGCTGTGCCAGGCTTTTTGTGAGAATTTGAAATGAATCAACGTGAATTGTTATTTCCCCTGTTTTTGTGTTGAATATAGTTCCTTTGACTCCAATTATGTCTCCTATGTCTAAAAGCTTTAATTTTTTGTATTCCTCTTTTCCAATATCATCCTGCCGGAAGTATAATTGTATTTTTCCCTCTTTATCCAATAAATTCATGAAGCAGGCTCTTCCCATCGGCCTGTTCTGCATTATCCTGCCTGCAATAGAAACTTTATTTTTGGTGTGTTCTCCTTTCTCAAGGTCTTTGAATTTGGTCTTGATTTTGCTGCTGTCTGAATCAACTTTAAACACGCTTGGGTATGGGTCTATTCCTTTTTCGTAAATCCTGTCTAGTTTCTCTTTCTTGGTCTTGTTTATCATTTTATTTTTATTATGTTAAATTATTTATAAATGTTGCTAATTTAACTGAAAACCTTCCGGAATTTCTTACACAAATCTTATAAAAAGATTCTTTGTTCTTTTATTGATGAATGAAAAAATGATCTTAATTAAGGGTAATGTTCATTATGGTAATCAAATTGCAGAAAAACTTATTCCTCAAGAACAAGAATTAAAGTGCAGTTTTCCTTTAGAAAAGCAAACATTTATATATCAATTGATATATAAGGATAGTATGGCAAAACATGTACTAAAAAATCCATTTGTAAGATCTCCTACTTTGGACACTGTATTAATGGTAGAAAAGAATATAGAAAAATACAGCGGAGAATTTAACCGAACCAGATTATGGAAGAATTTACCTAAAAAAGTAATGTGGCAAACATATTTGGTTATTTTAGAATATCTTGAAAGTATAAACAAGATTGCTTTTGA
>JAFCCI010000054.1 GCA_017610275.1 Candidatus Woesearchaeota archaeon
TCAAAAACATGCTCAAATGAAGTCATCATCTCATAAAACTCTTTTTCAGTCTTTCCTTTTTTTGTTGCAAGGTTACTGAGCATTGTCAGGTTAAGGTTCCTAAGTCTTCCTGAATGCCTTGGTATGTTTGGGATAAGGCCACCCTCAATAAAAACAGAATCAATCTCTTTGCCTATTTTATTGTATTTAAGAAAAGCTGCCAACCCATCCATTGCCTTTGGATTATAAATTCTTTTTCCAAAGCCAAGATCAGCCAGATAAAGTGATTTATTAACAACCTCTGGTTCAGATATTACTTTTTCTTTAGAATTTATTGTTGATGCAGATGCTATTTGCTCTAATTTAGAACTATCACTGTTTTTTGTTACCCCTTTTACACCCATCTTATAATTTTCTTAAGGACTTTTATTTATATATGTTGTTATCCTTGAATACTCAAAATAAAAAATATATATTTAGAAATATATATTGCATGTTAGTTTTATTATAAATGAAAAGAATTTAATTTATTTATAATTAATTTTAATAGGCTTTCCAAGATTCTTAAAAAAGCCAGTAAGATGAAGGGGAGCTTTATGAACATATCCCTTTGGAAAGTCTACATCATCTTTATAAACCAGTATTTGATTATATTTTTTTAGAATTTGCTTTGCTTTTTTTCTTTGTTCTGGAGTGTGTACATATTTTTGCATAGAATTATATATTTTTATAAAGTTTTTTTCAGAATTATCTTGCTTGGTCTCAATAGATGGTTTATTTTTCATATCCTCAAGTATTTGTTCAAGAGTAAATATTGACAGTTTGAATTCGTCTGCTATTTTTATCACTTCACTTTTAGGTTTTTACTAACTAAAAATAGATTTATTTACTTATATTTAAACTTTTCTATTTTTATTACTTAAAAGTAAGTACTCATAACCCAATAACTTTTTTCCTTTTTTTAATTGCAGTCGGAGCCTCGCCGCCGTGCCATGTGATTCTTGGCCTGACCATCATTGGATACATTCTTTCATTTGTATCATCAAATATTAGGGCAGCACCCTTAACTCTTGGTAAGTCATTAAGCTGTGCATCAAGGCCTTTTCTCATATAGCTCTGCATCAGGGCGCTTAAGGCATCAATATCAACCTTTGCGGTTATCCTATGTGAAATAACTGTATCTGACTGAGTCATAACATCTGTATGTATCTGCCCTGGCTGCTGTGAAGCCAAAACCAAGGATATTCCTGGCTGCCTGCCCTCTCTTAATATTGTTAATAATGCATGAGTTGCAGAGGTTTTTCCCTGTTTTGGCAGGAACTCATGTGCTTCATCAATCATCAGCCAGACCATTGGTTTTCTTTCCTTTTCTGGAATTTCCTCTTCAAATAAGGTTGTTGTGCTCTTAACTGCCTCAAATTCTTCTGTTCTTCTTGCCACCATCCTTTCCCTAAAAAGTTTTTGCGCAACTAAGCCAATAACTAATGCGCTTATTTCCTTGCTTCCTGGCAGGGTTGCATAACAGCTTACATCAAGGACAGTTATCTTTCCTGGCAGTATAAGGTCCTTTAGTGCGGTTCCTTTCTCGCTGAAAAGACCCCATTTTTCTGCAGCCACAAACATATTTTCAACTGCATCTTTTACATTTTGCTCAACTTTTTTGTCAGCTTTTACACCTTCTATTATATCACTAATTGAAAATTTATTTCCTTTTTCTTTTAAATTTGTGACAACCCTTGCTATCAGAACGCCCATAGAACCATTTAACGGTATTTCAAAGGTCATGCACCAGTCAGCAGCATCAAATTCAGATGGCATTATTGAGAATGGAAAGTCTGTTGGAATTCCTTTTTTCCTGAATTCATCATAATAGCCTATTGGAGTAAATATTTTTACATCAAAACCAGTGCCTTTAATACCCCATTCATCAAGTAGTTTTTCATCTTTCTTGTTTGCATACTTCATTGTCCAGTATATACCCATTGTGTCAAGTATGATAACACTAAGGTTTTTTGCTATTTCTTCTGGCAAATTTGACATACCCTCTGCTACAACCCCTAATGTATATGATTTTCCGCTGCCTCTTTTTCCGCATATGAAAACAATATGAGAACGTATGACATCTAATAATATTGGGTTGTATAATGATGTTACCTGGCCCATCTTTACAAAATGCTTTCCAAGAAGTATTGTTCCATCCAGGCCAAATGTTTTCCTGTCTTTTTCGTTCCTGCCAATAACTATTTCATACATACTCTAATCAAAGAATGCTTTTATATAAATATTTGTTGGATTTAACAACAAGCTTTATATATTGTTATTATTTCTTAATATTAAAATGATAATCAAAAAAGATTTTGAAATAATGAGAAAAGAGCTTGATGAATTTGATAACCAGAGAGAGATTTTGATAAGGAAATCAAGAGACATTGTAAAACTTTCAAAAAAAGTAATATACTCTGTTCACAGAAACGAGATTAAACAGGCAGATTGTTTTGTAAAGCAGATAAAATCAGCAGTTGCAGAGCTTGATAAGACTGCAAAAAAGACACCTGCATTTTATTACTCTGGCCCGTTTAAGATAGCAATTCAGGAATTTGTTGAGGCAGCATGCTATTATGAGTTTGTAAAAAGCAAGAATATTCCTTCTGCAAAAGAACTTAAAGTTGATACAGAATACTATCTTTTAGGATTGTGTGATTTAACAGGAGAGCTTGTAAGAAAGGCAATAAACTCTGCAATAAATAATGATTATGATAAGGCCTTATTCATAAAGAAATTTGTAAATGATGTTTACAATGAACTTATGCTATTTGAGTTCAGGAACGAACTGAGAAAAAAGTTTGACTCAATAAAATATAACTTGAAGAAATTAGATGATGTTGCCCTTGGCATTAAACTAAAAAAATGATTAGTGAAGAAGAAATAACAAAACAGGTAAAGGCTATTATGAATAATTTCATTAAGGCACTTGATAAAGCAGAAGGTGTTAAGGAAGAGTTTGGCTCTGAAAGAAAATATTCAATGAGAACAAAGATAAAAAAAAACAAAGACCCTGATTTCAGGAAAAGAATGTTTAAAAATGCTCCAAAGAAAAGAGATGATTTTCTTGTTATGGAAAAGAAAAACTGGTAATTCTTATGATTAAGGAAAAACTTGCTAAAATAAAGTCAGGAAATCTAAGTGCAAAGAAAAACATAGAGAACTTTCTGAAACTGATTAAGGAAAACAGAAAGATTAATGCCTTTATTTATATTAACAAGGATGCAGTTAAACAAGCAATAGAAGTTGACAAAAAAATAAAGCAGGGAAAAGCCGGCAAATTAGCTGGTTTGGCAATAGCTGTGAAGTCAAACATAAATGTTTTGGATATGCCAATAACATGCGCCTCAAAAACTTTAGAAAATTATTACGGAACATTTGATTCTGATGTTATAAAAAAAATAAAGCAGGAAGATGGTATAATAATCGGCATGACAAACATGGATGAATTTGCATCAGGAATGTCTGGCGAGAGCTCTTGTTTTGGGCCAACAATCAATCCTGTTTGCCCGGAAAGAGTTCCAGGAGGTTCTTCATCTGGCTCTGCAGCAGCTGTTGCAGCAGGAATGTGCGACATTGCGCTTGGCTCTGACACAGGCGGCTCAATAAGAAACCCTGTATCTAGTTGTGGAATTGTTGGCATAAAGTCATCTTATGGCCGAGTGTCAAGATACGGTCTTATTGACTTATCAATGAGCTTTGACCAGATAGGTCCTTTGTGCAAAGATGTTTATGGATGTGCATTAATGCTTGAAATAATATCTGGCAAGAGTGATTATGATTCCATTAGTTATGATAGACCAGTTGAAAATTACTCTAATTTTAAGAAAATAAATAAAATTAAAATAGGGCTTAGCCCTGATTTTGAAAAGCTATGCAAAAATAAAAGAATATATGATTTAGTAAAAAATTGTGCAGAAAAACTAGCTGAAAAAACAAATTCAAAAATAAAAAACATCAAGCTGAAATATGTTGATTTAGCTGTTCAGACTTATTACCCAATTGTTTATGTTGAATTCTTCTCTGGCACAAGAAAGCTTGATGGAAGAAAATATGGCAGAAAAATAGAAGATTCATGCGGAGAGGAGGTTTTGAGAAGGATTATTGGCGGAAGGGAAATATCAAAAGCAGAGTATCATGGAATGTATTATAAAAAAGCATTGAGAGTAAAGGACTTGATAAAAAAAGATTTTGACAATGCTTTTAAGGATGTTGATATTATTATAACTCCTGTAACACCAAGCTTACCCCATAAATTAGGTGATAAAATAAATCCAGAGGATGCATATGCATTTGATGCACTTACAATTCCGGCAAATCTTGCAGGAATATGCTCTGGCGTTGTAAAAGCAGGAAAGATTGATGATATTCCAGTTGGACTGCAGATATTTGCTCCTGCATTTAAAGAAAAGCTTTTGTTCGATGTGATGAAATCTTGGGAAGATTTAAATATATAAATCATTAATTAGTTGAGAGGTGATAAAATGTTAATAGGAAATGTAAAAATTGACTGGCTTGGACATTCAAGCTTTAAGATAACCAACAAAAAGGTCATTTATATTGACCCCTACAATGTTCCGCCTGAGGAAAAGGCAGATATAATTCTTATAACACACAGCCACTATGATCATTGCAGCATAGAGGATATAAAGGGAATTGTAAAAGATGGAACAATTATTATTATACCACCTGACTGTCAGAGCAAACTTTCAGGCATCCAAGGGATA
>JAFCCI010000010.1 GCA_017610275.1 Candidatus Woesearchaeota archaeon
AGCACAGAAAACATTCTAAGGAAAAACAAAATAAATACAAACAAAATATTCTTCATAGACTGTGTTACGTCGGAAAAAACAAGGGAAGATGTCCTTCATATAGCACCTGACCAACTTGACTTATTGAGTTCTGCAATCAATACTTTTATAAAAGATATCAAAGGAAAAAAATTCCTGATTGTAGATGCATTGTCAACCTTATTAATTTACAATGATGAAAACAAAGTGGCTCAATTTGTTAAAAAAATAACAGAATATGCTTCCCAAAACAATGTTGAAGTAATCGCTTTCAGCCCTAAAACAAAAGGAGAGGAATTGTTAAACAAGATATTCAATTTTTTTGATGAGGTAAAAAAGAGATGAAAAAGGGGCTGTTGCTTGTATTTTTTATAGCAGGAATTATTCTTGCGCAAAAAAATGTTGAGGCATCGTCATTTAACATACAGATAACAATTCCAGATGACTACAAAACCATGCATCCTGGAGAGGAGATGGTTGCAAGCATAAAACTGGTTAATCTCGGAAGCTCTGGCAGAGAAGATGTGTTTCTGGACTATTGGATTACTGGCCCTGAGCAGAATGTTATACTCCAGAGAAAAGAAACTGTTGCTGTTGAAACACAGGCAAATTTTATTAGGTTTTTTGATATTCCGGAAGGTGCAGTGCTTGGTGAGTATTACCTTCATTTTAAGGTAACTGACTTTAATGGAAAGGAGTCTGCTGCAGAGCATTCATTTGAGGTTGCTCAAACACATGTAGACAGGCAGGTGTCCTACTGGTTTGCGGGAATACTGGCTTTTATACTATTAATTTACATTATTTTTAAGTCAAAGCCAATGCTTAAAAAACTGCAAATGCAGGCCAGGGTATCAAAAATAGTTAAAAAGAGGCTGAAGTAAAAGTTAATTATCTTATACTTAATTCTATTCTAAATATACGGCTGCCGGGATTTGAACCCGGATTGCGACCTTGGGAGGGTCACATCATAACCATTAGACCACAGCCGTATAAAGAAGAGCAAGTCAAAAGGATATAAAAGATTTTTGGAAAAATCAGAATTATTATAATAGCCAATTATTATTGCTTACTTATTTATCCGGAATTCTTACTAAAAAATAGTAAAGCTTTTATATCAATCATGATTCATTAAGAAAAATTAATCATTATAAAGTAGATAATATGATTATGGGGGTAAGAAAAAATGCCAGAAGTAATCAAAAAACATAAAATCTACACTAAAGAAGAATTAGGGAAACTCGGTATAGTGAATACTCATAAAAAATTTGCTGAACTTTTGATTTACAAGAAAGATGATAAAGTATATCTCTTTAAACACATTGATAAAAATAAACTTAAATTATACATATAACTAAAAACCAGTAAGAGTTTTTCTTAACAGCTTCTTAGTTAGAGTAAAACTTTGCTAAACTGTAGCTTATTAAAAATAGAGCTAGCTATCACAACTTTCCTTCTTTCCTAAAAAAATAAGTCTAACTATCTGATAATAGTAACATTTAAATAAAAGAATAGCCATTTAAACACTAATGGAAAGCAAATTTGATTTAAGAATCAATCACCAATAATATACCAGAACTATGGCAAACATGGAAGAATTATGGAAATGGTATTTCGCTGGACCGACAAAGGGCCAGATAAAGAAAAAGAAACAAGTAAAAAAAAGCTTCAGGGGAATTGAAGAACTTCTAAGTATGATTATTGAGATGAGGGATAATGAGTTTATTTATATTCCAAAAGAACAGATGATTCTGCCTGATATGTATGGAAAGGAAATCTCACCTAACTCATTCAAAAAGAAATACAAAACTATTAACATACCAATGCTAACAAAAGAAAAATGCCTTAAAAATCATATAATGCCCCAGCAGAAAATTCTTGAGATGTGTGAAAGATTCTACACTAAAAACCATAAGGATTTCTCAAGAAGAGGCATCAGCTGGACTGGCAGAACAGACGACAGGAAGAGAATTATATTATTTTATGATTTGTTCCTTGGATGGAAGCTTTTTTCAGCAATGCAAAAACACAACAATAAGATAAAAATAAAGGACTACAATACAAAGGCAATTGTTAAGGTTTCATCCAAATCAAACTCTTATGTAATGCGAGATGTTGATTTAAACTCACTGCCTGTTACAAAAACAAACAATGAGTACTTCGCAGAATGGGTAAACCTTTATGCAGGAAGCACATCCCCTGGAGAGCCTTACAGGCCATTAGCTCATAAATACATCATAAAGGAGGTAATTTTCTCATCAGAGAAAATAGCTGCCTACCTCACCAGGGGTATTACAAAAACAGGGTTTAAAAAAGTGAAAGGAAAAACAGCAAGAAAAAAATATAAATTAGAGCAAATCCTTGCAAATCCATTTATGGCTCCTACAGAAAGCATGGTAAAAATCATAAACAAACTTGACAATAATGTTTTATATTATTATGAAAAAATAAAAAATAATAATATAATTGAAAACAGCTACAAGAAACTAAACCAGGCTGAAAAAACAAACCTAATCTCATGGGCAATACATCTTCTTGGAGTAAAAAACAGCTTCATACACAATGAATCCTTTGACAAGAGTTTTATTGATTATGTCAGCAGTTATATGCTTCCAAAGCAAGAAGAAAATCTAAAACAAATAGATTAATAAAGTTCAAAAACATGCTGCTTCTGGGGTGAGTTATAATGTCAAAAAAATACTCAAAAGAGAGTATAGAAAAAATTCTAGAAGGCCTTAAAGGCGGGGTTATTATGGATGTAACTGATTTGGAGCAAGCAAGAATAGCTCAGGAAGCAGGAGCTGTTGCAGTAATGGCATTATACAAGGTTCCATCTGATATCAGAACAGAGGGGGGAGTAGCAAGAACAGCTCCAGTAAGTAAGATTGAAGATATAATGAATGATGAGGATATAAAAATACCAGTAATGGCAAAAGCAAGGATTGGGCATTATGGAGAAGCAAGAATGCTTGAAGCTCTTGGAATTGATTTTATAGATGAAAGTGAGGTACTGACTCCAGCGGACAATGAATATCATATAGATAAAAAAAAGTTTAAAGCACCATTTATCTGTGGAGCCCGTGACTTGGGAGAGGCATTGAGGAGAATTTATGAAGGAGCTATGATGATAAGAACAAAAGGAGAGGCAGGAACAGGTGATGTAAGTCAGGCAATAGAACATATGAGACAAATCAAGAAAGAGATAGCAGAGCTTGTTGGCTTATGGGAATATAACAAGTTTCTGATTAAAGAAGGCAAAAAAGGTATGG
Source organism: Candidatus Woesearchaeota archaeon (assembly GCA_017610275.1). Lineage (GTDB taxonomy): Archaea > Nanobdellota > Nanobdellia > Woesearchaeales > CG1-02-33-12 > CG1-02-33-12. Next base: position 3,285 of record JAFCCI010000010.1, read on the forward strand.
AAGATGAGCTAAGAAGAAAAGCCCTAAAAGAATATAAAGTTCCATATGAGCTTGTATGTGAGGTTGCAGAATCAAAAAAACTTCCAGTATCAAACTTTGCAGCAGGAGGGATAGCAACACCTGCAGATGCAGCCTATATGATGAAGCTTGGAGCAGATGGTGTTTTTGTTGGAAGCGGGATATTTAAATCAGAAGATCCAAAAAAAAGAGCAAATGCAATAGTTGAAGCTGTCAGATATTGGAATGACCCTGCTAAGTTGTTAAAGGTTTCCAGAGGTTTAGGTGAAGAAATGAAGGGCACTGCAATAAGCTCTTTAAAAGAGAAAGATAAAATGCAGCACAAATAAATTTTATTTATTGAACTTAAAAATAATTTAAAAGAAAAAAGAATTAAAAAACTATCAGTCCTCTTCTTCCTCGGGATTATAGCTAGGCACAGCTGCCTTGCTTATTATCATTACATCACCAATTGACTTAACGAGCTGGTGAGGAACAATAACTCCTTTTGCAGAGCCGAGTATTTTATTAAGGAAAGAATTCTTTGTTGCCCTGACTCTCCAGCCAAATACCTTATTTGTTGTGATTATGGATTCCTCAACATCTCCAAAATAATCTCCAGAATCAGTAAAAACTTTCATATCATATGTTTCAGTTACTTTCTTCATCTTTAGCATGATACCCCTCCAATATAATTATGCTATGATTAATATATATTAACTATTTAAAGCTTTCGAAACTTCGCAAGTTTTATAAAAAGGTTTTAAATCAAAAGGGTTGATTAGAATGAAGGTAGAATACAAACATAACAAAACAAAAGATGAGGCTTATAAAGCAATTGATGGATTTTTGGGTAAATTAGTAATCAAATATAAAGATAAGGTTCAAAATTATTCAAAAAGCTGGAATTCTTCTAAAGATATTATGGATTTTAGTCTTTATGCCAGAGGTTTTAAGATATCAGGAAAGGTCCAGTTAGATAATGGTTTGATTATATTAGAAGGAAAACTTCCTTTTTTGGTTAAACTTTATCAAGGAGAAATAGAATCAATGATTAAAAAAACATTAAAAGAGATTTTAGAATAATTCTTATTTTTAAAATAAAAGGGGGGAAGAGATTATGATTTCTTTTTAGGTTGTTTTTTTTTACCTGATGATTTGGACTTCCTTGAATTCAGGAATTTCTCTATTTCTTCATCATTGCAGCAGTAATGATTAAATCCATAGGATATAAGATGAGTGCAGGGACAGAATCTATCAACTTCTGCAATATGTTTGCTTTCTGGAAATTTTTTATCAAGCATATTAAAACAATCCTTTAATACGCTTTTTTCCATTGTAGTCAAAACTTTCTTTATCCTGCATGGCGATTGTTTATTGAGCATTTTGTATTAATTAATATAGTTATAGTAATTGTTTAAGTTCTCTAATTTAAGAATTGCACGGCATTAAATGGATAAAAAAACAAAATAAACAATAAAAAAGATTATTTTTTATCCCATTTGTTTGCTAATCAAAAAAAAGCTCTTCAATATGGATTATGTAGTCTGAAAATAATTCCTGAAATTCTATTTTGAACCAGGGGGTATATTTATCAGAATTTATCTTCATATCTTTTTCCAGAAAGTTTAGGTTAACCCATTTATGGTCTGATATTTCCATGGGATCAGCTAAAACTTTGCTGTTTGATTTGCCAATAAAAACACCACATATCTCGTTTTCGGAGCCAATATTAAGGTATTTTGCCTTATATCTAAATTTATATAAATAATTCAAATCACAAGTTATACCTGTTTCTTCTTTTAACCTGCGTTCAGCAGCTTGCTTAAGATTTTCACCCGGTTTAGGATGGCTGCAGCAGGTATTGCTCCAGTAGAGTGGCCATAGCTTTTTATGCTTGCTTCTTTTCTGTATGAGAAGCTGCCTGCTTTCATTAAAGATAAAAATTGAAAATGCTCGATGGAGTATTCCCTCCCCTTTATGGCATTTTTCCTTTAGTTTATGCCCCAGGATATTATTCTTCACATCCACTAAAATTAGATTACCCATTTTGTTTATTATTCTCCAAATACATTCACCAAAACTTTTCTTTTTCTGTTTCTTCCATCCAGATCAACGTGAAAAACAGATTGCCACCTGCCTAACTGGAGTTCATTATTGATAACAGGTATTGTTTCAGAAGCACCTAAAAGCAGGGATTTGCAATGGGAATGTCCATTAATTCTTTCATCAGGTGGGCAGTCTCTTAATTCAATATCATCATGCCTATAACTTTCTGAGAAGGGGGCTAATTTTTCCAGAAAAGATTTAAAGTCATCAATAAGCCTGGGCTCATTCTCATTAATTCTTATGCAGGAAGTTGTGTGAGGAGAATAAACATTAATAAATCCATTTTTAATATTGGATTTTGTTACAATCTCTCTTATTTTTTCAGTTATATCCATAAACTGGAGCCTTTCATTTGATTTAGTAGAAATAGTAGTGTTGTAATTTTTCATTTGAATTAGATAAAAAATTGGATAAATATAAACATTATCTAAAAAAATATCTAATTTTCCTTAATTCGGGATAAATTATTGATAATAGTTATCCAAAAATTTAAGTAATTAATAAATAAACATTTCTTTGTATTGCATAAAAAGAGGTGAAGTTTTGTTGGATGGATTTATCAACATAGTTAAAGCTACGAGATTCTACAGGGCATTTATTTCCATAATGGTTATAATGGTTTCTGCAGCATTTGCAAATACAATAAATAAAGATGTATTTGTATTGTGTTTATGCTCGCTTTTAATTTACTCATCTGCAAGCATACACAATGCAATAAAGGACAGGGACTATTACCTGCCTTCTTATTCAAAAAAAGTGATGTTGGGGCTGATAATTCTCTCATTGCTGCTCTCCTTATCAAATAAAATAATCTTTTTTGCAGTTATAATTGCAATATCCCTTGGTTTTATTTATAATACAATCTCAAGGTTTTTTTTGTTTGGGGATACAATAATACTATCAATAACACATTTTGCCTTGCCTTCTATCAGCTCATCCCTACTTTTGGGTCTGAACATTAAATTTGCATTTATATTAGCAGGGTTTATGTATATTTTTTCATGGCTTACTGTACACTCTAAAAATCTAAAAGATACTGAAGATGATAAAGAAAGAGGTTACAAAACATTAACTACCATATTCAAAAATGGAAGAATAATATCAATATTATTACTAGAGCTTAGCTTCCTGTTTATGTTAGTTGCTTATTTCTTATTTAATTTAACAAATACTTTCCTTGTAATATTTTCAATTATTTTTATAGTACAACTAGTTATAGTCTACCAGGTAATAAAGAATAAGAACCATTCAGCGTTGAAACTGATAAGATTACTAACAATACTTTTTTTGTTTGGAATTATTATAGATAGGACTAATAAGTTTATAATAATTGTAATGCCCCTATCTTTATTTTTGTTATATTTAATTCTTGTGCTGACTAATTCAATTGCTAAAGAAAAATATAAACCAATAGACATTAACGCAACCGGTGGATAAAATCAGGAAAATAAAACAGGGAATCAAGATTTATGATACTACATTAAGGGATGGGGAGCAAATGCCGGGAGTTGTTTTTTCTCCAGAAGAAAAAATAAACTTAGCTTTAAAGATGTCATATTTTGGTGTTGATATAATTGGGATTATGCCTGCTGTATCTTATAAGGAAAAAGAAGTAACTAAAAAAATATCAAATATGGGCCTTGAGTCTGAGATTACTGCAGCAACCATGCTAAGGAAAGATCACATAGACATTGCAGCAGAATCCGGTGCTCAGCGAATTATATTGTTTACATCAATTTCTGATATACATCTTAAAAATAAATTGAATATAAGCAGGGAAGAAAATTTAGAAAAAAGCCTGGAGCTTATTGACTATGCCCATAAATTAGGGTTGAATGTAGATTTTGCCGGGGAAGATGCAACAAGGGCAGATATTAATTATGTTATTAATTTTATTAATACAATATCAAAAAAAGTTGATTACTTCCTGCCTTGTGATACATTAGGAATATTAACCCCATTCCAGACATACAAATTTATTACTAAAATTAAGCAAAATTGTAATTGTAATATAGGCCTGCATATTCACAATGATTTTGGGCAGGCAACAGCAAATACACTTGCAGGCTTAGAAGCAGGAGCTGATTTATTTTCAGGAACTTTTAATGGCATAGGTGAAAGAACAGGCAATGCTCCAATTGAAGAAGTAGTAATAGCACTTAAGGTTCAGTATGGAATTAATCTTAACTTAAAGTATGAAATGATTAATGAAATATCTAAATTAGTAGAAGAATACTCAGGAGTTATGTTACAAAAACATAAACCAATCTCTGGCAGAAACGCGTTTAGCCATGAATCCGGAATTCATGTTGATGGTATTCTCAAATATCCAAAAAATTATGAAAATTTTAATCCTGCAATTATAGGCAGGGAAAGATCAATATTATTTGGAAAACATAGCGGCAAATGCGGCTTAAGATATCTCTTTGGAAATAAGTTTCCTGATAAAGTCTTAGATTCCATACTTGAAAATATTAAAAAAAGGTCGCAGTTGGAAAAAAGATCCTTCTCAAAGGAAGAGATTACTAATTTATATGGGAACTATGATGAAGGAAATAGAAAAAAATTAGGGAGTTTAGATGAAATATTATGATGTGATAATTGTGGGTGGTGGAATTGCCGGCACAGGCCTGGCTTATAACCTAAGTCAGGAATGCCCAGATAAAAGCGTGTTAGTAGTTGATAATAAAGGGGTAGGACAAAATGCTTCTTTTGTATATCGAAATACATTTAAGGAAGTTATAGATAAGTATGACTTGCCTTACAGACACAAGTTTGATGGTGCAAGAATTGGGTCACATGATGAATATTTTCAGTTAGAAAAAAACATGTATTTTATAGATTATCCAAAAGTATGCAAATATCTGCTTAAAAACTCTAATGCAGTATTTAAAAAAGAGAAAGGAATAAACTTTAAGAAAAGAATTATTTATACAAATAAAAATAGGTATAAATTTAATTTTTTAATTGATTGTTCAGGATCAAAATTTTTCTTAAGAAAACTTCATAATCTTCCATTACCTTTTAAGTATTGGGTGGGTAATGTTAAGATTTTTAAAAATAAAAATTGTAAGTTGGATAATTATTTTTATTTTTTATGTTCTGAAGATGGTTATTTAGAAGATATTTATCCTTTAAAAAACAAAATAATACATGGGGACTGGCAATATACAAACAGAATTGATTTTAATCTGATTAGGATTAGTAAGAAAAATTTATACAATAAATTAGTAAAAAAGGCAGTTATCATAAAAGAAGAAAAAGTAGCAATACCTTCCAGTTTTGTTTTTCCTTTAGTATTTAAAAAGTGTGCCTTTTTAGGTGATAGTTTTGGTAATGCTACAACATCATCAAGTGAGGGAGTTAAACCCATCTTGGATTCTTCTTGCATATTGGCAAAAGCCATTAAGCATAATAATCTAAGAATGTATGCTAAAAACTGGAAAAAGAAATATTTTCATTCATATATTATAAAATTAGCTTTAAAATCAGATAACAAAATTAAATTAAATATGATTAAGGTATTCAAAAAGAACCAAAATCTAATTCTTAGGATGAATGAAAATAATAATCCAAGAATTCCACCAGAAATAAAAAAGATCATTCCTCTGAGAAAAAAAATACAATTAATACTCTTTTATCTTTTTCTTAGGTTAAATTATGAAATAGCAGATATTAAATTTAAAATCATGAATAAGTATATTTAATTTTGATAATTGAATTTCTAATAAGTTTAATTTCTTTAATCTTGAATTTTTCGCTAAAAATATAATTCAAGTAACCATTTATTACTAATGCTTGATATAAAAAAGAATATTTGGTTATAGGAGGATACACAAAATCAAAAATAATATTTCTTCCTTCTTTTTTATAATTAGGAATGCCCCATCCAAAAGCACCTAACATTATCTTGATTGTATTTATCTTCTCCGAAATTGTTTTTTTATCTTGAAGGATATGTTTAGCCAGATTTTGCGCTCCATCTATCAACCCTTTTTCCAGTATACTTTTTTTATTAATCTTAATAAAGTGATTAGCTGTCAATCCTAAACATTCAGCTATGGTAGGAATTATCATTTTATTAAGAAAACATATTTTTCCAGAATCATTTATATATATTTTTTTGAATTTAACTAATTCACTGAAGGAGTATAGTTTTGATGCATACTTTATGTTTGTTGGAAAATTTAAAGTTTCATAATTTTTTGTAGGTCTTAATTCTTTTAGATTTACAAGATAATTCTCTTTTATATCCTTGTTAGCTACAATAAAACAACTCTCAGGACATTTTTGGCATTTTGCTTTAGCTTCTATATTCTCTTCAACTAAAAAACTAATAAAGCCACTGACTAATCCTGAGGTAGTGCTACTTATCCTGCTTTTTCTACAAACCATGTTATTACTTCCCTTTAATATTAAAGATTTCTTTTTATGATCATATTTTATATCTTCAGCAACAGAAAAACCACCAACAACCATAGTCTTAAAGATATAGTTAATTATTGAAGGCAAAAACAAAGAAGCTGTTTTTTTTGTTTTTGAAAGTAACATATAGCTTGTAGCAACATCTTTTCCAATTTTGTAAAATAATTCCTGTGTTTTTTCCTCACCTAATTCTTTTATTGTTTCTAATTGTAAATTGACAACAATGTCTTCAAAATGCCAAATAGTTCTTTTTTTAGCTCCTAGACCACCAAACCTTGTATTAACATAGTTATATATAATGCCTGGTCTGTTTATCCTAACAACCTTTGGGAAAAACAGTTTATTAAACAAATAATCTCTTATAGTTTTTTTCTGCATATTATATAAACTAATGACCCTATTTAAAAATTTTGTTAAATATTCCTAGAATAAGTTATGAATTTAATTGATTTCCTTCATTATTTTTATTCCCTTACTGCAGATCTCATAAGCCTTGCTTTCCTTGTATTGATTGGTCCATCTCATCTTTGGGATGAAGATTCTTCTTTCGATTGTTCCCAAATCAAGGAAATCCAGATTAATAATCCCATCAACTAAATAAGGAACATTATAAAAAAAGCCATGCGTTGAATCCCGCGGCATCTCTAATGTTAAAATACTGGTCAATTCTTTTTTCCTCAGCATTGAAAATGCCTTATTTATCATCCTTCTTACATTAACATCATGCGCTAAATTTAATGATTCAGGGTTAAAGCTTGATGCAAAGAAACAGTTAAATGAATCTATAACAAGCCGCTTAATATCTTTGTCTTCATTAATCTTCTGGAATATTTCAGAATAAATTTTTTCATACTCAGGATAAGTCAAACATCTGATAATTATTTTTTCTTGTTTTTCATATTTTCTGAATTCTTCTGCAAAATCAAACTGTGAAATCATCCTATCAATATTGCTCCTCGGTTCCTCCAGTACAATATAAACACATTTCTGCCCTTTTTTTGCGCCTGCTAAAAGAAAATGGAGATTGAATATTGATTTTCCTACGCCTGGAGGACCTGATATACCAATAATAGAACTATTGGGAATTCCTCCCTGGATCATATCATCGACGCCTTTTATCCCAATTTTTTCCCTTTCCATAAAATTCACCACACTTATAATTTAAATTTATCAACCACATAAACAAAGATTGTTTTGGTATCTGTTTCAATCTTCTGGCATTTAACTTTTGTATTAAACTTAAGGTCTTTCCTTAGTTCCTTGGGAATTAAAAAATACTTTGTTGCCTCGTTCTTGCCTCTCAAAGAAATGTTTGCTTTTATATCTGGAACATCCTCTGAAAACAAGTGTATGTTTTTAACACGCCCCTTGAGCTGCAGTGCTTCCTCATAATCAACTAACACCTCAAATATTAGGTTGCCGTCATTTGTTGTCTTTGAGTTTAGTATTTTTCCCATTCTTCCTATTAATCCCTAAACTCTAATACTATTTAAAGTTATTATAAATACTATAGAATAACAACACTAGACTATATTAATCTTACGTATGGTTTAGGATAAAAAAACAGGATTATTATCCCGCAAAAATGGTGAGAAAATATTAAAAGTATACAGAAAGTCACTAATTTTATGGGTATTATACTAAAATCAAAAATACTCCCAGACAATAGGATAAAGCTAAAGGTGTGCCTTGGTGAGGATGAAGCTCTCTTCTTGAAAGGATGTATTAGAAACATAAGGATTTTTAGTTCTGATTTGTGTACTCAGGAAAGCTGCATTACTGAAAGGGGTAAGAATGGTGTAACTAAATACTTTAAAATACCCCAAAAGCTGAGAAACAGAAAAAAGAAGAAATTTTCTGATATAAAATGCCAAAGAATTGAATCAGGAAATAAGGTTATGTTTGTTTACTTAGTAAGTCATGAAAAAAACAAATTATTCTAAAGTAAGTGCAGCAAAACTTCGCAAGGTTTATAAAAAAGGATTTTTACTCTATTATAAATGATATACAAAAATCTGAATATAATCGGAACATCACACATTGCAAGACAGAGTGTTGATAGTGTTAAAAATACAATTCTCGAGGAAAAGCCGGATATTGTTGCATTAGAGCTTGACAAAAACAGGCTTTATGGATTGATGCATGATCAAAAGAGAAAAATAAGCATTACAGACATTCCAAAAATAGGATTTAAGGGCTTCTTGTTCAGCTGGATAGGCTCAATCATTCAAAAAAAACTAGGGGATTATGTTGGAGTTGCTCCTGGCTCTGAGATGAAAACAGCAGTAAGGCTTGCAAAAAAACAAAAAGCAAGGATTGCACTTATAGACCAGAATATTGAGATAACATTAAAGCGCTTTTCAAGAGCATTAACATGGAAAGAAAAATGGAACTTATTGGTAGATATTTTTAATGGTGTTGTATTAAGGAAGAACGAGCTTGAAGATTTAAATATTAAAAAATTTGACCTTACAAAGGTTCCAAGCCAGGAAATAATAAAAAAGTTAATCAACAAAATGAGAGAAAGATACCCAAACATATGCAGGGTTTTGATAGATGAAAGAAATAAAATAATGGCAAGAAACCTCTCTTATCTAATGAAGGAACATCCTGAGAAAAATATACTGGCTGTTGTTGGTGCAGGACATGAAGAGGAAATAATAGATTTAATCAAAAAAGATTTTGACCACAAAATAAGCTATAGTTTTAATATAAACAACACCTAAAACAAAATACTTAAATAGAAACATTATCTTTAATAAGAAAATGGGGAACCTCATAGACAAGCTAAACAGGTATTTTACCTTTAATCCAGAAGAAATAAAGGGAATTCTTGGCTCTACATTGATAATTGCCTTTATAATATCATTTAAATTATGGGGCCCTGGAGACGAGTTTAACTTTGCCTACGGTCTGAAAAATCTTTTTAATTCTATTCTTATAACTTTATTAGTAATTCTTATCCATATATCTGCTCAAAAAATATACGGGTTGTATATTGGCTTTAAAGTTGAGTTTAGGACTTTCTGGCCAGGCTTGCTAATAGCCCTTGTCTTATGTTTTGTATCAGGAGGTTCTATATGGTTCCTTGTTCCGGGAGGAATTGTTATTCACCATATGGCAAAGCACAGGCTGGGATTTTTCAGATATGGAATAAACTATTGGTCTTTAGGCATGATATCAGCAATCGGCCCTCTATCTAATATTATTCTGGCAGCATTATTTGCAGTGATAGCATATGGAGGAGTTATAATCCCACCAATGACTCCAATAGCAACAACAACTTTAATTGGAAGAGCGATAAGCCTTAATCTCTGGCTTGCAATATTCACCATGCTGCCTATCCCACCATTAGATGGAAGCAATGTATTCTTTGCAAGCAAACTATTGTATGCCTTTGCATTTGGCTGCATTGTTGGATATGCTTTGCTTGTATTAGTTTTAGGTTTTTACTCATTAATCTTTGTAATACTTATGGGAATTATATTTTGGTTCATAGCATATCAGGTGATGGAGAGAGCAGGATGATAAAAACAAAAAAAGGAGTATTGGATATGGTGAGTATGTGGGTTGAATATGTTGCCTTGGTTGTGTTGTTTATTGGATTTCTTATTTCAATGTCATCTGGCTCTGCCTTTTTAAGCTATTTGATTATATTCCTATCAGGGCTTTTAACAGGCAGAATTCTTTTCCAGAATAGGAAGGCCCTTCCATTCAAATATTATATTCTTATACTTGTTTTCCTTGTTGGGTATATCTTAGGAACATATGTTTCTTTTGGAAGCAGAAAAGTTATTGTAATTGTTTTCATATTGTCAAATATTCTTAGTTATTATCTGCATGACAGGAAATATATCAAGACATAGGGCAGCATAACTAAAAATGGCTACTATAAATTACAATTTAAAATTAGAGAAATTCTGCTTTTTAGCTTTAGCAATATTATTATACACAATAAAAGCATCTGCTTATGTGGACCCAGGAACAGGAGGGATGATAGTTGGCTCTGTATGGCCTTTTATCCTTGCCATCTTAGCTGCTATTGGTGGATTCTTCCTTAGATATTTTTTTAAACCAATCAAAAAAATATTTTTAAAATCATGGAAACCAATAACAAAATCAAAAAAAGGAAATTAAATCTAAAAAAACTAACAATATTTATAATAATATGTATTATTATTGTATGTTTTGTTATATTTTTTTCAGGAGAAGAAAAAATGGTTAAAAGCAGATATGATAAAGTGTTTATAATTGGAATTGATGCCATGGACCCAAAGGTAACTAATAAATTAATTAATGAGGGCATGCTTCCAAATTTTTTAAGGCTAAAGGAAATTGGAAGCTTCTCAAAACTAAATACAATACTTCCTGCTGAAAGCCCTGTTGCATGGACAACTATTGCAACCGGCACTAACCCAGGAAAACATGGCTTGTTTGACTTTATTACAAGAAATCCCGAAAATTACTTATTGGGAGTTTCTATTACAAAACAAAAGTCAAGATACAGCACTAAATTTGAATCTCCTGTGAAAGGGATTCCTTTTTGGAGCATTACCTCTGATGCAAAAATCCCAACAACAATTATAAGATGGCCGGCAACCTTTCCTCCTGATAAGGTTAATGGAGTTATGTTTTCTGGCGAGGGTGTTCCGGATATAAGGGGATTCTCAAGTGGGTATTATATCTACACTTCTGAATATTTTAACAAGGATGAAGAAAAAACCATAAAGGTATCAGTTAATGATAAAATAATTAATTCAAGGGTTTTTGGTCCATTGGGAACAGATAGAAATCCTATTGAAAAACCAATTCAGATAAAAGTGGATAAAGATAAAGCAATTATTATTGTTGATGATAAGGAATACCCTGTTAAAGTTGGTGGATGGAGCGACTGGATTAGGATAGATTTTAAGGTGGGTTTCATGAAAAAAGTTTCTGCTATTACTAAAGCATATCTCTTTAGTGTTGAACCAGAATTTAAGATGTATCTTGGTCCTATCCAGATAGACCCTGAAAACCCTGTTGTTGATTTTACTTATCCAGGCAAATATTCAAATGAACTTGCAGATGCAATAGGCTTGTACAACACATTGGGCATGCCCGAAGACACTAATGCCTTAAATGAAAATGCCATAACTGATAAAGTTTTTTTAGGACAGGTTGCCCAGATTGAAGATGAAAGAAACAAGATGTTCTGGTATGAGTTCAATAGGTTTGATAAAGGTTTGCTTGCTTTTGTGTTTGACTCTGGGGACAGGCTTCAGCATATGTATTGGGATGAAAAAAACCTATTTAATGTTAAAGAAGGGTTATCAGTAAATAAAGATGTTGTAGATTATTATGTTAAAAAAGACAATCTCTTAGGAGAGGTTCTCAATAAGATAGACAACAAAACTGCCTTAATGATATTTTCAGACCATGGCTTCACTAGCTTTGAAAGGGCTGTCAGTATTAACACCTGGCTTGTTGAGAATGGATTCATGACTTTAACAAATGATTATAATGAAAATGATGATGGAGCACTCTTCAAGTTTGTTGACTGGAGCAAAACAAAGGCTTACTCCCTGGGCTTTGCAGGGATTTACATCAATCTCAAGGAAAGAGAAGGGCAGGGAATTGTAGAAGAAGCTGAAAAAGAGGAGATTATTAATGGCATTATTAAAAAATTAGAAGATTTTAGAGACCCAAAAAATAATCAAAAGGTTATAACTCATGCATATAAAAGAGAAGAGATTTATCATGGGGATTATGTTAAGGATTCTCCTGACATTGTTATTGGGTTTGAGCCAGGCTACAGAATGAGCTGGCAGAGTGCAATTGGCGGCTTAACACAAGAGATAGTTATAGATAATCTAAAAAAGTGGAAAGGAGACCATATAGTTGACCCATCACATGTTCCAGGGGTTTTATTTACAAATTTCAAAACAAATAATGAAAATCCAAGCTTATTAGATATTGCACCAACAGTATTGGAAATATTGAAGATTAAAATTCCAAAAGATATTGATGGAAGAAGCTTAATATCATAAAAATCCACAGAAAACTCCTACCATTATCTAAAGATGCTGGTTTGGCGGAGTTTTCTTTTGACAGTGGAATTTTAGGATGCCAGAAATGCTCATCCTCATACTAAAGTAAGAGGTTTTCGCGAGCATTTCTATGCATAAATTCTTAAAAATTCATTTTGAAAAACATAAATATATATAAATTCTTAATTATATTTAATTAGATGTAATTAAATAAGAGGTATTAAAAATGACAAATATTACAACTGTTTCAATACCAAAACCATTAGCAAATAAAATTAAAGATTTATGCAAAGGAACTGGATTCAGTTCTCTATCTAGTTTTGTGGTGTATGTGCTTAGACAGATAGTGTCTGAAAAACCTACAGGAGAAAAAGGCTTCTCAAAAAGAGATGAAGAAATAGTTAAGAAAAGGCTAAGAAGTTTTGGTTATATAGAATAAAGGGTCAACATGGATTATTTAGACAAACTTGAAAGCAGAACTATATTTATTATTAGAGAGGCTTATCATGAGTTTAAAAATATAGCTATGCTCTGGAGCATTGGCAAGGATTCTACTAGTTTGTTATGGATGGTTAGAAAAGCTTTTTTTGGCAAAATCCCTTTTCCAATAATGCACATAGACACTAGTTACAAAATTCCTGAAATTTATTCCTTTAGAGATAAATATGCTAAAGAATGGGGTCTTAATCTTATAATAAGCAGGAATGAGGAAGCTATTAAGAATGGAGTAAGCCCTGATAAAGGAAGGTTTGAGTGCTGCAATGCATTGAAGACAGAGGCATTAAAACAGGCAATTAAAAAATACAAGTTTAAAGCATTACTATTAGGCATAAGAAGAGATGAACATGGAATAAGGGCAAAAGAGCGTTATTTTTCCCCAAGAAACCAGGATTTTTTATGGGACTATAAAAATCAGCCTCCAGAACTATGGGATCAGTTCAAATCAGGGTCTGATGATAACAGCCATATAAGGGTGCATCCCCTGCTGCACTGGACAGAGCTTGATATCTGGAAATATGTGCAAAGAGAAAATATTCCAATTACTAATCTTTATTTTGCAAAAAATGGCAAGCGCTACAGGAGCCTTGGCTGCCTTCCATGCTGCAGTCTCATTGAATCAAATGCATCTAATGTTAAAGAGGTTGTGGAAGAGCTAAAAACAACAAGAATTGCTGAAAGGTCCGGCAGGGCCCAAGACAAAGAGCGGGCTTACATGATGCAAAAGCTAAGAAGCTTGGGTTATATGTAAAATGATATTTGAACTTGCTTTAGGAATTGGAATAACAGTTATAGTATTAGCATTCCTGGCTGAGTATGTGGACTCAACATTGGGAATGGGCTATGGAACAATATTAACTCCTTTGTTTTTAGTCATGGGATTTGAGCCGTTGCAGGTAATTCCTGCTATTTTGCTTTCTGAATTAATTACCGGCTTATTAGCTGGATTTACACACCATTACGTTGGGAACGTTGATTTCAGGCCAAAATCAGCTAATATATTTTTTATAGCTAAAAAAATAAAAGAATTAGGATATAAAGAGAGTTTTAAAAGAGGAATACCATTGCATCTTAAGATAGTACTATTACTTGCTGTATGCAGTATCATAGGAACAATAACTGCAGTGTTTATAGCAGTAAATCTGTCTCCATTCTGGTTAAAAATATATATTGGTTTTTTAGTGTTGATTATTGGCATTGTAATTTTGCTTAGATTAAATAAAAAACATAATTTTTCGTGGAAAAAAATATTTGGCCTTGGCCTGATTGCCTCATTCAACAAAGGGATAAGCGGGGGCGGCTATGGCCCGGTTGTTACAAGCGGCCAGATTTTGTCAGGGGTTAAGGGAAAAAATGCTGTTGGAATAACCTCTCTTTCAGAGGGATTAACCTGCCTTGTTGGGGTTATTGCTTATCTGTTAACAAAGCAAATAATTGATTGGAGATTAGCCCCATACTTAATCATTGGTGCTGTTTTCTCGGTTCCCTTATCTGCTATTACTGTTAAAAAAGCAAAAGATCAAACATTAATAAGGTTTATAGGAATCACAACAATAATCTTAGGTATTGCAACCCTATTAAAGGTGTTATTGTAATGGAAAAAGAGAATATGAATCTGGTTATTGCAGGCCATGTAGACCATGGCAAATCCACTTTAATTGGAAGATTGCTTTTTGATACTAACTCTTTGCCAGATGGCAGGATTGAAGAATTAAAGAAAACCTGCAAGGAGCTTGGCCATGACTTGGAATTTGCCTTCATAATGGATAGTCTTCAGGAAGAGGTAGAGCAGGGCATAACAATAGATACAACCCAGACTTTTTTTAAAACACCCAAAAGAAACTATACAATAATAGATGCACCAGGCCATAAAGAGTTTGTAAAGAATATGATAACTGGTGCTTCACAGGCAGAAACTGCAATTCTGATTATTGATGTGAATGAAGGAGTTAAGGAACAAACAAAAAGGCATGCCTACATTTTAAGCATGTTGGGAATAAACCAGTTGATAGTTATTCTTAATAAAATGGACATTGTTGATTATGATGAAAAGAGATTTAATGAAGTGAAAAATATTATATTAAATTTTTTGGATAATCTTAAGATAAAACCATTATATGTTATCCCTATTGTTGCCAAAGATGGAGATAATGTTGCTAAACCTTCTGATAAGATGAAATGGTATTCTGGAAAAACCTTATTGCAGGGTTTAGATTCATTTCAGGTTGCTGGAAGCTTAACAAATAGGAGTTTAAGAATGCCTGTACAGGATATTTATGAAATTAATGATAAGCCTATTTTAGTTGGTTGTATTGAATCAGGCAAACTAAAACCAGATGATGAGGTTATTATACTTCCTTCCAATAAAGCAGTAAAAATCAAGTCAATAGAATCTTTCTTGGCTGATAAAAAAGAAGCAGAGGCAGGTGAAAGCATAGGCATTACATTAAATCAGCTTATTCCTGTAAAAAAGGGGGATATTATTTGCAAAAAAAATGATTTAGCTGTTGTTGCGAACAGGTTTTCTGCTAATATTTTCTGGATGTCAAAGAATAAAATAAATGTAAATGAAAAAATTATCTTAAAACTGGCAACACAAAAAACAGAGTGCGTGATTGAGGAAATAAAGCAGAAGATTAACTCCTCAAGCCTTAAGCTTCTTGAGGAACATGCCAAAGAATTAAGAGAGATGGAGATTGGAAGGGTTATTATCAAGACATTAAAGCCAATAGTTATTGAGAAATTTAATGATATTCCTGGCCTGGGAAGGTTTGTTTTAATGCAAAATTCAGAGATTTGTGCAGGAGGAATTATTATTTAAATCATAAAAGTTATATATGGAGGTTGCCAAATTTATTATGAAAAACATATTAATCAAGGACAAAAAGGCCTTTGAACAAAAATTAAATAATATAAAATCAGGAGGCAGGGATAATCTGCATGTTATTTGTGACTTTGACAAAACATTAACCAAGGCCATTGTCAAGGGCCAAAGAACTCACACAAGCATCGCCCAGATAAGGGAAGGGGGTTATCTTTCTGAAGATTATGTTAAAAAATCATTTGCACTTTATGATAAGTACCATCCATTTGAGGTTAATAATAAACTTTCTGATGAGGAGAAAGACAAAAAGATGATGCAGTGGTGGAGCAGCCACCTAAAACTCTTGGTTGAGGAAGGAATGAATAGGGGAGTTGTTGAGGATATAATAAAAAAGAAAAGAATTTTGCTGAGAAAGGGTGCAGAAGATTTCTTTAAAGAGCTTTACAAGAAAAATATTCCTCTTTTAATATTTTCTGCAGGAGTTGGTGATATAATAAAAGGTTATCTTGAATCAGAAGGCCTGTTATATAACAACATGCATATTATATCAAATTTCTTTAATTATGATAAAAAAGGAATAGTAAGGGGCTATAAGTCAAAGATAATACACTCTTTCAACAAAGATGAGTTTGCAATAAAGGGAATCAAATATTTTGATATGATAAAAGAAAGGAAAAATACAATTCTAATAGGAGATAGTCTCGGCGATATTGATATGGCAAAAGGCCTTGATCATGAGGTAATACTAAAGATAGGTTTTCTTAACAAAGACATTAAAAAGAACAAGAACATTTATGAAAGGAATTATGATGCCCTGATCCTGAATGACGGCCCAATGAATTTTGTGGTTTCTATGATTAAAGATATTTAAAAGATTTATTAATCAAATAACTCAGGGTTCTCTAAATGAATTAAAGCAGTTGTTATTGCCTGCTTTGTGTATTCTTTTCTTTTCAATCTGCCTTTTGTTAAATAGCCAATAACCCCTCCTGAACGGCCAATTCTTTTATCATTGGTTAAGCCCACTTTATAAACCGCTTCATCTATTTCAAGGTTATCAGAAAAAACAAGTTTTATTACTTTGGTGGGATGTTCAAATGCAGATGACAATCCAATATGGTAATCTTTTCCATCATAAATTGCACATGCACAAACATTCATATAACCTGTTTTTGTATCTGGAACTCTCATTAATCCGCTTTCAATGCCAAAGCTGTATTCACAGTTTTGGAAGGCATTTCTGGCCCTATTCTTAGCCCCATTAACTGTTTCATGAATAGATTTTGGCTGCTTATGAACATCTGAAGAAACTTCAATTGAGAAAACCTCTGCATTTGACAGGAAATCATAATCCTGAATAGCCTCCTTAACAGCATCAACCTTTACCTGGTTTTTAGAGCCAATATTTATTCTCATACTAAACTGGAAAAATTTCGGTTTTTATAAAGTTAATGCATAAAATCAAGCAATAAACTATTTAAAGCCAAAAGATTTCTTTTTAGTTATGATAAAAAACTTTGAGCCAAGATTATACCAGCAGACAATATTTGCAACATGTGCTGAAAAAAATACTTTAGTTGTTCTGCCAACAGGTCTGGGAAAGACAAATATATTTCTTATGCTTGCAGCCCACAGGCTAAAGCAGTATCCAAACTCAAAGATACTTTTTATTGGACCTACAAGGCCTTTAATAGACCAGTACAAAGAGGTTTTCAAAAAGCATTTTGAGATTGAAGAAGAAAAATTAGTCATATTCACAGGAATGGTTAATCCAGAGAAAAGGGCAGAACTCTGGAAAGATGCAAAGATAGTTTTCTCAACACCACAGGGACTGGAAAATGATATAATCGCAAAAAGAATAAATCTTGATCAAGTAAGCTTGCTGGGCTTTGATGAGGCACACAAGGCAGTAAAGGATTATTCTTATGTATGGGTTGCAAAGCAATACCACAAGCTTGCAAAGTTTCCAAGGATAATTGCATTAACAGCTTCGCCGGGCTCTGATATTGAGCATATTTCAGAAGTC
>JAFCCI010000055.1 GCA_017610275.1 Candidatus Woesearchaeota archaeon
TGCATAATATCCGCCTGCGCAATTTTCAGCATATGTTTTTCTTCCATAATATGGCTCATAGTCAGTTGTATAATTCACATTCTCATCAACGTTCCAGCTTGTCTTTGGCATATAGGTCTCAAAAAGCTCATAACACCATGGTTCTGGGAACAGCAATATTAAATAATAATTTCCAAGATAAGATCCAAAAAAAGCAAGATAATCTGCTTGCTTGTAATCCTTAATTTTTGCTATCAAGTCTTTTGCAATCATATCATCTGTTGCAGTTATGCTCCATCTTGTTGGAACTAGCTTTCTGTTTTTCTTAAGCCCAATCGTGCCTACACTGAGAAGCTTTGTAAGAAAGTTTTCATCAAAATCTTTTTTATGGAGGTAAAGAATTGCGTTCTTTGCCTTTAAATCAATATCATCAACAACTTTTTCAACATAATGTGATATTTTTGGGTTTGAGGTTATTTGTGCATTTTTTAGTTTTGCATTCGGGCCCATTGGAGCATTGTAGGAATCTACCTTAAGCCTAAACCTTGGTTTTTCATCAACTGAAATCTCAACATCAACTGGCTTTGATGCCATGCCAACCTCTTTGCTTATATCCAAAAACTTATTTTGTTTTTTTACTTCTATTTTAAATCTTGAATTTATTAAAGAAGACCTTAAGTCAACTATTTTTGGTATCCTGAAGTTATACTCTGCCCAATATTTTGGGGCATCATAAAGCTCTGGTTTTTCATCAATCTTAGCAGGGCTTAATATGCCTACATTAACTTTTGGATAGCCATAATGGCCAACAAACGGGGCAGGGCTTATACTAGAGAAATCACTCTTGTCAAGCATCTTTTCAACCTTGAAGATTGCCTGACTTTTTGCATAAATCGGGCAAAAGCTTCTTCCGCAAAAGCCCCGGCCTTTGCATTTAAGGCATAATGGCTGCATAAAAGGAATAAAATGATAATTCATTTAAAGCTTTCGAATAAAAAGTTTTATAAACAAAATACAGTTCTTTTGCAATACAGCCCTGTAGTGTAGTGGCCAATCATTCAGGCCTTTGGAATATTATATAAAGAAAGCCTGAGACCGCGGTTCGAATCCGCGCAGGGCTATCTACGAAAGCTTTTTAAATAAGCTTCTTTTCCTTTTTTACATCAAGAGATAATCCGGTCAAGGCTGGGTTATGCTGGAGACAAGATTCTTTTTCTTGATCTCTTAGGAGGAAATTAAAATGGCAAGAATGTATTCAGGAAGAAAGGGAAAATCAGGCTCAACAAAGCCATCAAAAGCAACAAAGCTGAGCTGGATAAGATACAAACCAAAAGAGATAGAGCTATTGATAGCAAAAATGGCAAAAGAGGGGAAGACATCAAGCCAGATTGGCTTATTCTTAAGAGATGTCTATGGAATACCTGATATAAAACAGATTAGCGGAAAGAGAATAACAGCAATACTAAAAGAAAAAAATCTTTTGTCAAAAATACCAGAAGATTTAATGGCTTTGATAAAAAGAAGCATTGCATTAAGAAAACATCTTGAATCAAACAAGCATGATATGCCTGCAAAAAGGGGCTTGGAGCTGACTGAATCAAAAATCAGAAAATTAGTCAAATACTACAAAAAATCAAAAAAGCTTGAAAAAGACTGGAAGTATAATCCAGATAAGATAAGGCTTCTTATAGAGTAATCGTGATAAAATTGGATAACTATGAAAGATTTAAAGAATCTGTAAAGCAGGCAACTGAAAGATTTAAAAAATTAGATAAAAAAGAGAAGATAAGAATTGTTTCTCACCTTGATTCTGACGGCATTAGTGCCTGCTCTATATTGATTAATGCATTGAATCTTGAGAACAGGAAATATTCTGTTTCTATTGTCCAGCAGTTGAATCGCAAGGTTATATCAGAAATATCAAAGGAGAATTACAGCTGTTTTTTCTTTACTGACATCGGCTCTGGAAAGCTAAAGGACATAAAGAGTTTGCTTGCAGGCAAAGATGTTTTTATTCTTGACCACCACGATCCGGAAGAGGTTGATATTAGTAATAATATTATCCATGTCAATCCGCATCTTTTTGGAATTGACGGAACAAAGGAGATTTCAGGAGCAGGTGTTGTTTACTTCTTTGCAAAATACCTTAACAAGAAAAATGAAGATATGGCTCATATTGCTATCATTGGAGCAATAGGTGATGTACAGGAAAATAATGGTTTTTCAAGGCTTAATAATGAGATTCTCGAGACTGCCAAGGCAAAAGGAAAGATAAAAGTGATTAGGGGGTTAAGGGTCTTTGGAGCACAGACAAAACCATTATACAGGCTATTGCAGTACAGTACAGATGTTTACATACCAGGTATAACCGGCTCTGAGAGCAATGCAATACAGTTTTTGCAGCAACTGGGCATAGACCCAAAACAGGGAAATGAATGGAAAAAGCTTGTTAATCTTACAGGAGATGAAATCAAAAAATTATCTGCAGGAATTATAATGAAAAGGCTTGATGAGGAAAAACCAGAGGATATTTTTGGTCAGGTTTATATTCTGCGTGATGAGGAAAAAGAATCTCCTCTAAGGGATGCAAAAGAATTTTCAACATTGCTGAATGCCTGCGGAAGGCTTAACAAGGCATCTCTAGGGATAGGTGCCTGCTTAAATGATGAAAAAATAAAGAAAAAAGCAATAACTAATCTCTCAAAGTATAAAAGAGAGATTGTTAAGACGATGAAATGGTATGAAGAAAATAAAGATTCTGAAGATATAATCAAAAAACAAGGTATTCTTATAATAAATGCAAGGGATAATATAAGGGCAACAATGATAGGGACGCTTGCCTCAATTATTTCATCTTCAAACAGTTTTGATAACATTACTTTTGTTATGTCAATGGCTCGCTTGTTAAATGAAAAAACAAAAGTAAGCTTAAGGGTATCTGACAGAAAGGCAGATGTTGACCTCTTTAAAATAATTTCAGATATTGCTAAGGAGGTTGATGGAGAAGCAGGAGGGCACTTAAGGGCAGCCGGAGCAGTTATACCTACTAAGATGGAAAAAGAATTTATTGAAAAAGCAGAAAATAGTTTTGCTAAATTTCAGCAGGAGATTGTTAAGCTTACTCCCTGAATTCAACATCATCAATAATTCCATCGGAGTTAAGGTCTATTCCTTCTACAACCCTTGCTTTTATTTTATTGTTGTGAATATTTCCCTTTGATACTTCTTTGAAATATTTCAGGAATGCTATTATTGCAGCCCGTGTTCCTGAATATCTCTTTCCAGCAACAAGCAATATGCTTTTTTCTTTATTAAAAGGATTCTTAAAGCTGACTATAAGCCCTGTTTCATCTGTTGGGTAAATATTCTTTGATATATTTGATTTTATAGCCCACTGATTGTTCTTGTCAAAGAATATTGGCATTTTTTCGTTAACCTCTTTGGTTATGTTGTTTACTACAGGACCACCAAGAAGTATGAGGTTGTTTTTAAGGTCTTCCTGCCTTACTTCTGTGTCAAGCCTTACATTTAAGTCTGGAACATAGTTGAGGAATGTTCCTATAAATAATGCAAGGTCAATGCCATAATAGCCGTCTCTTGACCTGGCTTTTTCTGGTCCATGAGGGTCAGGAGAGCCAACTATTATCATTGCATCTAATTGGCTGTTTTTTATAAATGGTTGTAGAAATTCTGAGCTGCTTTTTGGCATTATTTTCTGTGTTTCCTCAAATTCCTTTATCCTTATTACAAAAGCCGGCTTGTCTAAAGAATAATATTTTGCAACAGCTCCCTGCTTTATTTCTTTTTTGTTAATTTTTATTATTCCTGATTTTTCAAGGTTTTTTATGTGATAGTATATTTTTTGCTCATGCACTTTAAGCTCTTTTGCAAGCTCTATTGGATACATTGGCTTTTTTATTAATAACTTAAGAATTTTCAGTGCCAGGTCAGAACTAAAGTTTTTTGCCTCTTTTGCAGTTATCTCTTTTACAGGCAATGATAATATCTGGTTTTTTTCTTTTTTTATGACAAACATTTTGTACTAACAATAGTTTTTTAATAGTATTATAAAAGATATTATAACTTATATTTAAGTTTTACTAAAAAAGAATTACAAGAGGTTTTTTATTCTCTCTATATGGTCTGCTATTTCAGTGCCTTTTTTTGTTAATGTTAAGAGCTTTAGTCTTCCCTGTTTGTCAAAGTTTATTAAGCCAGCTTTCTGCATTTCCTGAAGTATTTTGACAACATGGGAGTAAGTGCAGTCAATATTTTTTGCAAGAGAAGAAGCATAAATCTCATTTTTTGCATTTTTAAGCTCAATAAGCATCATTGCAGGCTTCACTCTGAAGAATACATTGAATATATTTCTGTTCTGCATTATTTAAACCCCCAAATACTACTATAATGAGTGTATCCATAACTATATTTAAACATTTATATGTTCAAATAGTTATTTTAGAGTATATTATAATTTAATTGTAGATGTTTAGAATCTATTTTTCGTAGCCAAAGCCGTACATTCCGTTGATCTGGATTGGATTATCATTCTCGTCCTCAAAGTGAACAATGAAATCCTTTGTTATTCCAAGCTCTTTCTTCAGCTCATTG
>JAFCCI010000056.1 GCA_017610275.1 Candidatus Woesearchaeota archaeon
AATGGTGATGGTTATCACAAAAGGGAGAAGGCCATGGATTTTCTGCATAAATCCTAATTGCAAGGGCAAACAAACAGAATCAAAAGATATTTAATTACTAATTTATTCTTTATTATCATAATGCTATTAAAATCAAAAGTGGTGTTTCTATTAGTCTTTCTATTTTTAATTTCTCCTTGTTATGCGAGTGTTGGCCACATGCCTTTACTGGCGGTAAGCCAGACAGAGGATGGATATGAAGGCTCTTCTGCTCATCTTTATCTTGAGATAAAGCCAGGAACTGGCCGGGTTTTTATTGAAACATATCCCCTAACAAAGCTAGATACCCAAATCTCAACAAGGTTTGCAAGGGAGATAGCATGCAAATATGCTGATGCTGATTGTGATAATTATGATTTCTTTTATACTATAAGGGCAGAGTCATCTATTATTGGAGGCCCAAGTGCAGGCTCTGCAATATCAGCACTAACAATTGCAATGCTTGATAACCTAAACATTAATGATGGTATAACAATAACAGGAACAATAAACTCCGGGGGAATCATCGGGCCTGTCGGTGGCCTTAAAGAAAAAATAGATGCTGCCTCAGAAATAAAAATAAAAAAAGTGTTAATACCCGCAGGAACAGGATTTTCAAAGGAAGAGGATAATAAAACAATTGATTTGGTTGAATATGGAAAAGAAAAGGAAATAGAAGTTATTGAGGTTTCTGACCTTGATGATGTTTTATATGAATTTACAGGTAAGAAAAAAGAAATAAAAGAGGAGAACCTTGAAATCAGTGATGAATATTCTGGCATTATGAAAATTCTTGCAGAAAGATTATGCAATAAGAGTTATGAACTAAAAAAAGAATTTGAAAAATTAAAAAAAGGGAAACTGGATGAGAATCTTATTAAAATAGAGGAAAATGCAAATAATTTAACCAAAAAAGGAGAAACTGCCTCTAGTAAGAACATATTCTATTCTGCTGCAAGTTTCTGCTTTGGTGCAAACACAAAATACAAGCAGCTCATACTTTTAATGAATAATATGAAAAAGAAAGATGTGGCTGATGAAATAAAGTCAACAAGAGAGGAAATAAAAGATTTTGATTCAAGGCTGCCATTTAAGTATGAAACAATAACTGATCTGCAGACATATGCAATAGTGAAGGAAAGGCTCATAGAAGCAGAGTATTATCTTGAGCTAAGTGAAGAATACCTTGGCAAAGGCGAAATGAATGAAAGCATTAGCTCTTTAGCATATGCTGTTGAAAGATTTTATAGCGCTAAAGCCTGGAGCGAATTCTTTAATAATAAAGGAAAAAAATTTGATTTTAACAAAGATGTTTTAAGGAGCTCTTGCATGACAAAGATATTTGAGGCAGAGGAGCGCTACCAGTATGTAATATTGTTTTTTCCAGATGTTCTTGCTGATACAAAAAAAGAGATAGACCTTGCTTATTCTGATATGGAAAATGAGGATTATGATCTCTGCCTGTTTAAAGCAAGCAAAGCAAAGGCAGAATCAGATATAATACTCTCTACACTTGGTGTTGAGGAAGAGCATGTTAATGATTTGCTGAATAAGAAACTGGAAATTGTCGGAAGGAACATTGTAGAGACAAGCAAAAAAGGACTATTTCCAATAATTGGCTATTCTTATTATGAATATGCAAAAAGCCTTAAACAGGATGATAAATATTCTGCTTTGCTGTATGCAGAGTATGCCCTTGAATTAAGCAATCTTGATATATATTTTGATAATAATAAAAAAACACTTATACCTTATATTGACAAAAGGTTTCTTTCAGTTTTTATATTGGGGGCGTTTATTGGGCTTTTGTCAGGGCTATTGTTATTCAGAAGAAAAAGAGAGCAGGGATTGTTTATCAAGATTAATAGGTAAGAATTCTTAAAAGTGATTATGAAACCCGGGAATGAAGCCGAAGCCTCAGTCCCAGGAAAAAGAGGTGATTATAAACCTGAGATAAGGGCAAGCCCATATCCCAGGAAAAAGAGGTGATAGTTGAAAATAAAGAATAGATAAACACCCCCAAACCTACTTCTAACTACTGTATAGTGTAACTACTATATAAAGCTTTCGGTTATTAAGGATTCTGGAGTAGTAACACTTTAAAGAAACGATTTTATAGACGAGAAAATATAGAATCAATAACTATTTAAACTCTTTAAAAAAGTGAAAAATCATGTTATGCCAAAAATGCAAAAAAGCTAAAGGGGAAATAAAACTTCCTTATCTTGGCCTAAGATTATGCAAAGCTTGTTTCTGCAAGCTTATTGAAAGAAGGGTAAAAAAAGAGATAAGGTCAAAGAATCTTATTAATGAGAAGGAAAAAATTCTTTTGCTGGATAATAACACCAAGGAAGCAAAAATCTCAGAGCATATAATAAAAACTGCATATAATAATAGGGTTGAGTTGCTGAAAGTTAAGGTTAATGAACTTAAGATTGGTTCTTTAAGCAATAAAACAAAAGAAATCATAAAAAAGAACAAAATAAAACAAGTCATAATTCCATGGAATCTTGACGATGAAATAATTTATTTTAGTGGAAATCTTTTCAACAAAGGAAATTTTAATTACTTAGGCCATTTCAAACAAAACAAAACACTTTATATTAAACTTCTGAGAAATGTTCTTGAGAGTGAATGTTTATTATTTGCAAAGTGCAGGAAGTTTAGGTTTAAAAAGAAAACAGAAGAGGATAAACATAAAAAAGAAATTAAAAACATGCTGGATAAGATAGACAAAAAGCATGCAGAGACAAAATTCTCTTTGCTTAAAAGCATAGAACATTTAGCCCCTATATTAAAAAATAGATATTAAGACTCTTTTCGGAAACCTTTCACTTTTTCTTGGTTAGGATTTATAAAAAAGCGTTTCTAAGTTATTGTTATGATTCTGTCTAAAAAACTAATTTACTTACTTTTTATTATTTTATTAAGCGGATGCTCTAACCTTAATTTAGATAAAAATATTGTAGAACCAGAGCTTAAAGAATACAAGGACATTCCAAAAGTGTTTTTCTGCCCAAAGCATGATTGCGAGGGAGAGCTTTTCAAAGTAATAAACAATGCAAAAAGCTCTGTTCACTGCGCTTTTTATGACTTTGACTTAGAAAGGAGTGTTAATATTTTGAATAAAAAAAGCAAAACAATGGATATAAGGCTAGTTGTTGATGATGCTAATTTTTACAATGTAAAGCACCTTAAGTTTGCAAAAAAAGACCCATCTTATGGTTTGATGCACAATAAATTTTGTATTATTGATAATAAAATTGTTTTAACTGGTTCTTTTAATCCGACTGAGAATGGCGCATATAAGAACAATAATAACCTGATTATAATTGAATCATTTTACCTTGTTAAGAATTATGAAGATGAATTCAATGAATTATGGAATTTTGAATTCAGGAAAGGCAATAATGTAATTTATCCTGAATTTTATTTAAACAATAAAAAAATTGAAAACTATTTCTGCCCAGAGGATAACTGCGCTTATCACGTTGCAGAGGAAATAAAAAAAGCAAAAAACAGCATTTACTTTATGACCTTCAGCTTTACAAACAGCAGGATTGCAACTGCAATTATTTTAAAGCATTATCAAGGTCTTGATATAAAAGCAGTCTTTGAGGCAAGGCAGGTCTCAAAATACTCCAAGTTCAATCTTTTGGAATATCAGGGAATTGATATAAAAAAAGATAACAACAAGGCCAATATGCACCACAAGGTTTTCATAATAGACAACAAAACCGTGATTACAGGCTCGTTTAACCCAACTGCTGGTGCTGACAAGAGAAACGATGAGAACATACTGATAGTATATGACAAGGCCATAGCAAATCTCTTTCTGCAGGAGTTTGAAAGGATTTACAACCAAGAACTTTCTGAATAATTAACATTTGACCCTTGTTAAATCCCTTGAATGAAGTGAGGTCTCAGTGTGTTTGGGTAGAACGAAGCGAGGAACGGAGAAATTTTGGGCAAATTTTTTAAATAAATAACTGTTTCTAATTAGTATGATATATTTAAGGGGCCATCACTTAAGGTTATTTTCTAGTTATATTCTGGCTAAAAAGTCTCCATTTAAATATTTAGAAAATAAAAAGATAAGAATTATTAAATCTGCTGTCGAAGAGGACCATACAAAAACACATGGACTTCATATAATTGAGATCTTAGAAAAGGCACTAAATCACAATGAAAAAATTAAGTTAGTGGATACAATTGATAATATTTGTGATACTTGTAACAAAAAAAGTGAAAGAGCCTGCAGAGAATTTATTCCTTATGATTTTTCTGCAACAAGTGATGATCGGGCTGAATTACATTTTTATGGATTACAAAAAAGAATTTATACTTCCAAATTTCTTCAAAAAAGACTCTTAGAGAAAGGACTTTCTTAAAAATTTACCCAAAATCAATTTAACATCACAATTGCCAATACTAATTGTAGTTTTCTAAGTGTAGAGTATTATAAAACAAAAAGGATTAAAGGTTAGGAATAGGCCAAAAATAATCTTAAAACAATAACATTTACTTTTACCAAGGGAAAAGGTTAAATATAGATGTTATTTTCTTAATTAAAATATGGTAAAAATGCACACAAGAATAAAAAGAAAAATTGGATTAAACTCTCATTTTAGGCACAGGAACAGGCCTGATTCTCAGGTAAAAAGCAAAGGGTCAAAGACATTCAAAACAGAAGAAAGTGCTCATTCATGGGCAAAGGAAAACAAACTAAGCACTTCACAGTATACTTTAGAAAAAGCCAAAAAAGACAAAAAGTTTAAGGTAGTGGAAAAACCTTCAGTTAAAAAAGAATAAAAGGTGTTAAAATGGATGAATCTGATGATTATTGCGTAAAGGATATTAATCTGGCCAACCAGGGCCAAATGAATATTGAGTATGCTGAAAAGCAGATGAAGGCCTTATTGAAAATAAAACAAAGATTTGAAAAGGAAAAGCCATTAAAAGGC
>JAFCCI010000057.1 GCA_017610275.1 Candidatus Woesearchaeota archaeon
TCTCTTTAGCCAAAGACTTGTCAAAAGATTCTTTAAATTCAATATATTGCCCCTCACCCTGCTGCAAAATAAACTTTAATTCTTTCTTATTCATTTTATTACTTCTGCTTCACCAGAATTTGGAGATTTGAACTGTTAAAGCCTATTGCCATCTTAATGAATTAGCTTATTTTTATGCTTTGCCTGACTTTTTCATTGGTTTTTTCAGAATTAGCAAATGAATTCCGGAAAATAATAGTCTTAAGAATTAAAAAATCACGAACTGAAAAATACTCTTAGAATTATCTCCCAATGCCTTTATAGACTATTCCAAATGAAACTATCCCTTTTTTGTCAAGGCAGTTCTTTCCGTCAATAACAACCTTAATTCCTTTCTCTTTTAACTCAACCGGTTTGATGCTCTTAAACTCAGGGTGGTCTGTTGCAATAACAATGCAATCTGCATTTAAAGCTTCATTAAGATCTTTTACAGTTGATTTTTCAGGAATATAAGGGTCAAATATGTTCAAATCAGCACCAAGCTTTTTAAGCTCATCAATTATCTCAAGAGCAGGGCTTTCTCTTATGTCATCAACCCCTCCTTTATAGGCCAGGCCAAGCACAGTTATTTTTGTATCCTTAACAGACTTGTCAATCTCATTAAGGCCTTCAATAACTTTGTTAACAGTATAGTGGGGCATGCTGTTGTTTATCTCCCTTGCAAGATTCAAAAACCTGTGCGTGAATCCATTCTCTTTTGCTTTGCTTATTAAATAGTAAGGGTCAACTTTTATGCAGTGGCCGCCAACGCCGCAGCCAGGCCAGTGCGGCATAAATGCAAATGGTTTTGTAGAAGCACCTTTAATAACTTCAGTTATATCAATCCCCATCATGTCAAATGATTTTGCCATCTCATTTACAAATGCTATATTAATATCCCTGAATGTGTTTTCCATTATCTTTGTTGCCTCTGCTGCCTTAACAGAATTAAGCTCCAGAACATCTGAGCTTGTTATTGAGCCATAAAAATCAGCTGCCTGTTTTAATCCCTCAGAACTTAAAGCACCAACAACCCTTGGCAGGTTATTAACATTCCATTTCTTATTTCCCGGATCAACCCTTTCAGGGCAGTAAGCTAAATAAAAATCCTTTCCAGCTTTCAAGCCAGACTCCTCTAATATTGGCTTTATAATCTCTTCTGTTGTCCCTGGAAAAACAGTTGACTCAACAACAATTAAATCCCCTTTCTTAAGCTCTTTTGAAACTGTTTTTGCAGCACTCTGCAATGGCTTTAAGTTAGGGTTATACTGTGCATCTATTGGTGTTGGAACACATATGATTATAATATCAGACTTCTTCAAAACAGAAGAATCAGTTGTTGCCTCTACATCTTTAAGCTTTTTTAATCTTTCCTCTAGAAATTTATCCTTAATAGGACTTATTCCATTATTGATAAGCTCAACCCTTTCATTGCTTATATCAAGGCCATATGTCTCATAGCCTTTTTCCATGCTCAGGCATAATAAAGGCAATCCCACATAACCCAAACCAACAATGCATACTCTTTTATTTAACATACAATCTAAGATATTGAAAATGTTTATAAAGTTAATGATTTTTTAAGAAAAAAAGGTTTAATAGAATTGATAAGAAGTATATTATTAGTTTTTTATACTGTTTCTTTCAATTTCTTAATATTTTTTCTGCCTAATCTTTTTGTTTTCTCAGTCTCTTCTAAATAATTATCAGAGCTAACTACCCTCTCACCGCTTCTTTTCTCTAATTCGCTTCTTGCTACTCCTGCCACTGTTCCGCCTTCTTTTGCAGCATCTTTGTTTTCATCAAATCCAACTGCATCTTTATTTCTTGCAATTTTTGTAGTGGAGGCTTCACCAAGCATATTAAATATCATTTCCAAATCATTCATGTGGTCTCTTAGATTCTCTTTTTTGAGCCCTTTAAACTTTTTATATTCACTGGGAGTCATGCCAAAAGCAGCTTTTGAAATCTCTGCTGTGAGAATTGCATAATCTCTTTCTTCCAAAACGCCCCTTTTCTTCCATTCATCTGTAAGTTCATCTCTTATAGCAATGCCTCTAACTCTTTTTTCAATCCAGTTATCAGAATAGCCTTTTGCTTTGTATAATCCTCTCATTCGTTTCTGGGCAAGTTCAGGATTTTCTATCTCTTGCACCCTATCATAACCTACTTGTGCAAGCCATTGCTTGAAAGGTTCTGTTTTTTTTGATGGAATAGACTGGATTAATCTAAAAGCTCCTTTTGTTGATACACAATTAATCTTTTGTTTTCCACCCTTTGTAGCTATTTCAAGGGGAGTGGCAATTTGCCCCCACCCTTCTTTAAATCCTTCATCCCTTCTTCTCATATCTTTTAAATATCCACTAGGATCTTTTGAATCTGCTAAAGCTTGAACTATATCAACAGCCACAAACCACCATTCATCATTAAACCATGTTCTCCTAATATGTTTTCCTTGAAATACCACTAATGCGTTTTCTGAATTCATTTTAATATGCTTATTCATATTCCTTTGTATATATAATTATTTATTTTTTGGCATTGTTATCTTAGTGAATTAGCTTATTTTTATGCTTTGCCTGATTTTTTCATTGGTTTCTTTAGAATTATCGAATGAATTCCGGAAAATAAGTCAATAAATTATGGGAAAAATTAAGGCAGCTTGATATATATGAAAATTTTTATTATTATTTAATTAATTTGCCTATTTTTCTAATACTCTGTATCATATGATATTTAATGCATAAATGTCCTAATATTTAACATATCATTTAGTTATTGATATCTATATGTCTTATAACCCTTTTGTAAAAAATTTAGGAAGGTTTTCAATCAGAGCTAATAAACTAAAATAGAGCAACAGTATGATGCAGGACCTATTGTTCATCTTTATGATAAATATCTAAGAAGATTATCTTATTTTCATAAGGAAAATAGGCATAAGCTAACCTATAAGGTGATACATAAAGTTCTCTGGTGCCTTTTCGTGAATACCTCATAGGTTTTCCAATTTCAGGGTTTTCAATAATCTTTTCTACTTGTTTCTTAATCTTTAGCTTAAGAGAATTATTCTTTATCTTGCTGATTTTCTTAAGAAAATCGTTCTTGTATTCAATATTTAACATGCTCTTAGCTCTTTAAGGAAATCATCTTTGGATTTATTCTCAAACTTGCCTTTATCATATTCCTGCCATGCTTTTTCTACTTTTTCAGCAAACATAAAATCATTCCTTAAATCAGATATTAAATTCTTCATATTCTTTAAGATTATTCTGCCATTGTCTTTTATCATCAAAAATTCATCACCGGTTTGAATATTGCTCCTTAGTGCATTAGGGATTACAATCTGGCCTTTTGTACTAACTTTAGCAATTGCATATTTCATTTATATCACCATAGTAAGTTATAACTTACTAATATATAAAGCTTTCTAAAGCATTCAGCTAAGTCCACTTTAATCTACCCTGCAGAACAATGCCATTCAGCACATTGTTCACAAGGTGCTTGTTTCTCAGCTCATTAGTATGTTTAACCCTAAATAATTGTACCTTTCTCCTAATTTTTCGCTCAAAATCCTTTAATTTCGGAATTCTTTTGCTTTTTTAATATTATCAATATCTTTTGCCATAGGAAAAATTTATTTACTAAAAGTGTATAACTATACACTGAAAGTGTATGATATATTAGGTGATTTATAAGATAAAAACAAAAATCTTATATAATTACTAATTTTCTCTTCTGCTATTGGGGGTAAAAGATGAACATACTAATAACAGGTGGTGCAGGCTTTATTGGTTTTCATGTAGCAAAAGCCCTTCTTGAAAGGGGAGATAAGGTCACAATTATAGATAATTTCAATAATTACTATGATGTTAAGCTCAAAGAAGCCAGAATAAAAGAGCTTGGAAACAATATTGAGGTAATAAAAGCAGATATTTCTAATTACAGCACAATGGATAATGTTTTCAAAAATCATAAATTCAATAAGATTTGCCATCTTGCAGCGCAGGCAGGTGTAAGGTATTCCCTTGAAAATCCTCTTGAATATGAAAAATCAAATATTCTTGGAACATTGGTAATGCTTGAGATGGCCAAAAAATACAATATTAAAGATTTTGTTTTTGCATCAAGTAGCTCTGTTTATGGAGATAATGAAAAAACTCCTTTTTCAGAAGAAGATAATGTTGACAATCCAGTTTCGCTTTATGCTGCAACAAAGAAATCAGATGAGCTATTGGCTTATACATATCACCATCTTTACAAAATTAATTGTACAGGACTAAGGTTTTTTACAGTGTATGGGCCTTGGGGCAGGCCGGATATGGCTTTGTTCAAGTTTGTAAAAAAAATTTTAGAAGATAAGCCAATTGATATCTACAACAATGAGGATATGAAAAGGGATTTTACTTATATCTCAGATATTACTGAT
>JAFCCI010000011.1 GCA_017610275.1 Candidatus Woesearchaeota archaeon
CTTGTGATGGGTCTACTGGGTCATCATTATCAACTATATCTCCAACATCTCCACATTCATCTGGTGGTATTACTGGTGGTATTACTGGTGGTATTACTGGTGGTATTACTGGTGGTATTACTGGTGGTATTACTGGTGTGCCTGAATCTCCAACATCTCTCTTAATTACTGGGAATTCAAATATTGCACCATCATAATCTTGTTTTACACCATCAACATATTTTGCAAGAATTTCTCCAACCTTTACTTTCATATCAACTGGAACACCAACTATCCCAAAAGAAGGTTTTCCATCTTCTAAGTCCCTTATAATATAATAGTCATTCTTTTTATTAGCTAAAATCTTACTAACAACTGTTCCAACATCATCTGTAACAAGTTTCTTCTCTAATCTTGATTCCTGTATTCTTGATACAACTTTGCGGCCTTGTGGTGAATCAGGCACATCAAACAGAGAATCAAATCCATCTTTGGTATCTGTTATCTCAATGTTACCATCATCAAGATTACTGCCATCATCAAGATTACTGTAATCTAAAACTATGTTGTATATATCTATTCCATCAAATTTAACATGACTAAGTGATGCATCTTTAGGTATATCCAATTTGCTTAACATTTCATCTGCATCTTGGATCTTATAAACGTGGGGTATCTTTTCATAATTGTTTAAATCATAAAATGCAAGAGTATTATCCATATAGCCTAAATTCTCATCAACAGAATTATCTATTGATTTTTGTTTTGCTTCCTGCGCCTTTGATATAACCTTTTGTCTAGTTTCAATTATTTTGTCTTTCTTAGCTTTTCTCTCCGCTTCAATTTCTCTTTTCTCAACTAAGTTATAATGTTTATCTCCAATGTAAAATGCATCCTTAAAAATAGCATCCATGTATGGCCCTATATCCACCCCATCAGGAATATTAAATATTTCCCCTGCCCTTATAGCATTTTCAGGGAGCATACCTCCTATATAAATAATTGTATCGTAACCTTCACCAGTTTCATCAAATGGGAATTTAATTGAATTTATTTTAGGAAGATCCATAAGAAAAGCATGATTTGGTTCAGGGTAATTAAGTAAGCTATTAACCTTCTCATTCAAATTTTTAAATATGGGATCATTATTAATTTCTGGTTCTTGTTCCATATTCCATAGGTTTTTGTTTATATAATCAAGTATATTAATATGAGGTTCAAAAATTTGGTAGGGTTTTTCTAGTTCAGCTGCTACAACTTGAGAAATATTGCTACTTACGATCGGTATAAATTTATGGATTGCATTTTGAATGTTTGGTGCAACACTTAAACTAACTGCTAAAGCAGTAGGAAGTATTACCCCATATTTCACTCCTTTCCATATTTTTTCAGAATTATTTTGAATATAATTTTTAGTATTATTAATAATATTATCTAAATGTTTATAGTTATTCATTTGATTTACCCCCAATTGGTTTATTATAAAATATAAGACAAATATATAAACCTTTTGATTTTTTACTATTATAGGATAGATACTAAATAAATAATTAGTTTATTATAGTTAAATATTATACAACTTTAATTAAAATGACTAAAATATCAATAATCGGTGCTGGCCCAGCAGGGAACTACCTAGCTTATCTTTTGGCAAAAAAAGGCTTAGATGTAAATGTTTTTGAAGAGCATAAGACTGTTGGCCTGCCAGTCCAGTGCACAGGCATAACTACTTCTTACTTAGGACAATTAATTGAATTAAAAAAAGATTTTGTTATCAATAAGGTAAATAAGGCAAGAATCTTCGCCCCAGACAGTAATTTTATTGATGTAAAACTGGATGATAATATAATATTAGACAGAGCAAGGTTTGATCAATACTTAATGGAAAAGGCAGAAAATGCAGGAGCTAAGTTCTTCCTAAGCCACAGGTTTCTCTGCTATAAGAATAATATCATAAAAATCCAGAATATAAAGGCTAATATGATAAAAGACATAAAAACAGATTATTTGGTTGGGGCTGACGGTCCATTGTCAGATGTTGCAAAATCTGCTGGATTAAAATGCAAGAAAGATTTTTTGATTGGTATCCAGGCAAGAGTAAGATTAAATAACCAAAGCATTGTTGAATTCTATCCATTCATAAAAGAATACGCATGGGTTGTCCCAGAGTCAAAAGATATTGTTAGAATTGGACTTGCAACAAGAAAAAATCCAAAAAAAGAGTTAGATAAATTCTTAATAAAAAGGCTCAAAAAATATGATATCATTGACATGCAGGCAGGACTTATACCTATGTATAATCCAAAAATAAAAACTCAAAAAGATAATGTTTGTCTTGTTGGCGATGCAGCAGCAATGGTCAAGGCAACAACTGGCGGAGGGATTATTCAGGGAATGATTGCAGCAAGAGCATTGGCAGATTCAATAATAAACAAAAAAAAATATCATAAAGAATGGAAAAAAGCTGTTGGAAAAGATTTGCTTATCCATCTTAAGATGAGAGAAATAATGGGTAAATTCTCTACGCAGGACTGGAATTATCTGATTAAACTATTTAACAAAGAAAACACAAAAAAGATCCTAAAAAGTTATGACAGGGATTTCCCATCAAGGTTTTTGGTTAAACTTGCTTTGACAGAGCCAAGATTGTTATATTTTTTAAAGTATATTTTTTAATTTAATTAAATCACAATATTTATATAGATAATATTTTTCAAAGAACTATCTCATAGGGGTTTTAATATGGACAAAGAAGAAAAAAATGATGAAATTACTATAGATTTCAGCAAAGTAAAAGGTTTCTTTAAAAAGAAGAAAGAGAACAAAGAAAATAGAATACATAAAAAAACAGACTCAAAAAAAACAGAAGTTAAAGAAAAAACAGAGATTACAGAAACTGAGGAGAATAAGAAAATTGAAGATAAAAAGCCAAAAGAAATTAAAAAAGATGATGAAATCACTCTGGATTTTAGCAAGATAAAGGGACTTTTCAAGAAGAAGAAAAATACTAAAGAAGAAGCAGCTGATGAAGAGACAATAAACATTGGCGGAGTATTTGAAAGCTTTAACAAAAACAAAAAAGTTCTGATTCCTTTAATAATAATATTAATTTGTATGTCATTTAGTATTTACTTTAGGATGTACCCTGCTCACCTTCCAGTAACAGATGACTGGGCAAGGAGCAGTGTTTACAATCATTATAAATCACAGATTTCCAGCCAGGTAAACCAGCAAAATCCATTTTTGCCTGATGCAAATAAAAAAGAGATTATTGATAAAGAGTTTAGTAATATCCTTCAAACACAAAAAACTGAGATAGAGGCAAATATAAAAGAGCTCTCAACCTACTTCAAATCAAGGCTTCAGGATGATAGTGGGCAAACATACCTTCTGGCAATTGACCCATATTTCTGGTACAGAAATGCAAGAAATTATTTAGATCATGGATTTGCCCAAGATATTGAGATTGATGGCAATTATTATGATACCCACCGTTTAGCTCCTTTTATGGAGGAAGATGTTATAAAAAACACTAAAGATAAAGGAGAGATTGTAAAAACCAATAATAAATTTGGAGGTTGGTGGGGCAAAAAATTTGGGAATCTTAATGTATTTCTAGAGGTTTGGCTTTACAGACTTGTTCATCTTTTTAATGAAAATGTTTCACTTATGGCTGTATGCTTTTATATTCCTGTTATTATATCATCGCTTGCAGTAATTCCTGCTTTCTTGATTGCAAAGAGAATTAGCGGCAATGTTGGAGGGTTTTTTGCAGGGCTTATGGTTGCAGTCCATCCATTTTTTATAAGCAGGACAGCTGGCGGTTTTGCAGATACAGATGCATATAATGTTTTCTTTCCATTATTAATAGCATGGCTTTTCCTAGAAGCATTTGAGGCAAAAGATAATTTAAAAAGAATATTTTTTGCATCACTTAGCGGCTTATGTATTGGATTGTTCAGCTTTGCATGGAGCGGATGGTCATTTATATTTGACTTTTTAATTGGAACTGCAGGAATTTATATTTTATATCAGGTTATTATCCACAGAAAAGAATTTAAAAAGAGTATTTTAGGAATCCTAAGGTATAAACCAATAAAAAACACGTTAACAATTTTAGTTACATTCTTGCTGTCTTCTGGAATATTTGTTATCTTGTTTATGGGCTTAAATACATTTACAAGGGCATTTACAGAATATATCCATTTTGCAGGAATGAAAGCTGTTGCTGTAACAAGCCTTTGGTATAATGTTTATACAACAGTTGCTGAGCTAAATCCATTGTCATGGAATCAGATAGTACAGCAGATAGGCGGCTCTTTCCTTTTGTTTATAGCATTTATTGGAGTGCTATTAACACTGACAAAAAAAGATATACATGGAAAAATAGATATAAAATATGCTTCCCTGATAATGATATGGTTCTTTGCAACAGCATATGCAAGCACGAAGGGTGTTAGATTTATTCTAATAATGGTGCCTGCATTCAGCCTTGGCTTTGGAATTGCATGCGGAATAGTTTATCAGTTTACAACAAAATGGATAACAAAGGAAATGCAGCTTAATAAAATAATATCCTGTTTTATTGTATTTATTTTGTTAAGCCTTCTGATGATTAACCCAATTAAAACTGCAAATGGAACTGCAAAAAATGAGATTCCAAGCATGAATGATGCATGGTATGAAGCATTAACAAAAATAAGGGAAAACTCCTCAGAGGATGCCATCATAAACTCATGGTGGGACTTTGGGCATTGGTTCAAGGCAATAGCAGACAGGGGTGTTACTCTTGACGGCGGCGGGCAGAACCAAAAACAAGCACATTGGCTTGGAAGGCTTATGCTAACATCTGACGAAAATGTGTCTATGGGAATTATAAGAATGCTTGACTGCGGAAAGAATTATGGATTTGAGGCAATTGATAACATAATAAATGACACAACCAAAACAATGGATATTCTTTATGAGATAATACCTTTGGATGAATCAGAAGCAGAAAAGGCATTGTTAAAGCATGGGTTTTCAGATGAAAATATCAGCAATATATTGAAATACACTCACTGCGAGCCTCCTGAGAATTATTTTATAACATCAGCAGACATGGTTAATAAGGCTGGAGTTTGGGGTCACTTCGGCTCATGGGATTTCAGAAGAGCAGCTGTATATCAGAGTGCAAAGAAGATAAAAAATGTTTCAGAGGGAATTGAAATATTAATGAATAAGTTTAATTTATCAGAAGAAACTGCAGACAACTATTATTATGATATACAGACAACAGATGCAGATAAGTGGGTAAGTGGATGGCCTGGCTATGCTTCCGGGCTTTCAGCATGCAAAAAAATAGATGATGAAACAATACAGTGTGACCATGCTTTTGGCGGAAACCAATTAATAAGATTTGATATTAACCTTACAACCATGGATGCTGAAATGCCTGCGCAGGAGGGCATATTACATCCAAGTTCAATTGTTTACCCAACCGGAGAAGGTATTTATGAGAAAAAATACAAGGAGAATGCAATACCTTATTCAATTGCATTAATACCCGAAGGAGATTCATTTAAAAGTATCCTAGTGTCTCCTGAACTTGCATCAAGCATGTTCACAAAGCTTTTCTTTTATCAGGGTTATGGCTTAAAGCATTTTGAGCTCTTCCATCATGCAACAGATGTTACCGGAGCAGATATTTATGTCTGGAAGATAAACTGGGAAGGCAGGGAGATAGATGAAACTGAAAAACTTGAATAAGGTTTGGGTTGTAATACCTGCTCACAATGAGGAGAAACACATAGAAAAAGTAATTAAAAAAGCAAAGAAGTTTACAAAAAATATTCTTGTTGTTGATGACGGCTCTAAAGACAGAACATCAGATATTGCAGAAAAAGCCGGCATAGTTGTTCTAAGGCATGTTGTTAATCTTGGGAAGGGTGCTGCACTAAAAACAGGGTGTGAATATGCAGTTAAAAAAGGAGCTGAAAAAATTGTTGCTCTTGATGCTGATGGTCAGCATGACCCAAATGAAATTCCAAATTTTATCAATGCATTAAACAAAGCAGATATTGTTTTTGGTTATCGCAGGCTGAACAAGAAAATGCCTTTTGTTTTAAGGTATGGAAACTGGTTTATCTTTTTTATGACAAAACTATTGTTTGGATTAAAGATAGTGGATACCCAATGCGGCTACAGGGCATTTACATCAGATGCTTATAACAAAATAAAATGGGATTCTCAGGACTATTCCATGGAATCTGAGATAATAGCTAAAACTGGCAAGGCTCATTTGAAATATAGTCAGATTCCTATTGAAACCATTTATTCAGATAAATACAAAGGAACAACTATTATTGATGGCATCAGGATTGTCTTAAATATGGTATGGTGGAGATTAAGCAGATAAGTTTTTAAAGAAAGAAATTAATTAATAATAAAAATGATTTACGGACTTCAGATAGTAGGAATGTTGTTTGCCTTAATAATGCTTTACCTTACGTTTTTGTATTATAAAAGGGATTCTTATGGCGGCAGGAGCTTTTTTATATGGTTTTGTGTCTGGCTTTTCTTTTTATTAATGGTAATGTTTCCGGAAACAATGTATGGGATAATGGAAACACTGAGCATACAGAGAACTGTTGACTTCTTTGTAATAGGCGGGTTTCTTTTCTTCTCTGTAATAATATTCTATCTGTATGTTGTGGTAAAGCAGACCCAGAAAAAGGTTGAAATGGTTGTCAGAAAGGTTGCTTTAGAGAAGAAAAGCAGGAAATAAGAGTTATAATTCTAATTTAAAGATATTTCATACTGTATCGGTATCGGCTGAAAATCATGCAAACCGATACATTTATATATTCTTTATGATTTAGTTAGTGATAAGAAAATGTTGATAGCAAATAAAGTATACAAAAGGATTTTGGAGAAGAAGAAGATATTAAGTTCTTACAGGCCTTTAAATAAGCTCCAACTTAATAGATTAAAACAAGAGTTTTTAGTAGACTATGTTTATAATTCCACAGCTATTGAGGGAAATACCTTAACACTGAATGAAACAAGGCTTTTATTAGAGGAAGGCATTACAATTAGCGGAAAAAGCCTGAGGGAGCATCTTGATGCAACTAACCAAAAGCAGGCTATTGAATGGATAGAAGAATTTACTAAAAAGAATATTAGGGAAATAGATATTCTCATGCTTCATAAACTTACACTAAAAGGCATTTCTGACTATTGGGCTGGCAAATACAAGACCTCACAAAACAGGATTATTGGTTCAAAGTTAAAAACAACTCCCCCTTATAAAGTTAAAAGTGAGATGGGAAACCTTGTCTATTTGATAAATAAAAAT
Organism: Candidatus Woesearchaeota archaeon; assembly: GCA_017610275.1. GTDB lineage: Archaea > Nanobdellota > Nanobdellia > Woesearchaeales > CG1-02-33-12 > CG1-02-33-12. The sequence continues at coordinate 7,316 of JAFCCI010000011.1, forward strand.
CCCCAAAAATATAATACAATAGAATTGGCTGCTTTTTCTCATCATGAACTTGTAAGGATTCATCCCTTTGTTGATGGCAATGGAAGAACTGCAAGATTAATTTCTAATTTAATATTAATTAACAGGGGATTCCCTCCAGTAATTATAAGGAATATTGACAGAAAAAAGTATTTTGATTGTCTGGAAAAAGCCCATTTTGGAAATTTAAAGCCTTTTGCTGATTTTATTGCTTTAAGATTAGAGGAATCCCTTATAAGATACCTCAATTCTTTTGTAAAAACAACAAAATCAAATGAGCTATTACCCTTGTCTGTTTTAGCTAAAGAAACACCCTATTCACAGGAGTACTTAAGTTTATTGGCAAGAAAAGGGACTTTGCCTGCCACAAAGATTGATGGAGTCTGGCATACAAGCAGGGATGAGATAAAGAAGTATATGAAAGCAATTAAACAACCCTAAATATAAATGCACCTTTAGGCTGTGTTTCAGTTGTTGGGTATGCTATCTGGAAATATGGTGAGGCTGCTATTTCTTGTAGTTTAATGTTTGTTTCATTCTCACCGAACTTCTTCAGGCATGTTGCATCTAGTATTATGTATTCATAACTTCTCTGTTTGAGCCAGGAATGCAATTTTTCTGCTGATATGTTAAAGGAATTTTTCTTAAATTTTTGATATGCGGGATCCCATGGTTCTGCAAATTTATCAAAGGCCAAAACTTTTGATTCATATGAACAAAGTGGAAATATTTTTGTATTATAAGGAAGTTGTTTTACATATTGGAGATAACTTTGTAGTTCTTCTTGTGATGCCCAGCCAACACCTGCTGGCCAGTAAGAAGTCTCAACCACATACTTGGGATATCCTGATGTTACTAATATACCAATAATAATAACAGCATAAATAAAAAAGCTATTAATTTTAATTCTTTTTGAAAGTCTTCCCAATGCAAAAAAACCTTCTGTGCATATTAAAGCAACAGGTATTGCAAATATAGCCCACCACCTGTGAGGCATAAGCATTGGAAAAGGCAAACGATTGCCATGAATCCCTACAAAGGAAATAAGAAGCCAAATGAATGCTATTAGTTTCCAGTTGTTTTCAGGGGAAAATATTTTTGACGGTTGTTTTAGCCAATTGAAGAGAAAAATAAGCAAAGAAAATATGAGTAATAAAAACAAAACAAACCCCACACCAAGTGGATTATTCATCTTACTTACTGTTCTTGCAAATATAAAATCATTCCATGTGTAAAATATTCCCCTACCTACCCCTATTATACTCCCAAGGTTATTAAGGTTAATGCCATTTTTGCCAGCAGTTGTTTCCAAGCCAAATTTCATAACCATAGGAATCCAGAATAATGAGAGTGTAATAATTGCTCCTAAAAAACCAGCTAAAAATATTTTCCACAAAAACCTTTTTTTTGAAATTGATTTGATTATTAAATAAATTAAAAACATAATGCCAAATATAAAAGGGTTTGACATCTGCGTCATAATCATGCTTGCTATTACAATAATTGCAGGAATCATCCATTTCCAATTTTTTTCTATTCTTTCTATGGCATAGAAAGCAGGAAAGAATAACAAAATTGCAAGTGTTGATGCCCATATAAAGTGGCTCAAAAAACAAGGAATTATTAACAAAAAGAATGTGCTTAAAAGTGCCTTTTTTCTGCTATTAAAAAATGTGACAGTAAAAAAGTAAAACAATATTCCAATGAGTGATATAAGCAAAACATTAAAAAACTTAAGAGTCCAGATAATATTATCATTTAATTGATGAAGTATCCCCATGAGTATATCATAACCCGGGGGGTAAGGGTCTAAATAATGCTTATAAAGTGATTTTAATACTTCTGGTGAGAAGGATATTTTGTGAGTTTCTTTGATATACTTGCATCCAGAGGCGTGAAGCCAAGGATCATCATCCTCAAGATAAGGATATTTAAATGCACCATTCAAGTAGATTAAGAAGAAAATAAGAGCCATAATTAAAACTATAAAAATGTAAAGGCTGGATTTTTTTATTTTGAAAGATGGCTTGTTAAATGAAAGTTTAGTTATGCCTTTTTTGTATATGGAATAAGAAGGGATTATTAAACTCAGAAATAAGAAGATTGGCCAGTAGATAGGTATATGCAGTATGTTTAGTATCACCCCTAATATAGGAATAACACCTAAACCAAAACCTATAGTCATAAAGAAATTTTCTATGAAATTGTCTGGTCTCTTAAGAAAAAATGTCAAGCTATATCCAAAACCTAAAGATATGATAAAAAAATAAATTATTGGTATTATACTCATTTTAATTAAAACCATATTTCCATTTTATTTTCTTGTTTTCATTAAAACACTAAATAAATAATATTGGTGTTACATTTATATACTTTTTTATTTAAATTAAAAAAGTTCAACTTTTTCGTTAAGTTTATAAACAAATATATTTAACTGTATTAAATCAATTGGGGTGGATAATATGAAAAAGGCTTTAATTACTGGTGTTACTGGCCAGGATGGCTCATATTTAGCAGAATTCTTGCTAAAAAAAGGGTATGAAGTTCATGGAGTTATGAGGAGAAGCAGCAGTTTCAATACATGGCGTATTAATCACATATATAAAGATCCGCATGAAAAAGATCATTTCATACTGCATTATGGTGATATGAGTGATGCAACAAATCTTATCAGGCTTATAAAGCAGATACAACCAGATGAAATTTATAATCTTGCAGCACAGAGCCATGTTAAGGTAAGTTTTGAAACAGCAGAATATACTGCAAATTGTGATGGTTTGGGGGTATTAAGGATTCTCGAAGCAGTCAGATTACTTAATATGGTAGATAAAGTTAAGATTTACCAGGCATCAACATCTGAACTTTTTGGAAAGGTTATTGAAACTCCGCAGACTGAAACAACTCCTTTTTATCCAAGAAGCCCTTATGGCGCTGCAAAACTATATGCTTACTGGATTATTAAAAATTACCGTGAAGCATACAACATGTTTGCCTGCAACGGCATTTTATTCAACCATGAATCTCCAAGAAGAGGGCAGACATTTGTCACAAGAAAAATTACAATGGGACTATCTAAAATTAAGCTTGGAATGCAAAAAAAGCTTTATTTAGGTGATATAGACACAAAAAGGGACTGGGGATATGCTCCTGAGTATGTTGAATCAATGTGGATGATGCTTCAGCAGGACAATCCAGATGATTATGTAGTTGCAACAGGAGAAACACACACAGTAAGAGAATTTATTGAGGAAGCATGCAAGGTTCTTGATATTGACTTAGAATGGAAAGGAAAGGGAGTTGATGAAAAAGGGATTGACAAAAAAACAGGAGAAAGAATAATTGAGATAGACCCAAGATACTTTAGACCGACAGATGTTCAGTTATTATTAGGGGATGCAAGCAAGGCAAAAAAAATACTTGGATGGGAAGCAAAAACAAAATTCAAAGATCTTGTTAAGGTAATGATTGATGGTGACATGGACATCCTGAAAAACAAGAAGGTTATCTACTAGAATGCTAAAAAACAAAAAAATAATTGTAACTGGCGGAGCAGGTTTTTTAGGAAAGCATCTTGTTAAGAAACTTATTGAGAGAGGCATTCCTAAAGAAAATATATTTATTCCTCACCACAAGGAATATGACTTGAGAAAAGAGCAGGATATCAAAAGAATGTTTTCTGATTTTAAAGCAGATATTGTTATTCATCTTGCTGGAAAGGTTGGAGGAATTGGCTTTAACAGGGAAAAGCCAGGTGAGTTATTTTATGATAACCTCATGATGGGCATACAGCTTATGGAACAGGCGAGGCTTAATAACATAGAGAAGTTTGTTGCAATTGGAACAATATGTGCATATCCAAAGTTTACACCAGTCCCATTTAAAGAGGAGAATTTATGGGATGGTTACCCAGAGGAAACAAATGCTCCTTATGGGCTTGCAAAGAAAATGATGTTAGTTCAGTCACAGGCATACAGGCAGCAGTATGGCTTTAACTCAATATTTTTATTGCCTGTTAATTTGTATGGTCCCGGAGATAATTTTGATCCATCAAGCTCTCATGTTATCCCGGCATTGATCAAAAAATGTTTTGATGCAAAGGAAAAAATAACTGTCTGGGGCACTGGAAAAGCATCCAGGGAATTTTTTTATGTTGAAGATGCAGCAGAGGGAATAATCCTTGCAACAGAAAAATATAACAAATCAGAGCCAGTCAACCTTGGAGCAGGATTTGAGATAATAATAAAGGATTTAGTAGAGAAAATTGCTAAATTAACTGGATTCAAAGGAGAAATAGAATGGGACCGTTCAAAGCCTGATGGACAGCCAAGAAGGATGCTTGATGTTTCCAAAGCAAAAGAAGAATTTAACTTTACTGCAAAAACTGATTTTGATGAAGGGCTTAAGAAAACAATAGAATGGTATAAAGAACAAAGAGAAAAGGGGATTTTGAATTAAAATGATAAAGGTTTCTATAATTACACCTTCATACAACCAAGCAGGGTTTATTGAAGAAACAATTAAAAGTATTCTTTCCCAAAAAGGGGATTTTGAATTAGAGTATATTATTACAGATGCAGGCTCCACAGATGGGACTATTGATATCCTAAAAAAGTATGGCAAGAGAATTAAATGGGTTTCTGAAAAAGACAAAGGGCAGGCAGACGGCATTAACAAGGGCTGGAAAATGGCCACAGGAGAAATTATTGCTTATCTTAACTCAGATGATGCTTATGAGCCAGGAGCTATTCAATCTGTTGTTGAATTCCTTAAAAATCATCCAAAAACAGGGTGGGTTTATGGAAAATGCAGGATTGTTGATGAAAACGGAAAAGAGGTCAGAAAGTTTATCAAATGGTACAGGCATTTATTAGGAAGAAAATATAATTACAATAAATTATTAACTGAAAACTTTGTTGCCCAGCCAACTGTTTTTTTAAGAAGAAAAATCCTGGATGATTTAGGCTATTTAGATATTAAGCAACATTTAGTCATGGATTATGAGTACTGGCTCAGGATAGGCAGGAAATATCCAGCAAGATTTATCAATAAATATTTGGCAAGGTTCAGGATATACAAAAAATCAAAGAGCGGCTCAATGTTTGTCAGGCAGTTCAGTGATGAGCTAAATACTGCAAAAAAATATGCTCATGGAAAGAAATGGCCAATATTCCTGCACACTTTTAATTTTTATAAAATAATAATAAGTTATAAGATAATTAATAGATTCTTGTAATTTCTTACCGAAATAAATATATAAGAAAGCAAATCTACAAAAATTAAAATGGTAATCACATTAGGAATAAATGACGGACACAATGCAGGCGCAGCTCTTGTTAAAGACGGAGAGGTTATTGCAGCTGTTCAGGAAGAGAGATTATGTAATGTAAAGAACTTCAGCGGTGTTCCAGAGCTCGCAATAAAAGAAGCTTTCAAGATAGCAAAGATTCACCCGCATGATATTAATGTTATTGCAATGGTAAGCTTAAATAGGGTTTATGCCCCACTGAAAGAAATGCCTTTGAAAGTAAAATTGTTTATGAGGTTGTCACCTTTAATTCATGGGCATTCATTTTCAAGTTTTTATGTAAAGGTTTTGCACAAGTTCAGGCCAATGCAAAAACTAAATAAAATATTTTTATCTCTTGGCATAAATAATAAAGAAATTGTTTTTGTTGAGCACCAGAAAGCACATGCTGCCTGCGCTTTTTATTCCACTAATCATAAGAAAGCTCTTGTGTTTACAGCAGATGGTGCTGGAGATGGTCTTTCATCAACAGTTAATATTGGCTTTAATAATAAGATTAAAAGGATTGCCTCTTCAACATATTATGACAGCTTAAGCAATGTTTTGTACAGCGAGATAACAAGGTATTTAGGAATGAAGCCATGGGAACATGAATTTAAATGTGTAAAGGGTGACACTCCTGTACTTCTTTCTGATGGCAAGTTAGTAGAAATTAAGGAGCTTTTTGAAAAGAACTTTAAAAAAGAAAATATAATTGAAAAGACCAAAGATGATATTACTGTTAAGGTAAATAACCTAAAAATAATGGGTTTTGATTCATCATCTCTAAAAATTAAACCACAAAAAGCAAGCTATGTTTACAGAAAAAGGTTTAATAGCTCATTATATGAAATTACAACACATTCTGGAAGAAAGGTAGTTGTTACTAATATTCATAAATTCCAAACTATCAAAGATGGCCTTGTTGTTGAAAAACAGGCAAAAGAATTGACAAAAAAGGATTACATTGCAATTCCAAAGAAACTAAATATTAATGGAGCTAAAATTAAAAATGAATATGCTATCTCAAATTTTTTGGCTGGAATGATATCAGAAGGGTGGGAGGATTATAGGCCAGAAAAAAGAACAGACCTTTTTTATTTTGCCAATAATTCAAATGTGCTTCATGCTAAGTTCCAGCAGTCATGCTCAAAATTGTTTGGAGTAAAACCTAGTTTATATACATACAAAGATCAAACCCCTATCTCGAGGCTCTCACTTCTAAAGTACAGGCAAAAATTATCTAGTATAGGTTATGAAAAAAACCTGTCAGAAAACAAAAAAATCCCTAATACTATTATGAAAATGTCAAAGTCTGGTGCAGCAGAATTTCTTAAGATGTTTTGTGATTGTGATGGAGGAATTATCAAAAATAAGAGAGGCGGCTCCAGTATCAATTTTACTACTATTAGCAAGGATATTGCAAACAAGATAAATTATTTGTTGCTGCGTTTTGGAATTGTTGCCAGAAATGGATTTTATAAAACAAGAGCCACAAACAGTAAAAAGAAAGCAATAAGATGGTTTTATGTAGTAAAAATAATGGGAACTGAGAATATTAAAATATTTCTTGATAATATAGGATTTATTACTAAAGAGAATAATAAGAGAGCAAAGGATATAATGTTTGATAATCCAAACACGCACATTGATATAATTCCTTGTGTGAATCTGTTTAAAGAATTGTACAAGGATAAAGTTATTGGAATTAAAGATTATCTGACTTATTATCATGACTGCAGGCAAAATAAGAACATTTCAGTAAATAAATTAAGGAGATTTTTAACTAAAAATAATGGCAATGACAAAAGGATAAAACAATTAAGATTGCTTGCTAATTCTGATGTTTTTTGGGACAAAATAAAAGATATTAAAAAAGTTAAGTTAAATGATTATGTTTATGATCTTTATGTGCCAAAAACCCACACATTTATTGGTGGATTTGGGGGCATTGTATTGCATAACACAATGGGCATGGCACCATATGGCAGGGCAGAGTACTGTATTGATCAGGTTAGAAAGATAATAAGGATAAATCCTAAAAAGCCTCTTGAGTTCCAGAATATGACAGGAGCTTGTGGAGTTTACATCCAGAAAAAATTAATTAAATTGCTTGCAGGCCAAAGATTTGATAATATATCTGCTGCTTGCCAGCTATACTTTGATGAGCTTATGGAAAAATGGGTAAGAGCTGCTGTAAAGAAAACAGGAATACATGATGTTGTGTTTGCAGGCGGCTCTGCACTTAATGTTAAAGCTAATAAAGTGATTAGAGAAATGCCTGAGGTTGATTCTGCTTTTTTCTATCCTGCTTCTGATGACAGCGGAACACCTGTTGGAGCTGCTTTGGAAGCTTACAATAGATATTGTGATGCAAATGGAATAAAGCCAGTCAGAAAAGAAATAAAAGATGTTTATTATGGAATGGAATATTCAAATGATTATGTTAAGAATATGCTCAGGAAAAGAGGATGGCTGAAAAAAGCTAATTTTATTGACAATATTGATGAAGAAATTGGAGAGATGCTTGCAAAGGGAAAGATTGTTGCAAGATGCACTGGCCGCGTAGAGTGGGGACCTCGTGCTTTAGGAAATAGAAGCATACTAGCTGACCCCCGCGATTTGAAGGTTATTGGAAAAGTTAATTTTGCTATTAAGAAAAGAGATTTCTGGATGCCTTTTGCAGTTTCTATTTTAGAAAAAAGAATGAATGACTACCTTATTAATGCTAAATTTGCACCTTATATGATAGAGGCATTTGACACAACTGAAAAGGTTGATGACATAATCGCAGGAACACATCCATTTGACAAGACAGCAAGGCCACAGACAGTAAATGAATGGAATCCCGGATATAAGAAAATAATCGAGACCTTTGAGGCCAAAACAGGCATAGGTGCTGTTCTTAATACTTCTTTTAACCTGCACGGCTCTCCATTGATTGGGACTCCTGATGTGGCATTAAGCACTATGGAAAACAGCGGTTTGAAATGGCTGGCCCTTGGAAATTATCTGATTAAGAAGTAATCTTACCCTTTAAATTTCATTTTCAAAAATAAAAGGTAAAAAGAGCCAATAATTAACAGCAAAGAATTAATTCTATTGTTATTGGCAATAACAAAACATTTATAAATAAGCTGATATTACTAATAACAATATGAATATATCAACATTAAATCCATGGTGGGAAAACAAAGAAGCAATCCATAGTGATAAGCATATAAAAGAGCTTTCTAACTTTAAGTATGTATATCACCCAAAAATACTGAATGAAAAATTTGAAAAGGGTAACATATACACAATAAGGGGTCCAAGACAAATAGGAAAAACCACTTTTCTAAAGCTTGTTATCAGGGAAAAATTAAAGAATATTCCAAAAGAGAGTATTTTTTACTGGTCCTGTGATAATATAAATTCAAAAAATGAATTAATTGGGCTTATTAATGAATATGCTGATTATTGCAGAATCAAGGAAGTAAAACCAGAATTCATACTACTTGATGAGATTACAAACATAAAAGAATGGCAAAAAGCAATAAAATTTGCTGTAGATAACAATATTGTTGAAGGAAGCTGCTTTATACTTACTGGATCAAATGCAATTGACTTAAAAAAAGGCACAGAAAGGCTGCCAGGAAGGCGGGGAAGGCATGGAAAAGACATTTTTTATATGCCTCTTTCATTCAGGGAGTATGTCAGGATGGTTAATCCTAGGTGGTTTGAAGAACATAAAGCAGATTCGTATAATAAGCTGAAATACAGCAGCAGCACATTAAAGATACTTTTTGAAAGATACTTAATCACAGGGGGAATTCCACTAGTTATCAATGAATATGAGCTAAACAAGGAAATTCCAAACTATATTTATGAGCTATACTATTCATGGATTATTGGTGATATTTTAAAGGAAGGAAAAAATGAGCAGACATTAAAAGAGATTGTAAAGAGTATATTGATTTGTTACAGCACGCCAGTCAGCTGGGATTCCCTGGCAAAAAGGTCATCTGTAAAAAGCCATCTTACTGTCAGTTCATATTTTGAACTTCTTTCAAACTTGCTTGTTATATTTGGCTGCTTCTTCTTTGACCTGAGCCATAATGACGTAAATTATAACAAAAATAAAAAAATATACTTCTATGATTCTTTTATTATTGAAATGTTTTCTAAAAAACTGAATATATCAGTTGACAGGGAAAAAATCATTGAAGGAATTGTTGCATCAAACATCAAACAAAAAAACATCCTTGAAGAGGTTTATTTCACAAAGATTAAAAAAGAAACAGATTTTGTTTTCAGAGATAAAAAAGCTATAGAAGTCAAGTATCAGAATAATATTTCAAAAGAGGATTTTGCCAACAAGGGTTATTTCAGAGATTTTAAGGTTTTATCTAAAAATACATTTAGTAGGGATGTAATTCCTGTTTATGTTTACTTATTTATGGAATAATTAAAATGTGATTGGTTAGTTAATAAGTAATCTTACCCTTTAAATCTCATTTTCAAAAATAAAGGGTAAAAAGGCTTTGGGAATTATTTAATTAAGAAGTAAATTAGAAATTATTTTTTCTTTTTTGTAAAGAAATTAAGAGCCGGACAGCAGATACTGCAGTGTTTGCATGCAAGCTTTCCATAGATAATCTGGTTAAGGCAGACCCATGAAAAAACAGGATAAATCATAGCAAGGAGGATTAATAAATCAAAACCCCTTGAGACAAGAAGGGCTACTCCTACTGTTAATGGAATAAGAGCTATAAGCAGTTGAGGGATTAAATCCTTAAAACTGATTTCCTTTTCAGCAAATTTTTTGGGGTCTCCTTTTTTGAAAAATAATGATACTATTATGCCCTTGCCAAAAGCACACATTTTTCCATAATAACAGCAGCGAGTGCATGCATTCTTATAAAGCTGGAACTCAAGAACAAGAATGAATATCACATAAAGAATTCCGGTAATTAAGCTAAGTTTAAACATTATATATGCCCCTGCAACATAAACAGCAAGCGTTAGAATATTTATAACAACAACCATCCACAAAGGATATTTTTCATATATTTTGGGCTTTTCCTTTTTTATATTTTAAATTTATTTTTATATTATTTAAATTTTCCTAAAATATGTGTTAATCCTAAATAATAACTTTAATGTTCCTATCAAACAAAAACCTTGAAAAACATCACAATAAATAATGTGTTTTTAATTATATAAACTTAAAAGTAGTAAAATAATCAAAAAGTTTATAAAGTACATCATTTTCTCATATAAAATATGGAAAGACAAACTAAAAGAATAGTTGAAGATGTAGCTATTGGGGCAGCTTATGGTACAGGTACATTAGTGGGGTTATATAGTTTATTTAGTGTGGCACCATATACACTCCGTGAGGGATCCAGGGAGGAACAAAGACTTGATGAACTTACTGATCAATTAAACAATGTAATTATCCCGGGAAGTTCACTCACAAAAAATCAAATTTCACAAGTGTATTCTGATGTTAAAAATTTGAATGAATTGAATCTAAGGAAAAAAAATGAAATTCAACTAAATGAAATAGTTAGTAAATTAGACACAATCAATTCTATGACTGACCTAGAAGGTACTTTACAACAAACTCAAGCAAGAACAACATTAATAGGCATTAGTGATCAATTACAATGTATTAGAAACTCTGAAAGTACTCCAACGGCAGTGATAGGAGCATTTTCTATAACTTTAGGTGGAACTTTAATTTTAGTTTGTGGATATCATGCAATAAAAAAAGGGTATAATATAATAAAAAAAGGATGTAGTGCAATATTTCCATAATAAGAATAATTCTAAACACATTGCTTTTTCAAATTATTTTTTCTACAATTTATTATAAAGCAAGTCAGTAAGTAAATTTTGGTTAATAATCATCAAACAAAAACCTTGAAAAACATCAAAACAGATAGCGTGTCTTTAATTGTATAAACTTAAAAGTAGTCAAAAATAGAAAGATTTATAAATTATATTATTTTTCTGTATAAAATATGAAAAGAGAAACTGAAAGAAGAATTGAAGATGGTGTTGTTATAGCAGCTAGTGGTATAGGTGCATCAGCTGGATTATATTTATTATTTCATACTTTCCCTTATTCACGCCATCAGGTTTCCGAGGAGAGCCAAAGATTTAATGAAGTTATTGATCCATTAAAAAATTTAAATGTCCCTGGAAGTTTATTCACAAAAGATCAAATTTCACAAGTTTATTCTGATGTTAAAAATTTGAATGAATTAAATTTAAGAGAAGGAAGTGAAGTTCGGTTAAATGAAATAGTTAGTAAATTAGACATAATCAAATCTGCAACTAACATGGAAAGTACTTTACAACAAACTCAAGTAAGAACAGCATTAGTGGGTATTAGTGATCAATTACAAGGCATTAAGGGATTTGAAAACAGTCAAATGGGATTTGTAGGAGCAAGTTCTTTAACATTAGGTGTACCTTTAATTTTATTCTGTGGATATCACCTAATAAAGAGAGGGTGTAGTGCACTAAAAGAAGGGTATAATTCAATATTTCCATAGTAAGAATAATTCTAAACACATTGCTTTTTCAAATTATTTTTTATATAGTTTATTATAAAACAAGTCAGTAAGTAAATTTTGGTTAATAATCATCAAACAAAACACCAAAACAAACTTCTTTTTGGGGAGATTAATTAAGTGTAAGTTTTTTCTATATTAATTATAACGCAACATTTATATACTTAAGAGTAGTTACAATATATATGGCCAAAGCAGTTTATGCTGGAAGTTTTGACCCGGTAACAAATGGGCATCTTTGGGTAATAAAAAAAGGTGCAAGAGTGTTTGATAAATTAGTTGTAGCTGTGGGTATAAATTCAGAAAAAAAATATACTTTTTCTCTTGAAGAAAGAATTGATATGCTGAAAGAGGTTAGTCATGATATTCCAAATGTTACTGTTGGCTCATTTGAAAACCAGTTTCTAGTCTATTATGCAGAATCTGTTAAGGCTAAATTTATCCTAAGAGGGATTAGAAGTGTAAAGGATTATGAAAATGAGAAGGTAATGACACATACAAATAGTAATTCAAATCCAAATATTACTACAACTTTTCTTATTCCCCCTGAAGAAATAGCAGACGTTAGCTCAAGTTCTGTTAAAAATCTTATTGGACCTGAACATTGGGAAGATGTTATTGAAAGATATGTCCCAAGAAGCATATACAATAGTCTTCTTATTAAGTTCAAAGGATTGCAAAGCAGGGGGGATTCTTTATGGAAGAGGATAGGTGCTAAAGGAAATGCAAATGAAGCTTACAATGAACTCCTGGGTTTGTATGGTGGGGCACAAAGGTCTTACCATAATTTTGTGCATATTGTTCATTCGCTTAGGGAAATGGATTATGCTCAGGGTTTGATACAAAATCCTGATCAAGTTGAATTTGCACTATGGTATCATGATGCAAAAGATAATGAAAAAAAAAGTGCTGAACTTGCAGAGAAAAGATTAAGCAAAGCCGGAGTAAAAAAACAATTTATTGATAATGTTACCAGGTTAATACTTGCAACTAGACATAAGGAAATCCCTCAAGAACAAGATGCTCAATATATTTGTGATATTGATTTGGCAATTTTAGG
>JAFCCI010000012.1 GCA_017610275.1 Candidatus Woesearchaeota archaeon
TGAATAACTCAATCCTGCTCCAGCAGCAGCACTTGACAGATTAACCCTTGGCTGAGGACCAGCAGAATCATCCACAGTTATTCCATAACCAGCAAGAACATCTGTTACATCACCATCGCCTGATCCCTGCTGCGCTGCGCATGTCACTGTTCCATCGCTTGCTATGCTTTGTATTCCATAAGTACAGCTCTGTGTGAAGAAATTTGTTGTTGCATCATCAGTGTATAAGTTGCCTATATCCCTTATATTATAACTATTTATATCTATTAATCCATCTGCATTTGCAGCATCAAAGTAAAGCGTGCCGTCAACATCAACATCACCTGCAATATAAATATTTCCTGCTCCAGGATTAACACATGCTGCATCAGTGTCAATACATGCACCACCTGTTACATGCAATTTAGTATCTGGTCCTGTATTTCCAATGCCGACTCTGCCTAAGGATGTGTTTACAAATAATGTTCCTGCGCCTGAGCCTATTCTTACATCATCTGTTTCTGTTGTGAGCCTTACCAAAGTACCGTCATCTGTCCAGCCACCGCCTGATACTGGAGTTGGTGTTGAGCAGCTGAATGTTCCGTCATCAGCAATGTCTGTAATATACTCCCCTGCAGAGCATGGAGCACTATAATAAGAAAGTATGCTGTCAGCAAGTGTTAAGTTCCCATTAATGTTTAGGTGGTTTGGGAATACAAAGTTGCCTGTGTCAAATGTTCCTGCTGTTACCTCACTTGCTGGGTGAAAGACTGTTCCTGCTGCCATAGTTATTGGAATTACTGCTAATGTTATTAATGCAATTATTACTGTAACCAGAACAGGTATTACAAATCTCTTTTTATTTGTTAGATTCTTAAAAAAATCTAGAGCTACCGCTAAGTGAGTTAATAAAATTAGGGCTGGAAGGAGTATTTTTACTGATTTATTGTTGCAAAGACCATTGTGCTTATCTTTGCTTTCTTTCCAGTTTATTTCCTTTCTTTTTATTTGTTTCATTTTCTCACCTTTTGAATATTTTTAATTATCATGGAGTGCCTCCTGCTACAAATGCTCCAATTAACCCTAGGTTGCCGTTGCTGTCAATATATGCTACAGGAGTGCCACCACTGTTTTGAATTATGAATGAGTTTGTTGGAGGAGTAACTGATCCCTGACCATCTGTCATTGTTCCTTCAAGATACATATTGCCTGTTGGACCGTCAATCCAGGCCTTCCATGTTCCTGCACTGTTTTGTATTATGAAATCATCACCACCAGATGGACCTGTTCCACTGCTTTGATATAAGGTTCCTGTTATGACAACATTTCCTGCATCATCAAATGATGCCCTATTAGTGCCTGCGCTGTCTTTTACATAAAACTTGTAAGTGCCTTCTCCATGATAACCACAGTTAGCATCACAATAACCTGGGTAGCCGGGATTACCACTTAGGATAGAACTTCCCTCTGAATAATCATCGCAATTATCATCTGCTCCTGGATCAAACTGGCAATCATGGTCTTGATTGCCACAATTAGGTGCTCCACCAGCACAGTTTTCCACAGAGAAGCAGACAAGATTATCTGTACTTTGTCCATAAAGTGTTTCATGTCCACCAACACCATCTTCTGCATCGCACCAATTAAAGCAGTTGGCATTGGCAGTACATTCACCAGCATCATTTGTCAGGCAGGTTCCTGCGCCATCACACCTGCAATAATCACCGCTTGTTGCAGAACAGCCATCTGTGTTCACACACAAATGTGTTGCCTCATTGTCTGGGCTCTGGCTTGCAATAAACGCACATGTGCCTGCATCACAATAATTACATATTGTACAGTTGCTATCATAAGTGCATGCCTCTCCAGCAGCACCAACAAACTTAATTGATTCTTCGCCTGGCTTTACACCAATAAAAAAGAATAATATAATTAAAACAAATAGTACAATGCCAGCAAACCTTGTGAGTGATGCTCTTTTGCTTAGGTAAATTGCTGTTAGATAATTGAATATTGAGCTTAATCTTGAAATAAAGGAATTGATTAAACTTAATAATTTCATAACTGAAGAATTTATTAATTTTAGTAAACCTACAACTGAATAAATTATTATCTTAAGGATTAGCTTAACAGTTCTTCTTATTTTTCTTGGTACTGTTACACTTAGGAATAACAAGATACTGTAAACAAAAGTATATGCTTTTTTGTATAGTCCTAAAATAAAGGAGTTTATTAAATCAAACAATCTTATGATGGCCCTATTAACTGTAGATATTAGTTTTGAAACAAAAGATATTATTACATCCAGCAGGTCAATCACTAAATAAATTATTGTTTTAAGGATTAGCTTAACAACTTTCTTTGCTCTTTTAGGCAGTTTTACACTTAGGAATAACAAGATACTGTAAACAAAAGTATATACTTTTTTGTATAATTTATTTAATGTGGTTGGAAGTCTATAATCTAGGAATATAAGGATTTTTAAGGATAAGGTACTCTTTCTTATTTGATTTAACCTCTTTTTAATTGATTCAACTGAATTTTCATAAATAATTAAAAAATTAATCACAGCTAAATCAGCTAGTAGTTTCACTGTTTTTCTTTCCTTTAAAATAATAAGGAGTAAACAAGAGTAAATCATTAATGATAAGGAAAGGCCGAATGACAATATTCCAACAGTATAGTTAAAAAAGAGTACAACTATAACTAAATAAATGAAAATTACAGGTTTTGTTTTATTTTTTATTTTCATGTTATATTTAAGTAAGGTCTGCAGTCCAATGCACCAGATGGATTATCTCCATCACATTCACCTAATTGGGCAAATCCCTTAAAGCATACAAACGGACCTCTACTTCCATTCATATCCTGACCCCACCACCTTACATACAGCTTAGTTTCATTATTGCCAACTGAGTCCTGAACAAAATTTGTTATGTTAATGCATTTCCACCCAGTATAGATAGACATTGTTTTGTTTACCCATGATTTATTAATACCAAATCTTTCAGGTGCAGTAGAAAGCTTGCTTGAGTTTATTTTCTCAATATAGTTGATAGCCTCTTGATGACCTAATGGCTCCTCATACCAAGTATAACCTTGATATGCACATATAGATGCAGAATTAACCTGCTTCACGTATTCTATATCAAAGCTAATTTCAGCTTCGAAATCATCCTTACCCCTCCAGTGGTTTATCATAGGGCAGAAATTAACAGGGCTGGAATCATAATCTTCTGCACAGTATGGACAGTTAAACTCATAATAAACAGTACTTGCCTTAATCAGGTCTGTTGCAAAGTTATGTGCATAAGCAGCCTGATCATTAAACATTAACTCCTGATTATGCTCTCCAGGAGTAAGAACCTTAACTGTATGATAGCCTGTTGAATTGCAATAATAATTCTCTACAAACAATGATTTTACTCTTAGTTCTTTTCCAATAGTTTCACTCAGTTTGACTAAAGAGCCATTATCAAGAATGAAATAAAGATTCTTGTTGTTAGCAAGACTATTTTTATTAAACAATATTTTATTTCCACATCTTAACTCAAAGATTTCCAAGTCATCAATTGTCAAACCACTATCATCATACACTTCTGAATAGCTTGTTTTATTAAAAGCAGTTATTGTTAAATTAGCTGTTCCTGTTGTGTTAAATTTAACTGTCCAGTTTCCACCAACAGTTGGATAACTTTGCACATTCAATACTTCTATCTCAACTTCAAATGTCTGATTAGAAAGCCCCGGAATAACCCATTCTATTCTGTCAATCAATGAATTATTATTGAGGTCATAATAGCTGACATTGTTAAATAATTTTTTTGTGCCATTCTTTACCCAGTAAAGATTAATTTTCTTCTGGTCGTCTGTGATTTCAGTTATGCTTGTATAAGCAAAAACATTTGTATAATGAATATCAGAGCTTATTGTTATCTGCTTTTTTATAGAACTAATTTCCTTTTCAACAGCAACAGGGGCACTTGTTTCATATTCAACTAGATATTCTTTTGCTTCATTTTCCTCAAAGTTATCTTCAAATTCCAGCTCCTTCTCTTTTGTTTCACTTTCTTTAATTTCCTTAAGCTTATCTTTACTTGGCTTTACAACTATCTTGTTCTTATCAATTAATTTATTTAATTTAATATCTTTAACAGCAATATTAAATGCCTGCTCTGGGACAGTGAAAGAAACATTAATTGTCTTGTTTATTGCTTCGCTGTTTTCTGCAGAGATTATATCTGCCCATTTAACAGGCTTGTTTATTTCTGCCTTTAGCTGTGTTGGCAGTTCAGTAACATTAAAAATAGTAACATTTTCTATTGTAATATTCTTTACTACTGAAACCATAGTTACATTAACACTAAAAACATTTGAAACTGCTATTGATTTTGAGTCATTTGCTATAATAAATGTGTGCCTTATTCCTGTAAATTCTTTTTCAGGAATTAAGGTTGCAATGCTTTCATTAACCAAAGCTGAGATATCATCCATTTCATAAACTGTGTATCCTAATGAATCACCATTTTCATCAAAGAAATATTCACTTAAGTCAATTGAAAATTCACTGTTTTTACTGATTATGATATCCGGAATATTCATTAAGAGTTCAGGAGCATTATTTTCCTCTTCATCTTCTTTTGGTATTATTGTGTAACTGATGCTGTCAAGCCTTAAATTTGCATTTTCCAATTCAATTCTTAATCTGTAAGATGTTTCATTAAGACTTAATAGACATGTTTCTATGCAAACATCATTAAACTCAGTTATTTTCTCTTCCTCAATGAAAATTGCATTCAGGCTATTCCAGTCAGAATAATAAACATAAGAATATGGATTTTCCTCACTAGTGCTGTAATCAACATAAACAACCTGGGCGCTTATTTTATTGTTAGCTGTTGCTCCATATCTTGAATAATAAGAATAAAATACTTCATCCCAATTAGATATTAATGGCTCAAGCCCAACAAAGTTGCAGCATTTTTCATTTCCATAACAGACTTTCACAGCACTTCCATTATCTACGGAGTAAGTTTCCCAGACAGCACATAAGTTGCTTTTATTAACAGCCCAGTTAAATTTAACATTGACCTTAAAGTCTATTATTCCATCTCTTGCTTCAATGCCATTATCATCAGTATCAAACTCTGTTCCATCCTTATATCCAAGCTTAATTAAAATCTCTGCATCTTCAGGAGGATTTGTAATGTTCTTCAGTGTTTTATTAACTGAAGTTTTATTTACTAATATTGTTTCATTTACTGATTCATTCAAACTAAAAGTTTCATTAACTGAAATTGTTTCATTTAATTTTATACTTTCATTTACAGTAACAGTTTCATTTAATCCAATGCTCTGCACAGTAGCAAGAACTCCCTGTCCTAGAGCATGATTAAGGCTGCTATCATATGAATAAACCCTATAATAATAAGTTGTATCAGCAGTTACTGCATCATCCAATAGTGTTGTTGGAGAATTAATTTTATCTGTAATATCAACAACTAAGCTGTCAGCTATTGCCTTGCTATAGTTAACATTAGAATACATGTTTTCTTTTCTTAATGCCTTGACATCTGCAAAATCAGGATTATCTGGATTTGTCCAGATGAGAACAACAGCGCCTGTTTTGTTGGTTACCTGAAGGTTTGTTATTGGGTTTGGAGGAGTTATATCAAGATTTTCTGTTTCATCTGTAGGAACAGGTTCATTAATTGTAATTGTTTCATTTGATTCTGTACTCTTGTTTTTAGAGATATTTTTCTTTGTTGATAGAGCCTCATCTTCAGCAGGTGTTTTATTAGCATGGATGCTTTCACTTACCGGCAAAGTTAAGTTTGTTTTTTTCTCTTGTCCTTTATTTGTTTTGTTCTGTTCCTTAACTGCAAGCCCTGTTATGCCAGTAAGACCTTGCTTTTCAAGAGCAGTTGAATCAAAGACAAGATAGCTTTCATTGCCTGTCTCAAGATAAACTCTTGTAGTGCCTTTTCCAATTAACTGACCGCTAATAGCTAATGATTTTAATTCCCCTTCTTCTAAGCTAAGTAAATAACTGCTGTTTTCAACAAACAATTTATTAATTTCACTCACATGCTCTTCTGCCTCTTCAAGTGCAAAATAACCAATAAACACAGGCCTTAAGAAAACTAAAACCCCAAGGATAGCTATAATTAGTATTGATGGGATAATCAACTTATTAATATTTTTTAATGTATTTACCCTTGTCTTATACTTCTCAATCTCTAAAGAATATTTTTTAACTAGATTATTATATTTAGACTTGTTACTGGATTTTTTCTTAATTAATTTAGAAGGGTTTACCTTTACATATCCTATTTTTTTAGTTTTTCCTTTTTTCATTTCTTCCTCCTTCTATTATAAACTGTCCAGATTGTCCTTGGGTCACGATGAAGCATTAAAGCGATTTGTGAGTATCTGAGATTTAGGTTATCTTTCAGGTAAGAAACAATTGACTCAAGAACAGAAAGTGACCTGTTGCTGATGATTAAAGCAGGAATAAAAAATTTATTATCCTTAACAACAAATTTTTTAATATATTTTTTCCTTGAATTAGAATAAGTTATCCATATTGTCCTGTCATTTCTATTGAGAAGTTTTGCAATACTGCTATATTTCAGGTCAAGGTTTTCCTTTAAGTATTTAACAATTGTTTCTAAAGCACTTAGCTTACCATTAAATATACATGTTGGAATCTCAACATCCTTTGGCTTTCCCCCCCTAACAATCAACCTGATAATTTCATCAGAATTAAAACCCTTCTCCTGCTCTAAATAACCTATTAAGGATTTTAGGGCAATTTTAAAATCCTCAGGGTCTTTTAAGTATTGCTTTATCTTGCTAAAACTAGAATTCTCTGCCTCAAATTTGGGGATATCCCTTTCCCCCCCTTTTACTCTAACGCTTTCGCTTATTTTCAAACCTCTTCTTATACTTATTATGTAAGTACTTATATATAAATCTTACTATCAAACCTAACAAAATAAAAATTAATATACTCATTATGTAAGAAAAAAGATTAAATATTACTTAGTATATAAGTATTTTAATATAATTTTACTTATTATGTAAGAGAAATATATTATTAATACTTATCATATAAGTAATAGCTCTGATTTAATACTCATTATGTAAGTAAAAAATTTAATTGAATCTAATTATTAAAAAAGATTAAAAAAAGAAATAGATTTTAGTCATATTCAAGCGTGATGCTTTAACCTCTCTGTTTTTATGAACGAATTTCATATTTACTAAAGAGTAGTTAAAAAACAAAAACTTTATATAGAAATATCATATTCTTCTATATTGTGATATATAAATGAAACAACAAATTAGCATAACAGTCGAAGAAGACCTTATAAAACAGAGCAAAAAGCTCGTTAGAGGAGGCTCTTTTAGAAATAAATCACACATTTTTGAGTACGCACTACAAAATCTAATAGAACTTTAGGAAATAAATAAAATGAATCTGAGTCAAGTTTATACTGCTCTTAAATTTTTAAATAAAGGCAGACTTCATATTATCAATTCTCAAACAGCACAATTTATGCAAGAGAAAGGCCTCATAACTATTTTAGATCCCACTCAATATCGAAGAATGCAATCAGATGCATCCAGATTGAATTATTTAAATAAGGATATTAAATCATACAGATGTCAAGTTGAACATTATCAAACTCAAATAGTTACTCTGACTGATAAACTAAATTCAGATTGGCATAAATTCTGGTCAAGACAAGCAACTCTTGATAGAAAACAAAGAAACCTGGATGACGCTAAAATTAAATTTAAAACATTAAATCAAAAATTATCTAATTCACAATCTAAAAAAGAAAGACTTGAAGGCGTAAAACAAGATTTGAAAAGTTATGTTCAAACTTTTGAAAGTTATGTAAAACCTACTGACAAATCCTCTTTCTTATTTTCTAGAATGAAAGCAAGACTTTATAGATTAGGAGAATGTGCCTATGATGAATTTGAGACTGAAATTACAAAATTAGAAGAATACATTGTTAATAGAGCAAAAAGACTGTATATTGTTTATGATAAATTAGCTGAAATATATGGTCAATCACATCCAATGACTTCTGCTGCTCAAACGGTAGCAAGTTATGAAGGAGAAGTTGATGGTCTCATTGAAAGATTCAAAGAAGCTTCAACGTTATTAGATGAAATTAGTTGGACCGATGTAAAACAACTTCCTATTGCTGCTGAAATAATGGGTATTAAAGATCAGCCTTTAGAAGAATTAGTTAGAAAACTAAATAAACTAGATTCTGCTTTAACAGAAAAAGGGTATGATAATAATTATGAAACAGGTAATGCAGCTTTAGTTATTTTGAAATCATCTAAAAACAAAGATGTTGCAACCTTAGTTGAAGGCATGGATAATACATGGGAACTAATGAAAAACAAATATGGATGGGGATCAAGTTCAATAAATAATGCTGTTGCTGCAAGATTTAGTCTAATGGGAGAACCAAAAAAAATTGTAGATAAAGTTGAACAAATTTACCAAGAGTTAGTAAAACAAGAATGGCCAGAATCATTAGATACAGCATTACTTGCTTCAGTATTAATTAACTCATGTCTCACACCATCAGCAGTTGCTGAAAGAGCAGATAAAGTTTATGGGGCAATGGAAAATAACGGTTGGTCAATGAGTACAAGTTATAATACTCCTGTTGGTATATTAACAATTTTACCGGGATCTCCAGAAGAAGTTGTTGATAATGCAGATATGGCATATTATGCATTAAAGAAAGAAGGATTTCCAGAAGGTAGAGTATTGACTCAATTAGCAACAGGCCTGTTAGTTGATTTCTATATGAACATTCAAAATGAAGGATTCTTTAGAAGTATTGCTTCGCAAATGAATCCTCCTCTTAGTTCAGCAACATACCAAAATATATCTTCAGGGGTTCTTTTTAATTTCTTTCAAAGAACTGAAGATTACTAATCTATATACCCATAAATTAAGAAAGGATAAACTTTACAACTAGAGTTCATACCAGCTGCAAGTTAGAGCATTATTCGTTCTCAACCCTTGGTGCAAGCACAAAGCTTATTACAACCTTGTCAATTTCTTTGTATTCTAGCTTTAGAGGATAATCTTTGTTAAACTGTATTGTTACTTTATCTGCCAGCTTAGAGCCATTCATCATCTTTTTTAGGTATTCAACAGAATATTTTGCAGCTATTTTTTCCTTTGAGTCTGAAACAATATTTGTTTCCTCTCCCTGCTTCATATCAATGATTGCTTTATTAAGATCACCCTCTGCCTGCAAACTGAATTTATTTTGTTCTGCTATAAAGCTTACAGATTCTGCCACAATGTCAGCATCCTCTATTGCACTAGATAGTATCTCTGATTTTGTCTTTATTGTTACCGGAAAGCTTAATTGAGGTATTTTTTGCTCTTTTTCCTCAAGCTCAATTATTGGCAAAGAGAAAACTCTTGTTGTGTTGGATTTAAGCTGGATTTTTAGTTTGTCTTCTTCAATATCTAAAGATAGGATATCATTTGGCTTTGCTCTTCTCAATACCTGCTTTAGTCTGCTAAGGTCAATTGCTATAGTAAACTCTTTATTGACATCATATTCAACAAAACAGCTTGAGAGAAGCTTAAAAATCACCATTGCAACATTTGCCGGGTCCATTGCAACAAGCTCAATTCCATCCGGCCCAATTTTAAATCTAGCCTCATTGACAAGCTCTGATATGACTGATATGCTTTCCTTTAGGTATTTTGGTTCTGCAAGTGTAAGTTTCATTTTTTACCCCCAATATATTTAATAAAACACCATATGTATATAAACTTTTTTATATAAAATCTTAAAAGCCCCTTATATATAAATCTTTTTAGTTAATTACTAATTTATAAAGTAATAAAAAAAGAGTTAGAACTGTTTTTAAATAAAAGCGAAAAGCTTATATATTTATTATTATATCTACTGATATAATATGATAACTAAAACAATTTTACCAAAAAAAGAGGATATTTTACGGTATCCCCGGTTAGATACAATCCTTATGGTAGAAGAATTTATAAAAAGAAATGACGGTGAATTTAAAAAGACAAGGTTATGGGGAGCATTACCTAAAAAAATGATGTATCAGACATTTGATTTAATAATTAGATATTTATTATACTCTAAAAAGATTTCAATAGACTCAGAAGGCAAAATCGGGTGGATTTATTACCCTGAATTAGCAAGAAAATACTATAATAGAAAAGACTTGGGTAGAAAAAAGTGAAGTTGTCGTCAGATATTAGATTTGCGGATGAAAGCATAAGAGAAGCATTTTATAAGTTAGAAAAAGGAGATGACTCTGAAAGAGAATTATTTAAATTTATAAACCAAGCCTTAGATAACATCGAAGAGAACGCTTTTTGTGGAATACAAATTCCGAAGAGACTAATCCCCAAAGAATACATTATAAAATATGGTGTCAAGAATGTTTGGAAGTACGATTTGCCAAAGGCATGGAGATTAATCTATTCTATTGTTAATGATGAAATTGTAGTAGTTAGTTTAGTTTTAGAATGGCTTGACCATAAGAAGTATGAAAAAAGGTTTAAGTATTAAGATGGAATCTTTAGGATTTGCCCATTTCTCATAACATGAATATCTTTTTCCTTATAGCCCATTTCCAAAGCAAGGTCAGCCATTGCAGAGGTCATCTTGTGCTCGCCATGGGCAGGTATAATATGCTTTGGCCTCACAAGCTCAATCAAATCCCGGGAATCTTCTCTTGCAGCATGGCCAGACACATGAATATCTGTGAAGATTCTGACATGCTGGTTTTTTAGCTTTTCCTCTAAAACACGCCTGTTCTCAATATTTGTCGGAGTGGGTATTGTCTTGCATGAAAATACAACATGATCATCCGGCTCGAATTTAAATCCAAGCTCCCCATTAACTATCCTTGAAAGTGCTGCTTTTGGCTCTCCCTGATGCCCTGTCAACACAACAAGATATTTGCCAATACCTATCTTGTTTATTTTTTCCAAAGTTCTTTTTATATCATTTCTATACTTCACAATCTTAACATCAGAGAATTTTGCTATGCCTACACTTTCACTTGCCTTGCAATATTTTGATAATGACCTTCCAAGAAAAACAATCTTTCTATTCATTTTTTTACCGCACTCAACAATGCTTCTTAATCTTGCAATATGCGATGAGAATGTTGTAACAAAAACAGCCTTGCCCTTGTTTCCTGTTCCAAGCAAAACATCCTTTAGCATCTCTTTTGCAACTGATTCAGATGGAGTTTTCTTACAGCTTCGTGAATATGTTGAGTCAACAATAAGGCACAAAACTCCTTTCTTACCAAGTTCTTTTAATCTTTTGAAATTTGGCTTCTCGCCAAGGGTTGGAAACCTGTCAAACTTGAAATCATTTGCATAAAGTATAATCCCATACTTTGTGTGCAAGGCAACCATAACAGTCTGGGGTGTTGAGTGAGTCATGTTAATAAACTCAACCTTTAAATTTTTTGAGAGTTGGAAAACAGAATTTGGAGCAAGCTTTCTTATCTTATTTTTAATTATAATTTTCTCGTCCTTTAGTATTGTCTTCAAAACAGCTATTGTAAAAGGAGTTCCAAGAATAGGTGCATCATAATTATTGCTTAAATAAGGCACAGCTCCAATATGGTCAAGGTGAGCATGCGTTGGAATTATTGCCTTAACTTTATCCTTCCATTTCTCTATTTTTGTTATGTCAGGAACAGCACCTACTTTTATCAGCTCAGAAGGATCTACATTAATGATATCTTCATCTTCTGTATACTTTATGTAGCTTTCAAGATGAATTCCCATGTCAAATATTACAACTTCGCCATCAACATTGACAGCAGTCATATTTTTCCCAACTTCGTTATAGCCGCCAACAGTACATATTTCTATCATATTTATTTAAAAAAACTATTTATTTAAAAAGGTTTGTAATGCGGGGAAAGGGATTCGAACCCTCGTATCCACTAAGGAAATGGATTTCACCTAATGAATGTTTAATCATTGCCTAATCTCATTACTCAATTAACTTGAGTCCATCGCATTTGACCACTCTGCCATCCCCGCATATTCCCTTAGAATTAAAGTTTATTATAAAAATCTTTTGAAAAAATTGAGATTATTATTAAATAAATTTTAAGAGGCCATATGTTTTAAGTTTTTCATATGCTGCTCTGTTTAAATCATAATTCCCGCAATGATTGCATTCTTCATCAAGAAGACTATTCCCATCCACCATTTTAATGTTTCTTTTAACATTGCCATCCCTTGCAATAACTCTCATTTTGTTATACTTATCTGAATTCCAGATATTTTTAAATCTTTTATTTTCTAAGCTATCTACTATTTTATGTGCGCAGCAAAATGAAATTCCGTCTGATACCCAATATCTCGAGAAATACCATCCAGCAAAGCAACCTTTTTTCTTGTAAAAGTCAATTTCCCAATCTCCTGATTTTGAATCAAAAGTTTCAATCTGCACATTAATATTTTCCTGAATTTTGATATTGTACTTTTTTGCCAGATTTTTAACCTTATCTAAGTTTTTCTTAAATTCCTCCCTTTCCTTTTGGTTTAGCATCAGATGCTTTAATTTAATATTATGCATTAACTGAAATCTGATTGCATTTGCACCAACTTTTTTGGCCCAGCCTACCATTTCCAGCGCTTCATCGTAATTCAAGCTGTTTATCACTTCAATTATTATAATTTTGGGGTTTGTTTTATTTTGTTTCTTTTTGTATTTTGAGAGAAACATAATATTCCTTTCAATGGTTTCAAATTCATTTTTTCTAGACGGAGGATGTAGTTTTCTGTATGTATTAATATTAGCTGCAGATATGCTGCAGTATATTTCATCCAAATTAGCATCAACTAATTTTTTAGCATAATTTTCATCTAACAACAAAGCATTGGTGAACAATTGCAAAATTATTCCATTCCTCTTAACATAATCAACCATTTCAATAATTTTTGGATGGATTAAAGGCTCTCCTGCCCCGCTAAAAAGAATCAACCCTGTTTTGAGTTCATGCAAATCATCAACTAATTTTTTAAATACATTTAATTTAATTTGCTGTTTTTTCCATTTATCTGTATATTTCCTATCTGATGCTGTTTTAGAGTGAAACCAGCAATAAGAACAGTTCATGTTGCAGTTGTTGGATATGTCTAAATGAAAATAAGCAGGACCTATAAATGCCTTCCCAGCAACTATCCCCAATAACCTTAATAGCTCTTCTTCACTTTCATCATATGATATTCTCTTAAATATCTCAATTAATTCTTTTCTTTCATCAGAACTAAATTTTGAATTATTTAGCAATTGATTTATTTTATTAATAATCATTTTACTTTATTTAATTGTTAAAATCATTAAGACTATTTTATATATCTTATGTTTTTTTAAAGTAATAGAATCAGTAACAAATTAAATTAAAGAAATTATATGCTCCTAAGCCTTGACTCAATCTCAACAAGATCCTTTTCTAACTTTTCTATTTCATCTGTTTCAATTTTAACTTTCTTTGTTTTTCCTTTTTTGTTTTTTTCTGCATTTCTTTTTATATTAGCACCTTCTCTTAATTCATGTTTTGGAAGATGTTCCTTTAAATCAGACAGGAGAACTAATATTTCATTTATCTTATCCCTGAATTCAAGGACATTTTTATATTTTTCTTTCCTTATTAACTTAAGATTTTCATAGTCCTTAAGTCTTTGTATAATACTTTTTAATGATTCAAGAAGATTCCTCCTTAAGCTAACTGGTTCCTTTACACCAACATAAAATCCCTTTGTTTCTGCCATAAATCCTCTTATGTAGATTCTGGTTTTCCCAATTCCTCATCAACAGATGCTATTTTTTTCTCAATCTCCTCGAGGTTTGAGTCCCATTTGCCAAGCTGGTTGTATTCCTCTATCTTCAGCTCGCTGATTCTCTTAAGTATGTTCCTTGCTTCATTAAGCTTGCCCTTGACAAGCTTTACTGTTTCCAGTATCTTATTATATTCCTCAATTTTTATGAAGACCTGCGCATTTTCCTGCATTATATCACCCCTTTGATAGTATATTATCTACTGCTATAATCTTTTTATTTAAGCCCTCTAGCGAATCGTGCATTTCTTTTAGCTCATTACTCTCTCTTATTTTAATATTATTTAGTCTTTTTACTACTTCTTCTGAATTTTCCAGGATATTTATAACAACACAAATTTCATTTAATATTCCCTTATAACTCTTGACATTTACAAAAACAGGTTTTTTTGGATTAAATACTCTTTTTTCTGGCATCTTAATCTTTGCTGGCAAAGAAATTTTTTTTTCAGTCTCTTCCATTACCATTGTGGGTAGTTCAATC
The DNA here is from genome assembly GCA_017610275.1 of Candidatus Woesearchaeota archaeon. Classification (GTDB taxonomy): domain Archaea; phylum Nanobdellota; class Nanobdellia; order Woesearchaeales; family CG1-02-33-12; genus CG1-02-33-12. The sequence continues at coordinate 14,373 of JAFCCI010000012.1, forward strand.
TCCTTTCCTATTTCCTGCTCTTCAACATCTTTATTAATTTCACCAAATTCAGGAGAAATACTTTTTTCTGGATGAAGAGCAACCTTTCCAAAAGAAGTTTCTCCTAATGAAGGAATACTTATTTCTGATTTTTCTAACCCATTTAAAGGCTCTATTTTTGGAAGCGGGTTAACATATTCCTCTTCCATTGTTGGAAACTCAGGAAGCTCTGTAAGCATTTTTTCAGATTTTTTTGGTTTAGGGATTTGAACCTCTTGCTTTATATCTGTTTTTTCTTCTGCTTTTTCCCCTTTTTTTAGAAAATCAAACATTGTCATTGTAACTTATATGTTAATAAAACTCTCTTTATTAAAAACTTTTTGTAGCACTCCAGAATAGGTACACTTATTCATATTCTATAGTTGCTGGCGGCTTGGACGTTATTTCGTATGCAACCCTTACAACTTCTGGCATTTCACTGGTTATTCTTTTTCCTAATTTTTGTAAAATATCAAAAGGCACTTCTGTTGGCTCTGCTGTCATAGCATTTTTGCTTTTAACAGACCTTATAATAATTATATTTCCATAGTTTCTCTCATTGTTTTTTATCCCTGTTGCCTTGTCATTCATTAAAACAGCAAATGCCTGGAATGGCCTCAAATCCTTTAGCTCCTGCTCAACAATATAGGTTGCTTTTCTTACGATACCAATTCTTTCTTTTGTTGCTTCTCCAATAACCCTTATTGACAAACCAGGTCCTGGAAATGGCATTCTTTCATAAATAGTTTTTTGCAGTCCTAATTCTTTTGCAACATTTCTTACATCATCTTTATATAACTCCTTTAATGGCTCTATAATCTTAAGGCCATATGACTCTGGATTAATCCCTATCTGCTCTAAAACATTGTGCTGTGTCTTAACCCCTGCTTTTGTTTCAATAACATCTGCTTTTATTGTTCCCTGAACAAGGTAGCTTGCTTTTTCCTGCTTTAAAATATTTCCAAAAACAGAATAAAATGTATTTCTAAATGCCTTTCTCTTTTCTTCTGGGTCACTAATTCCTTTTAAAGCACTAAAAAATTCTTCTTTAACATCTATTAAATTAATTTTAATATTATAATCCTTCATGCTGTTTACAACATTTTCATATTCATCCTGTCTCATAAAGCCGGTGTCAATAAAAAATACACTTAAATTATTTCCAACAGCTTTATGTGCCAGAACAGTTGCTGCTGCAGAATCAACACCCCCTGACATGGCAGATACAACTTTTTCTATTCCAACCAGCTCTTTGATTTCACTAACCTTTTCCTCAATGAATTTTTTATCTGTTTTAGCCATTTTAGTTAAGTATTAAAGGAGATTTATAAAATTTTATGTTTTCTGGAGTAGTGCTCATACCTTTTATCCTGACAAGCGAGTTTAATGATGCCTTGTTTTCATGATCTGTGTTATAATCATCAATATATTTTTTTAATTTTTGATAGCCTTCCTGGCCTTTATAATCCTTTGTGATGAGTGCGACAATTCCTGCAAGTTCTGCACCTGCCTGATTAATAATATCAAGTAATGCAAAGGTTGCATTTCCTCTTGCAATAAAATCATCTATAATAAGAACCCTGTCTTCAGGTTTAATAAAACTCTTTTTAATAACTATTTTGTTTTTCTTTCCTTTTGTGTATGATTCTGCTTCAGAGGAATAAAGCTCTTCATCCTTAACAGTTATAGGAATAGTTTTTCTTGCAAAAATCATTGACTCATAAAAACCTTCTCCAACAAGTACTGCAAAGGCATTGCCAGATGATTCAACAGTTAGAATATTTGTAACATAATTTGGCCCATATTTTTTAATATGGGCATTAGCTATAATTTTGCCAAAAGGATAAAGCTTTTTATGAACTCGAAAGTTAACAAAATCTGTTACATCTAATATATTTTCTTTTTTTATCTTTCCTTTTTTTCTAATCAGCTTTTGCGCTTCATTGCCTAGAATTAGCCATTTCTCTTCAGGTGACCCACTGTTGCGTAACCTTTCACTTAGTCCCATTTAAATTATTTCTGAGATGAAGTTTATATATTTTTTGAAAAACAAAATCTAACTATCTTTTATTATTAAACATTACTTCTTTTGCGTTTATATTTTCAATCTTGTTGTTATTAAAAACAACATTTCCATTTACAATTGTTGTTATTGGCCAGCCCCTTAGTTCTTTCCCATGCCAAGGTGACCATCTGCATTTTGTGAATAAATTTTTATTGCTGACTGTTTTTGTTTTTTTCATATCAACGATTACCAAGTCAGCATCAAAGCCTGTTTCAATCCTTCCCTTGTTTTTTATACCAAACATTTCTGCAGGATTTTTTATTGTAAGCCTTACAACATCATTTAATGATAATTTTTTGTTGTTGACAGCGTCCAATAGAAGTGGAAGCATTGTTTCAATGCCCGGAACACCATATGGTGGATTTTCTGATTCCTTTTCAGTTATTGTATGAGGAGCATGATCTGTTGCTATCCTATCCATTGTTCCATCTTTAATGGCTTTCCATAGTGCGTCCTGGTCTTTTTTTGTCTTAAGCCCAGGTTTCATCATGAAAAAAGAGTTTTTTTCATCCTCTTTTGTGAGAAAGAGATGATGGGGTGTTACCTCAACAAATATCTTGCATTCTTTATTGTTCTTAAAATTTCTTATTAAATTGATTTCTTCTCTTGAACTTATGTGGCAAAGATGAAGCTGGTTTTTATTCTTAATTGCAAGTTTTATTGCTCTTTCAACGTTTTCTTCCTCTGCATGTACAGCTATTCTTTTAAAGCGCATGAAAATCTTATTTAATACACTTTCATCATTAATTATCAGATTTCCAGTTGTTTTGTCCATATAAACCTTTAATGTAGCAACATTGCTTATTTTTTTGAACTCATTTATATTTTTTCCATCAGTGCCAAAATAAAAACCATAGTTGACAATGCTTTTCTTTGCAGCCTGTCTTTTTTTCTCTAAATCCAAGGCTGTTAGTATTGGCGGCTTGTTGTTTGGCATGTCAAGGAATGTAGTAACCCCTCCAGCTGCTGCAGCACAGCTTCCACTAAAAAAGTCTTCCTTGTATTCCTGGCCAGGCTCCCTCATATGAACGTGAGAATCAATTATTCCTGGCAGAACAATCTTTCCAGAAGCATCAATTGTTTTTTCAGCTTTAATATTGTTGTTGGTTATTTTTTTTATCTTGCTGTTTTCAACTAAAATATTCTTTTTGATTAGGCCATTGTTTATGAATATCTGGCCGTTTTTTATAGCTAGGGACATTCTAACTTCTCCCCTTATGATATTCCTGCAAACTTGCCTTTCTTCCATTCTTTAGCCTTGTATATCTGCCAAAATCATTCATTTTTCTTAAATTATCTGAGTTGAAGACAGGGCCATCCTTGCAAACCAGCTTATCTCCGCATGCACAGCTTCCGCAAATGCCAATGCCACAACGCATAAATCTTTCAAGAGATGCCTCACACTTGATTTTATACTTTTCTGCAATATCAAAAACTTTTTTCATCATTATTTCCGGGCCGCATGTGTAAATAATATCATATTTTTCCTCTTTAAGCAATTTTCTTAACTTATCTGTTGCAAAACCCTTATAGCCAATACTGCCATCATCTGTGCAGATATCCATATCAAACCTATTTTTAAAAAACAAATCTCTTTTTTGCTTTGCGCCAAAAATTACTTTTGATTTTTTTAGGTTTTCAATTAATAATGAAACCCCTGCCAGGCCCATGCCGCCAGCAACAACAACTGCTTTTTTTGCAGAAGCTGTAAAACCATCTCCAAAAGGCCCCCTATAGAATAAATTATCTCCTTTCTTTAATTTGAATAATTCTTTTGTAAAATTTCCCTTTAGCTCGACTGTTACTGCAGCAGGCTTTTTATAAGATAAAGTAAATGGTTTTTCATCAATAGCAGGAAGCCAGAGCATGATGAACTGGCCAGGCTTTATATCAATTTTTTCATTAAAGAAAAATGTTTTTGTCTTATAATTTTCATTTATAATTTGCTTTATTGTAAGTTTTTTATGAACTTTTTGTTCTTTTTCCATATTATTCATGTGCAATCCCTATAATTTCTTTTATTGAGTTATAACTATTTTCCTGCATCCACTCTTTTATTTCATTTACTATGTTCCCAAATACATTAATGCCATGATAGTAAACAGCTGAGCCGATTCCAACAGCAGAGGCTCCTGCCTGAATCATCTCAATTGCATCTCTTCCATTTGTTATGCCACCTGTTCCTATTATTGGGATTTTCACATTTTCATAAATATCATAAACACATCTTACTGCAATCGGCCTTATAGCAGGCCCGCTCATTCCGCCTTTTTTGTAATAAAGAACAGGCTTTTTTGCATCAATATTAATAACCATTCCCTGCACTGTGTTAATTGCATTTATTGCATCTGCCCCTGCTTTTTCACATGCATAAGCAATCTCAGAAATATTAGCTACATTTGGGGAAAGTTTTGGAATAATAATGGTTTTTTCAGCAACCTCTTTTACACTTCTTGTTACATTTGCAGCTGATTTTTTATCCTGAGAAAATAACATGCCATTTTCCTTGTTAGGGCATGATATATTAAGCTCAATTATTTTTGGCTTATATTTTATTATGTACTTTGTGATATTGACAAAATCCTCTATTTTGCTTCCATAAATGCTCCATATAACAGGATCTTTTATTTTTGAAAGTTCATTAAATTCCACATCCATATTTTTATAGCCAGGACCTGGAAGTCCCACTGCATTTAATAATCCATGACCAAAATTAATTACACTTGGATTATTATTGCCATCTCTTAGTTTTGGACCTATTGATTTTATTGTTGCTGCCCCTGCATTATTTTCAAAAGCCCTTTTTATGAGCTCAGGACTTGTGCCAAGAATTCCTGAAGAGAGTATTGTTGGATTTTTTAGTTTTACTCCTGCAATGCTTGTGCTTAGATCAATCATTTTTTACATATTTTTTAATCAATTTCAATGCATCTTTCGCAGTAGTGGCATCTTGCTTTTTTAGGATAATCTTTTTCAGGATAAAACAACGTTTCAACATTTTCATGGTTTGTTATGCATTTTTCATTTGGGCATTTGATTCCTTTTATAGCATTAGCTAATTTA
>JAFCCI010000013.1 GCA_017610275.1 Candidatus Woesearchaeota archaeon
TATCTTTTTCATGATTTTTTCATAGGTTGATTTATCTTTCTTGCATAACTTAACAAGTTTTTTCTCTAATTCGGGTTTTATCTCAAATTCATATATACTCATTGTCATTAATACCTTAGTTTAAATGTTTTCAATGTGTTTTCTTAGCCCGTCAATACTTTTAAACCGAATTCCTTTCTGTTTCCTTATTTTCTTTAATTTCTTAATATATTCAGGCCTTAATTGTGGCTCTAGAAAATTCTCTTCGTATTCATTCACTACCAGGTTAATAGCCAGAGACTTATCCCTGAGGCCAAACTTTGCCTTTACAATATTCAATACCCTGTTAGTGTTTTCAGTTATATTTATTACAGCTTGTACCATATTACATCACATATATAAGTATATATATCATGTATATAAATCTTTTCTTTTTAAACCAGAAAATAAAACACAAAATTTCAGCTAAATTCCAAATAGCTGAAACCCTTGGATTCCAGCAATACAGACCTTCTAATCCTTATACAAAAGATATATAAACTAGGCTAAATTACTATTTATCGAGAGAAAATGCCAGAAAACGAGCAAAAAGAACAGAGAATTATTAAGAGATTAATAGCTGATGAGATGAAGGAATCTTATATTTCATACTCTATGAGTGTTATAGTAGGCAGGGCTTTGCCAGATGCCCGCGACGGCCTAAAGCCGGTTCACAGAAGAGTTCTTTATACCATGTATGAAAACAGTTTATTTCATAACAAGCCATTCAGGAAATCAGCAAATGTTGTTGGAAACTGCATGGCCAAATACCATCCGCATGGTGATGCATCCATTTATGATACTTTGGTCAGGATGGCCCAGGGTTTCTCATTAAGATACCCTTTAGTGCAGGGCCATGGTAATTTTGGCTCAATTGACGGCGATTCAGCAGCTGCCATGAGATACTGTATTACAGGAGATTCACTAATATTAACAGATAAGGGCATGCTTAATATAAAAAATATATCTGATAAAAAAGAAGCAAAAATTAATATGGAGGTATTATCTTATAATAACAAGAAAAATACATCTTCAAAATTCTTTAATTCAGGAAAACATAATATTATTTCTTTGCAAACAAATTTAGGATATAAAATTAAGGGGTCATACAACCACCCTATCATGTGCTGGACATTAAAAAACAAAATCCCACAAATACAATGGAAGCTTCTTGAGGAAATAAAAGAAAAGGATATTGTTTTGTTAAACAGAAATTCATCTTTATTTGCAAAAAAAGACTTAAATTTAACTAAGTTTAAGCCAAAATTTAACAAGAGAACAAAGAAAATAAAGTTGCCTTCAAAGATGAATAAAGAATTAGCATTTTTATTAGGAGCATTAGTTTCAGAGGGTTCTTTCCATCAAAATAAAATACTCTTTAGCAATTCAGATATGCAATTTTATAATTATGCTAAAAATATAATATATACTCAATTTGAGGGTACTCAACTATATGAAAGAAAAATTGCAGGAAATTGTTTAGAGCTTGATTTTTATCATAAACAAGCGGTAGAATTTTTAAAAAATATTGGCCTTGAAGATAGAAAATCAGACAAAAAAGAAGTCCCCTTTTCAGTATTGCAATCATCTAAAAAGATTGTTTCAAGCTTTTTAAATGGCTTGTTTGAGGGAGATGGTTCAGTCATATATAAAACAGACAAAAGGCACAATGGAAAGAGCATTGAGTTAACTTATAATTCAAAAAGCGAGACTTTAATTAAACAATTAAAAATTCTTTTATTGAATTTTGGAATAGTTACAACAAGCCCTTACAAAGACAAGAGAAATGAATGCTATAAACTAATAATTTCTGGGTGTAATTCTATTAAAAGATTTAAGGATGAAATAAACTTTTTTTCAGAAAGAAAAAAAGAAATTATTTCTAAAATTAGTTCAATAAATTCCAATAGGATGAGCAAAACAGATTTTATTCCTCACTTAAATAACTACCTGAGAAATAAATATAAAACACAGTTTATACTAAAAAATAATTTTGACAGATACAATAATTTAGAAAAAAACTACAGGAGATTAATAGCAATTATTAACAATAAAGATAAGAAGATTATTGACTTGATACTTAATCAAAGATACTTATTTGATAAGGTAAAAATAATCAAAAAATTAAATAAAAAAGAAGAAGTATTCTCAATAAAGGTTGATAGCAATTGCCATTCATTTATCTCTAATGGATTCATTAATCATAATACAGAAGCACGAATGCCAAGGCTTGCAGAAGAGATGCTGGAAGATATTGACAAAGAGACTGTAAAATTCCAGCCAAACTTCGATGAATCAGCAAAAGAGCCAATGGTGCTTCCATCAAAACTTCCTAACCTGCTGATTAATGGCTCTTCTGGAATTGCTGTTGGAATGGCAACTAATATGCCCCCTCATAACCTTGTTGAGATAGCAGATGGCATAATAAAAGTTATAGACAATCCAGATACAACTGTTGACGAGCTTCTTCATATAATTAAAGGCCCTGATTTTCCCACAGGCGCATTAATCTGCGGCAGAGCAGGAATAATAAACGCAGCTCATACTGGAAGGGGAAAAATAGTTATAAGGTCAAAAACAGAGATTATTGAAAAAGTCAACAAAAAATCAATAATTGTTTCTGAGATTCCCTACATGGTTAACAAATCAAATCTTATAGAGCAGATAGCAGACAATGTGAGGAACAAGAAGATAGATGGAATATCTGACTTGAGGGATGAATCAGACAGGGAAGGAATAAGAATAGTTATAGAGCTAAAAAGAGATGCAAACCCCGAGATAGTCCTTAACCAGCTGTTTAAGCATACAAGGATGCAGGACTCATTTGGAATCATAAATCTCGCACTTATAAATAACCAGCCAAGAGTCCTTAACCTGAAGCAATTGATTATCTGCCATCTAAACCACCGCAGGCAGGTCATAAGAAAGAGAACACAATTTGACTTAAGAAAAGCAGAGGAGAGGGCCCATATTTTAAAGGGGCTTAGGATTGCTCTCGCAAACATTGACAGTGTTGTAACACTCATAAAAAGATCAGGCTCAACAGAGGATGCAAGAAAACTATTAATCTCAAATTTTAACCTGACTGAAAAGCAGGCAAATGCTGTTCTTGACATGAAACTGCAAAAATTAAGCTCACTTGAGCAAAAGAAAATAAAAGATGAGCTTGAATCATTATTAAAGCTCATAGAACAATTAAAGGAAATACTTGCATCAGAGCAGAAGATTCTTGATATAATAAAAAACGAGTTATTAGAGTTAAAGAAAAAATATGGTGATGAGAGAAGAACTCATTTTATAAACATTGAGGAAGATATTGAGATAGAGGATTTAATAAAAGAAGAAGAAATGGTTATCACAGTGACTCATGCAGGATACATAAAAAGGCTTCCTCTTGATACATACAAGCAGCAACACCGTGGCGGTAAGGGAATTATAGCAACAAAGACAAAGGAAGAAGATTTTGTTGAGGATATTTTTATTACATCAACTCATTCATACTTATTGTTTTTCACAAACAAGGGAAATGTTCAATGGATTAAGGCATATAAAGTGCCAGAGGAATCCAGGATTGCAAAGGGAAAGGCAATTGTAAACCTATTGAACCTTGAGAGTGAGAAAGTAACAGCAGTTATTCCAGTGAGGGAATTCAAAAAAGGGTATTACCTGCTTCTAGCAACAAAAAGAGGAATTATTAAGAAAACAGACTTGAGTGCATATTCAAGGCCAAGAGCAAATGGGATAAGGGCAATAAATCTTGATTCTAACGATGAATTAATTAATGCAGTTCTTACAGACGGAACAAAGAACATACTTTTGGCAACAAGAAATGGGATGGCTGTTAAATTTAGTGAAAAAGATGCAAGGCCTATTGGCAGAACATCAAGGGGAGTCAGGGGAATAAGGCTTAAACAAGGAGATTATGTTATTGGAATGATAATTGCAGAAGATAATCATACATTGCTTACTGTTACAGAAAATGGTTATGGAAAAAGAACAATTATAGGAGAATACCGTCTAATAAACAGGGGTGGCTCAGGAGTAATAAACATCCAATGCACAGAAAGAAATGGAAAAGTTGTTGCTATAAAATCTGTTAATGGTGATGATGAAATCATTCTAATAAGTAAGAATGGGATTGTTATAAGAATGCCTGCAAACGGAATATCTATAATAGGAAGAAATACGCAGGGAGTAAGGCTTATGAAGCTTAGCAATGATGATAATGTTGTTTCTGCTGCAAAAGTAATTAATGGCTAAATATTTAAATAAACTAAATTCTTTTTTATTATTATGAAAGCAATTGCAATAACACACAAAGGAACAGAGGATATAGCTGCTTTGGAGATTAAGGAATTAATTAGAGTTAATTCTAAAGTTAATGAAACAACTGTCTTGTTTGAGCCAAAGAAAATGATTGATTTATGTACCTTGGCTTATAGGGCGCAGTCAATAATCAAGGTTATCTGTTTGTTTGATGAATTTAAAATCCAGACTGGTTTTAATGAAATCCTTAAAATCATAGAAAAAAGAATTAAAAAAATAAACTTTGACAAATGGCTTGATAAGGGTAAGAGTTTTAAGGTATTATGCAAGCACTTAACTAATGATAACTTCAGCAGTCAGGATATAGAAAAAGAAACAGGCGCTTTTATCATAGATAATATAAAAAAAGCATATGACCAAAAAGTTGACCTTGAGAACCCTGATTTGATATTTTATGTTTATATCTTTAATGAAAAATGTTATTTGGGGATTGATTTCTGTGGATTTGACTTAAGCAAAAGGGATTATAAGGTTTTTAGCAGTGCATCTGATATAAAAGGAACAATAGCTTATTCATTATTAAGGATTGCTGGCTATAAAAAAGAAAAAAAGCTTCTTGACCCATTCTGCAGCTCTGGAGTAATTCCAATAGAGGCAGCGCTTTACAATCAGGGGACTGTAAATTACTACAGAAAAGATGATTTTGCTTTTCTTAAACTAAAACCATTTGAAAAACAGAATTTTGAGCAGTTCTTTACTAAATTAAATAAAAAAAAAGATAAAAATAAACCATTGATATTTGCTTCTGACCAGCAACTTTATCATATAAGGTCTGCAAAAAAGAATGCAAAGATAGCTGCAGTCAACAAAGATATAGAATTCTCGAGAGCAGACCTTGAATGGCTTGACACAAGGTTTGATAAGAATGAAGTTGATTTAATTGTTACAAAGCCAATGTTTTCAAAATATGACTTAAAAAGAACAAAAAAAACATATGATGAATTCTTTTATGCTGCAAAATATATTCTTTCAGAAAAAGGAAAAATTGTTTTGATATCAAGGTCAATGGATTTACTAAAAGAAAGTGCAAAAAAGCATGGTTTTAAAGTAACAGATGAAAGGATTGTCTGGCAGGGGCAGCAGAAACTTGAAATAACTGTTTTTGTAAAATAAATCAAAAGTTTTATATATCTTTTACCCATAAGTTAAAACATGAAAAAAAGAGGACAGATAACAGTATTTATTATCTTTGGGTTAATCTTCCTGCTATTTTTTTTCATTATTTTATTTACCAAAAGCTATCGCATTGAAAAAATAGGCGCTGTTTCTTCAGGTGAGCTAAATCCTATAAAAAATTATGTAGATTTATGTGCTAAATCATCTGCATCTGATGCGTTATACCTGCTTGGTGTACAAGGTGGCTATACAGCTCCTCCAAAACTTTATTTCCAGTCTGCTTATGCAAAAATAGCTTATTGGTATTATAAAGGAGAGGACACTTCTCCAACAATTGAAGAAATGGAGCAGGAGCTTTCTTCATATGTAAACAGAGCACTGCCTGAATGTGTTGAAAACCTTGACGCTTTTAGGGATATGGGTTTTGAATTTGAAAATGTTGAATTCAAAATTGATTATCCTATAACTGTTATGCAAGGAGAATCAAAAGCAGAAATAAGTGAATTTTATAAAATAATCCCAGTAAGGCTTGGTTATATGCATAGCATAATAAAAGAGATAGTCGAAAAGGAGATTGAAGACCCTGACTGGGTAGATATGACATATTTGATTAACCAAGATTTTAATTTCAAGATTTATCCTTATGATGAGAACACATTGATATACTCTGTGTTAGACAACCAATCCATAATAGATTATGGTTCTCAGTTTATGTTCTTGTTTGCAAATGGCTTTAAGGAAAGCGAGGAGCTATCCGAGGAAAATGAATAAAACTAACTTAATAAGAGTTTTTATTTTCTTACCTGTTTTCTTTATATTGATTACTCCTTTGGCATATCCTAAGCTAGAAGAAGGTGCAGGAACTGTTATTGGTGGTTCTCTTCCTAGTGATACTGATACTTCTATTAGTCCTGAAACTACTGGTCCATCACCTGCAGATATAACTAATCCATCAACAGAAACATGGACTGAAGATGATGAGGACTTTTATGATAATGTTATGGGATTATCATCTGAAGAACAAAGCAAACTTACAGAGGAAGAAATAAATAAATTTAGAAATATCCCTTTCAGGAATGTAGGAGATGAAGATAACCCTGTCAGAATTTCTTTTAACAAGGAGACTGGAGATGGTAATATTGGTGCAACAGATAGTGAGTTTGAGATTAAAGGATATGATCAACTTTGCCAATTCAAGACACTTACTTCAAAGAGTGGAAAGGTAATATTTTTTGGAAATTCAGCATCAGACATTGAAAGTATTAGTATTAAGGATGGGGAAGTAATCAATATTAATTTTAAAAATAAAGATAGTGAGAATGAGGTTTTGATAGCACAGGCAATAGGGGAAGGTATATGGAGTTCTTTTTCAAAAGAAGAACAAAAAGAAGAGGGTGGAAGTATTTCTTTTGAAGAACAAGATTTTATAACAGTTGATAAAGGGATTAGTTTTAGGGTTGGTGATAACAAAGTTACAGTTGGAGCATCAGAAACAAAAATCAAGATAGAGCCACTAGAGGATTCTGATTCATATTATAATAAAGGGGTTTATATTGGTGCTTCTTTTTATGTAGAACAAGGAAAAATCTATGTGGAAGGAGAAACGTCAAAGTTAAAAATTAGTTATGCTCCTTCTGAAACAGAAGAAGAGCAAGAAACAATTAAACTAAATACAAAATCCCTTTTTTCTGAAGACCAAAAAGAATTTTCTATTCTTAAAGAAACTGAAAAACCACCGGAAAAAACAGAAATAATCTTTGGATTTGATGGAAGCAAATATATTTTTCTTCAAGATTTTGAAAAAGACCAAATTAACTTTTTTGAAGTGCCTTGGATTGAAAGTGTTAATGGGGAACAAGAACCCGCTAAACAGGAAGAAACAGAAACAAATATACAAATTCTACAAACAGAGAAGGAAACCCAACTCCTACTGAAAAGTGAGAATCAAGAAAAATTAGAAACATTCCAAAAATATAATCGTGACTTAATTGAACAAATAAATAGACTTGAATATTATAAGATTTATGATGAACAATTAAGCGAAATAGGAATGTCAGAAAACAACGAAAGAAGATCTTACGTAAACACTCTCATAACTGAGGTTGAATCACAACTTGAAACCAATAAAGACAAATATATGGAATATCTCAAATTAAAAGATGGAGAAGCAGATATAGATAAATCACTGGAAGAAATAGAAACTAAACTGGATGAATTAAAAGACTCCACAACATCAGAATCAACTGTTGAAGTAAAGCCTCCTGAAGATTTGGACAAGACTATCCTGCCTATTACACAGCAGCTTCCCTCAGAACTCCTTTCTGAAAATACTCAAAAAGAAAAAGCAATAGGAATTAATGTTAAGGATAAGACCCTTTATGACATAATAAAGGAAAAGGAAGAAAACCTAAACCTAATGAGTGAAAATCTTATTCTTGGGTGGATAGACCAAGAATCATCAATGAATCAAGATGCAGAACTAGGTGGATGCGTTGGATTTACACAAGCATCTGCAATATCCTTCAGAGATGTTATTAACAGAAATCCAGAGAAATACAAGAAATACATATCTTACACAAACGAAGAATTAACAAAAGCCTTAAAAGATGATGCACTTCTTAATCTAGAAGTGGGCTTTGATTATATGAATTCACTAAAAACAACATACGGATTTTCACAAGAAAAAGTAGAGTCTAATTATCAATATACAGGTGATGAGGAAGATATTATGTTAATGGCCTACAATGCTGGTCCTACTGTAACAAAAAATATCTTAACTGAATTTAAAAATAATGGAGGAGGAAATTGGGATGAATTAGAAGCGTTTTTGCATACAGATGAAGCATTGAATATCTTTAAAAAATATAAAAAATCATATGGTGTCAAATATACAGACACAGAAGAGGAGATTAACTCTAAACTCAGAAAGAAAATTAATATTGTTATTAAATATGTAAAAAATATAAAAAGAAGTGCTGGTTATGCATAAGATTTATATTGTAAACCTTTTAATCAATTCTGAATTCATGTTTAAAAATACATACAAAAACAAACAAAAAAAATTTACTTAAATTTCTTATTGCTTTAATTATGTTTCTGATACTGATTATCCCTTTAATATCTGCTTCTGATTCCACCCCATAGCAACCAATAAATCAAAAAGCTTATATATCCTTATTTTTATTGTAATAAACAGTATGAAAAAAAGAGGACAAATAACACCTTTTATTATAATTGGATTAATATTTTTACTATTATTTTTAATTATTTTATTTACCAGAAGCTATCGCATTGAAAAAATAGGCGCTGTTTCTTCAGGTGAGCTAAATCCTATAAAAAATTATGTAGATTTATGCGCAAAATCATCTGCTTCTGATGCATTATACTTGCTTGGTGTGCAAGGTGGCTATACAGCCCCTCCAAAACTTTATTTCCAGTCTGCTTATGCAAAAATAGCTTATTGGTATTATGAAGGCGAGGATACTTCTCCAACAATTGAAGAAATGGAGCAGGAGCTTTCTTCATATGTAAACAGAGCACTGCCTGAATGTGTTGAAAACCTTGACGCTTTTAGGGATATGGGTTTTGAATTTGAATACAGAAACAACAATAAATGAAAATAATGTTGAATTCAAAATTGATTACCCAATAACAATTATAAAAGGAGAACTTAAAGCAGAAATAAGCAAATTTTACAAAAACTTTCCAGTAAGGCTTGGTCACATATACAACATAGCAAAAGAAATAGTTGGAAATGAGATAGAAGATCCTGACTGGGTAGATATGACTTATTTGGTTAACCAAGACCTTAATTTCAAAATTTATCCTTATGATGAGAACACATTGATATACTCTGTGTTAGACAATCAGTCTATTATTGAGCATGAACCCATATTTATATTTTTATTTGCAAACCTATTTGAAGAAAAATAAGAATAAAAACAAAAAAATAAAATAATTGAAAATGAATAAAGTTGAAAGAACTAACAAAATATGTATATATTTTATTATATCTGTTTATATTATATTTTTTATATCCTTTTTTGCATTTAATTCTAAACAAGTAAATGCACTTTCTGACTGGGCACAGGACCAAATTGATAAATTGAAAGAAAAATATGATTTAGATAAACCAGAGGTTGAAGTACCAGAAGAAGAGGTTGAAGTACCAGAAGAAGAGGTTGAGGTACCAGAAGAGGTTGAGGTACCAGAAGAGGTTGAGGTACCAAAAGAAGTTCCCACTGAGACTATCACTGTTGAGGAAGATAGTAAAGTTGATATTACCGCCCCGACTATTATTGAGGTTAAGGATGGTGATAATACTTATCACATTTTAGCAGATGGTGGTTCTTTTGAATTTAAAGACAGAGAACTGCTACTCAGCGCAGGCATGATATTCACTACTGAAGATTTAAAAATAGTCACATCTACAGAAGATGGAACCAAAATCAAATTTGTGGAGGGTGATGTTGAGGTTACAGGACATATTTCTGTTGATTATGAGAATAGCCCTGATAAAATAATACTTATTGGTGAAGACAGCAGTGTTGAAGTACAGACAGATGAGGATGAGAAATTTGAATTTAAGAACTTAGATATTGATAAAAATCTTATTGTGAATATTGGCTCATTTCATGATAGCGACAGTGAAGAATGTGAGGGAAACTGTGTTTCATACCAAGAGATGGGTGTAGGCACAAGTGGTGAAGAATGGAATAAACTAAAGGTTGATGGCAATGCAATTATAACTAAAACTGTAACTAAGAGTGAAGATGGAAAAGAAACTAAAGAAAAAATATATGAAATTAAATTTGAGAATGGAAAATCAAAGATTAGCAGGGATTTATCAAAACTTAAAAGTACAGATTTTAGCGAGAAAACAGTTATTAACTATAACAGCGGGGATATAACCTTATTTATAGAAAAATCAGAGGAAAAGGAAAAAGATAGAATAATTGTAGGCAAAGGAACAGTTGATATTGAAGATGATACAACTGTTCACATAGTTACTAAGGCTAAAACAGTAGAACTTCCAGAAATACCAATACTTACAAAAACATCAAAACCAGAAGAGAATACAGGAACTTCTGATACTCCTGAAACAGTAAAAACAGAAACAGATGCCACAAAAAAGGCAGAAGAATTTATGATTAATAGCAATAGTGGTAAACTATACACCCCTGGTGATGAAACCCCTATTAATGACGGGGATAAAAGCATCGCTGAAACAGTAAGAGATATAATGAATGATTTGGATTATAACACAATGACTGATGCAGATATTTTTGCAGCCATACAACAAGAGACATCATTTAATCCAAGACCAGGAGATGCGGGAGCAAGTATTGGGCTTGTGCAGTCTTCTGTTGGATCTTTTAAAGATGTTATTGGTCTCTGGGGAAAACTTGGTGAAGGGGGCAATAAAAAATATAAAAACTTATATAATCAATATAAAGGTTATTCAGATGAAAAATTAAAAAATGCTTTAGATGATGTTAATGTTAATCTAGAAGTTAGCATATCTTATTTTAAACTAATGGAAGACAATTATGGATTCTCAGAAAAAAACTTGGAAAGTAAATATGGGTATACTGGTGATGAGAAAGATATATTATTATTAGGTTATAATGGTGGTCCAGGAGCAATGAAACAGGTTCTTATATATACTGAAGAAAATATTGGAAAAGATGAATGGAATTTTAATGATTTAGAAGAATTTTTATGGGACGAAGATAAAGTTTGGTATACAACAAAAGGAGAAAAAATAATTGGAGGAGCCTCAAAAGAAGCAGAAGATGTCCTTGGGAGGTATTATGATGATGTCAATACAAAAACTTGGATTATGATTAATCATGTAAAAAAGATAAAAACATATGCAGGTTATTCTGGTTATACCCCTGATGAAAAACCAGACTGGATATAAAATAATTTTGCTAAAAAATAAATCAAATTCTTAGATTTATGTTTTAAAAATGCCTACAAAAACAAATAAAAAAAATATGCTGAAACTTATAATAATTTCAATTGCATTTCTTATAATTATTTCTCCCAGGATATATGCCCCGGATGGTGAGATCACTCCTTCAGGAGATTTAAGCATAGAATCAGAAGACATTATTATTTCTGAGATTAATGAGGAGAAAGTGGAGATAAAAGGGTTTTTATATAACCCACAGATAGGCTGTTTTGATGTTACAAATGCAGAGGGAATTGCTAATTTAGATTATGAATTTTTTGTAGAAATGGGTGTTAAAACAATAAAATCAAAGGACAGAACAATAATCATTAATGATAATATTGAATCAGTTCTTTTTGAAGATAGTAAAATAACAATAATATTTAATCCAACACTAGCGCCAACACCAAGAACAATGACCTTTGAGATAAATGGAAACACTTACTCAGCAGAGGCAGTCAAAGGATTTGTTATATCTGACACCACATTTGGTCAGGAAATAAAATCAATTGATTATCCTTATGGAACAGATCTGCCTGTTATTTGGGGGGTTAGAATAAGGGTTGAAGAAGACAAATCACTGACACTTATCGAAGGCACAATAACTGTAAACTATGATAAAGAATATGAGAAAAACCCTTTTAAGATAAAGATGGTTGGAGGAAGCCATGTTGAAATAATAACAAGCAAACAAGATGAAAACATTGAAAAATTTGATTTCACAAGTGTTTATGGTGAATTGATTACCCTTCAAATAGGCAAATTTCATTATAGTGATAATTGCATTAATTTGAATTGCATATCCTATGTTGAGCTTGAAAATGAAGTTGGGGAAAAATTTGACAAGATAAAGGTTAATGGCTGGGGGGTTGCAAGCAAGAAATTAAATGAAAAAAATATTTACACTATAAAATTTGAAGGAAATGGTGATGGAACTGGAAAAGTGAGAATGGGAACGGTTGACATTGATAAAATAAAAAACACAGAATTCAGCAAAAATACAATTATAAACTATAATGAAGGCTTTATGCAGTTCCGCATTACCAAAGAAATCAGAACAAGCCCAAGACTTCTTATCCGCACCTTTGACAAAGAAAAAATCACAGATGAATTCTATATCACAGACTGGTTAATAGAGAAACTCGGAAGAATACCCAAATTTATCAAAAAAGGATTAGTTGATATGTCTGGGATAATCGGAAGAGATATTATTGAGCTTTATGAAAAATATCCTGATGAAACCATAGAAATAATAGAAAAAACAAGTGCCACTAATGTTAAATCTCCAACAAATGATTTTGTTCTTCTTAGTCTTTTAAATGAAAAAGTAGAAAAAGCAAAAACTGCAAATAATGTTGATGAAACAACAGATCCATGGGTTATAGACCTTTACTTAGTTACCGCACTTGTTGACCAGGAATCAAAACGAAACCAAAAAGCAGTAAATTTTTATGAAACCAGATTTGGTCTGGGCCAGCATGGAGCTGATTCCGACTCATCTACAAAACATGTTTTTATGGAATATGCTAACAAGTACAAGAGCAAATACCCTCAATACTACAATTTAGAAGGTGAAGCGCTTAAGAATGCACTTATGAATGATGCAGAATTTAATATTGATTTAACTATTGACTACATTTACATACTTAAGGATAATTATGGATTTACAAAAAAAGAGGCAATAATGGCCTACAATGTTGGGCCAACAAAAATTTATAAAGAAGTGCTGCCCGCATGCAAAGAAAAGAATGGAGGAATCTGCCCTGATATAGTTGAATTCATAAACACTAAAGAAGGAAAAAAAGTTATGAATAATGACAAAAAAGTTGAGGAAACAACACCATACACAAAAAGGATTAATAGTCTTTCTACAATGAAAATTGAAGAAAAACCCTAAGATATAAATAAGATAATCTTCTTCTCGGCCCATGATTAAAAAGGAATATATACTGCTTGTCTTAATATTTGCCTTAGTCTTGGGAATAAGGCTTTATTTTGCGTTTCAGACACCTTACTTCAGTCATGATGCTTATTTCAACATAAGACAGGCAGAGCACATAAGAGAAACAGGATTGCCCTTGTTTAAGGATGATCTAAGCTACTCTGGCAGAAATTTTCTTTTCCAGCCATTTTTTCAGTATATTCTGGCTTTTTTCAACCTTTTCATGCCATTAAACCTTGTTTGCAAGATATTGCCAAACATATTTGCTTCATCCCTTATTTTCATTGTGTACCTTATTGTAAAAGAGATAACAAAGAACCAGGATGCAGCATTATTTTCATCATTTATCTCTGGCTTTATCCCTATATTTTTTGCTGAAACAGTAAACAGTGTTTCAGTATTTTCATTGGTTATACCACTTATGTTCTTTTTAATATACTCCCTGATAAAAATCAACAAGGATGAAAAATATATTAGTTATTTTGTTGTTTCTATTATAATAATTGCATTAATGCATGCATCTGCATTTTTATTAATCATGGCTTTTTTACTTTATGTTTTGTTTATTAAGCTAGAGCATCTGAAACAAAGCAGGGCAGAGCTAGAGTTAATAACATTCTCAACAATTCTTGTTACCTGGCTTAACTTTATCATATACAAAAATGCATTTCTTATTCATAGTCAGTTTGTCATCTGGCAGAACATACCAAAAGAGCTGCTTGGCCAGTACTTTTCGCAGTTAAGCATACTAAATGCATTATTTTATATTGGAATAATCCCTCTTGTTTCAGGGATGTATGTAATTTACAGGTACACATTCAAGAAAAAGAATAGGAATATTTACCTGTTAATGGGATTTACCCTTTCCGGACTTTTTTTACTGTGGTTTAAGCTTATACCATTGAAGACAGGCCTTATTTTCTTTGGCATAATATTTGTTTTATTATTCAGCAAATTTTATTCTGATTCAATATTATTCATAGACAAAACAAGGTTCTCAAGATATAAAACCCTATTTATTATATTAATTTTCCTGGTTTTTATCTTTAACTCAATCATTCCCACAATTAGTTACACAAGCAGGATTATTAGAGAAACACCATCAAAGCATGAAATAGATGCCTTACTTTGGCTAAAAAATAATAGTGGTGAAGAAGATGTTATCCTTGCAAGCCTTGATGAAGGTTATCTAGTAAACACCATTGCAGAAAGAAAAAATGTCATTGATAAAAACTTCTTATTAATAAAAGATGCAGAGCAGCGCCTTGAGGATATAAAAAAAATATATACAACTCATTATGAAACAGAAGCAATACACTTATTAAATAAATACAATATAAAATATATTATCTTATCCAAGGAGTCAATTAATGATTATAATACAATTGATTTAAATTACAGGACAGATGAAAAGTGTTTTGAATTAGTCTATGATAAAGTGGTTAAGATATACAAATCATTGTGCAGGATGGAAGAAAAATGAAATTAACAGAAAGAAATACATTAGCTTATGTAATGCTGGCAGCTGTTATAGTCCTTTTAATACCTCACCTGGTTAGGTTTTTATTCTACAATAATATTATGATTGGTGATGAGCCATATTATCATGCAACTATTGCAAAACAGATAATTGAGCAGAAATCATTAATCCATGATTCAAATTATGTATTTAATCCATATCACTTAGTGCTTGCTTCAGCAGGATATTTTATTGGTGTTGAGCTTGCATCAAAATTAATTCCCTTTTTGTTAGGCTTGCTTTCTGTTCTTATATTTTATTTGATTCTCAAAGAATTCAAGATGAATATTGAAGAAAGGCTATTTGTTTTATTAATACTTATAGTCTCACCTGCCTTTATTTATTTATCTGTAATCTCAAACACTCATTCTATTCCTGTTTTTCTGACTTTGCTAGGTATATATCTTCTTTTCAAAAAAAACATTTTTCTTACAATTCTGTCATTGCTTGCTTTTGCTGCAACAGTTCCTTTTGGTATATTCAATGCATTATTGGTTATAACCTTATTATTGGCTTACATTATTAAGGAAAAATCCAAAAAAACAATAATCCTCTTATCTATAATAATCATTATATCAGCTGTATTCATGCCTGTTTATTTTCAGGAAAAAACAGAGGTTCTTTCAAAAGAAGGCATTTTACAGAGCAGCATATCTGATTTTGGGGCTCTAGCAGGCATAGGTATCTTTAATATCCTGCTTGCTTTTATTGGATTTTCATTGATGTGGAGAAAGAAAAAAGAGCATATCTTTATTTTCCTGCCCTTGCTTTTTATGCTTATCGGCCTGTTTTATTTACAAACTATTATTGTATATCTGAATTTTGTGCTTGCTGTTTTTGCAGGGTATGCATTTACAAAAATAAAAAATATGGATTGGCAGGTTAAGATGATAAAAAATCTTACTATACTTCTTATAATCTGTGGGTTAATATTTTCAACAGCGTCTTATTTAAATAGAATCAGCAATATGCAGCCTGATAAGGAAGTAATAAAAAGCCTTGAATGGCTTAGGCATTACTCAGAGCCTGATGAGATTGTTTTTTCCCACTACTCAAGGGGGTTCTGGATAAATTTCCTTGCAGAAAGACCTGTTGTAACAGACAAAATGTTTGAATATTATCCTGGTGCAAAAGAAAGATTCAATGATTCATTAGAAATCTTTTATTCCAGAAATTTGAAGAATACAAGAACCCTTTTAAATAAACACAACATAAGTTATGTATGGATTGATAGTGAGATGAAGCAGGGATTAGTTTGGGAAAAAGAGCAGCAGGGCATTTTGTTTTTGTTCAGAAATAACGAAACATTTAAGAATATTTACAACAACCAAGGCATAGAAATATGGGAAGTATATCCCTAATATTAAGGGAATAAATATACCAAAAAAAGATTGATATCAAAATGGCATACTTAATATATATAATTACTTTTGTAGCACTATATTTGGCTATAACCTGGCTTAATTTTCTTTATGTGAGTGACTTCCCAGATAAAAAGAAACTTAAAAGATTTCCTAGTGTAAGCATTGCAATTCCTGCATATAATGAGGCCTCCACTGTTATAAAATCAATTAAATCCATACTTAATTTAAATTACCCCCAGGATAAACTTGAGATAATTGTAATAAATGATTGTTCAACAGATAAAACAAAAGAAGTAGTAGAAAAAATGATTAAAAAAAATAATCAGTTTAACATTAAATTGATTAATAAAAAAAATAATCAGGGCAAGGCATATGCATTAAATTCTGCTCTGGAGGTTGCTTCTGGGGAAATATTTGGCTGTGTGGATTCTGATTCATTTGTGAACAAAAATTCATTAAGGTTGTTAATTCCTCACCTTTTTGATAAAAAGACTGCAGCAGTTATATCCTCAATTAAAGTTATTAACCAAAAAAATATTTTTGGAAAAGTTCAGAGAATGGAATATTTTATGGTCATGATGACAAGAAAAATTATGTCTGTTATAGACACATTATACACAACACCCGGAGTGTTAAGCATTTACAAAACAAAAGTGATAAAAGATATTGGAGGCTTTGATACAGAATGCCTGACAGAGGACTTTGAAATAGCAATGAGGTTAAGGCAAAACCACTATAATGTAAGGATGGAACCAGAGAGTATTACATACACAAAAGTTCCAGAGAACCCACAGCTATTCTGGAGGCAGAGAATCAGATGGACTAGAGGATTTATTGAGAATAACATTAAATACAAAAAAATGTATTTTAATTCTAAGTATGGCCTTTTAGGATGGTTTCAGCTGCCACTTTCTGTAATAGCTCCAACCCTTTTAATTGTTGGTATGTTGTTTATTGCCTATAACATACTTAAGACTTTATATGAACTTATTATAAGGGTTATTTTTATTGAGGGATACCTTAATAGTTTATTTGTTTTTCCTTCATTAGAGAAGCTATTGCTCAGCCAAAACTTTAAGATAGTATTTCCATTGATTGTGGCATCTTTACTTGGATTTACATTGCTTTACCTTGCACATAAACAGGCAAAAGAAAAAATAAGATATCCCTCTTCAGTCTTTGTATACTATTTATTATTGCATTATGTTATGGCAGCATATTGGATTTCTGCCATTACTCAGGAAATATTTAAAACAAAGAAAAAATGGTAAAAAAGAGAAAATTCAGACAGCACATATTTTTTATTTTACTAGCCTTATTGTTATTGGTTTTTATTGCCGGCATATTATTAGGCAGAAACATAAGCAATGAAAAACTTGATGAAATTACAATGTTTATAAAAAATAGTGAGTTAAACACAGAAAGTTATTTGATAGAACAAGAATTGTTTGGAACAGTTGATAAAACCAATTGCGACTTATCTAAAGCAAGGGTTGGGGATATATCCTCTCAGTTAGTACTTCTTGGAAGAAAACTAACAGAATCTGATATTAAAGAGTCTATTGATAAAACAGAATACTCTTTCTTAAAGCTAAAATATCACTTAATGCAAATCAAGATTTACCTTCTTTTTTATAATCTAAATCAGGAATGTAACATAAAATCTCCAGTTGTATTATATTATTATGGAGATGATGGCGGCTTATCCCAACAGCAAGGCTATATATTAGACAAAATTGTTGAAGACTATGATGCAAATGTATTTGCAATAGAATATAATTATTCAAAAGAATTAAGTTTTTTAGAATTGTACTATAACATAAAAACAACTCCGTCAATGATAATTAATTATGATGAGATAATTGAAGGGCCTGCAGATTATGAAACAATCAGAAACAAACTTGAAGAGCAGCCAGAAAAAGACTAAAAAGACTTTTGGTTTTTTAAGGGAAAATAAGATAATAATCATCCTTTTTATTTTTTCTACCTCATTCTTTCTTTATCAGCATAGTATTAGTTTCTCCTGGGATTTCTGTGCTTATGTTTTAAATGCAAAATATTGGTTTGCTCAGGGAGCTTATTTTGAACCTTTTAGGTCACCTTTGATGCCATTTACAATGAGCATTTTCAGTTTTTTTGGATGGAAATCAAGTGAATATATTTACATTGTGCTGGTATCATTCCTTTTCATGGTTTCGAGTGTAAAATTAGCAGAAAGCTTGAAATTAAACAAAAATATTTTTTATTTATTAAGCTTAAATCCTTATATTCTTATTATGGGAATGATAAACGGAACAGAGCTTTTATCATTATCTTTCTTGGAACTTTTTATTGCTTATCTAATTAAAAATAAAAATTCAGGTGTTTTTTTAGGTTTGGCCTCTCTTTCAAGATATACTTGTATATCTTTTTTTCCTTTGCTTTTATTTCACAGGAACATAAAATCAATAATTAAAAATTTTATTTTATTTGTTATTCCTTTTATCCCTTGGTTTATATATAACTACATTAAATTTGGCAACATGTTTATGAGTATTGCAGATGGTTATGCAAATAATATATACTTTAGGGATTACATAAATCAAAATATAAATTATATGCACATTATTCATGTTGTCAACTTCCTTTTACCATTTTTTTTATTTGGACTTGTCTTTACTCTTTTTAAAATTTTTAAATCTCTTAAAGATAACAACATTATTTATAATTGGAAAAAATTTATTGAAGAGAATATTGAAGGTATTTTAATGATATTTATTCTAATTTTTTCCTTTTATGGATACTTTAAAATTCCTGTAAAAACATCAAGGTATCTTTTTAATATGTTTATTCCAACTGTTTACTTTTCAATGATCGGGATTAATTCAATAAAAATCAAAAAATTCAATTTTAAGAGGTTAGCTGTTATAACAATAATTATTCTAAATTTATTTTTTATATTTCAATCTTTTATAGTACATACTTCTTATGAAAAAAAGATGTATATAGATGTTTTAGAAAACATGAATAAATTAGGGATATCAGATAATTGTTCACTTAGGTCAAATTCCTGGGTTTTTATGAATTATTTAGAAAGAAAGACAAGCATTTTTCCAAGAAAACAACTAGTGCATTATTATATCAACAAAGGGCACTACCTCTTATTCTTCAATCATGTTTTGGAGCCATCTTATGTACATAACAAAACATTTATGTCAGGGTTCCCAGTGATACTCAAAAATAAAGATTACACCCTGATAGGAAATAATAATAGCTGCACAAAAATTGAAGAACTTGACAGAACTTACATGGTCATGCTAAATGAGACAGTTTATCTTGTATGGAATAAAAGCATTGAGACAAATCCCTGTAATATACTTTTCTCTAACCAATTTATGAAAAAAGCGTGTGAAATAGCCAATTTTAAATAAGATAAATTTTTAAACGACTGAAGTCAACCATAAAATTCAATAAGGATGTTTTTTGATGTAAGATTAAATAACATAAAATCCTTTTATGATTAAAATGACAAAAAAATTGCAAAAATCAATTTTCCTTACATCTTTAGTTATTACTGTAGTAATATTCAGCATAGGGCTTCTAATTAATTATAGTTTAGATTACATGAGGATTGATGTAATTTTAGATACTGTAGAAACCCATGAATTGGATATACGCTCCTATTTAATACAACAAGAGTTCATTGATACTTTTGGTGGAGATAAGTGTGAGTTTATGCACTCAAAGGTAAATGATTTAAAAGAAGAGCTCAAACAAGTTGGTGTAGATTTATCTAATTATGGTGGAAAAAGTTTTTTTAAAAAGAAAGACTTTGATTATTTGAAAAGAAAATACTTTCTGCTGGAACTTAATTTTTATAATCTAATAGAAAGATTAAACAAAGAATGCGGAAAAAGCTATATTCCTGCCATATTTTTCTATGAAATAGACCATAACCCAAGTGAAATGCAGGGGTATATCCTTGAGGATGTAAGCAAAGGAAATAAGAATTTAATTGTCCTTTCTTTTGATAAAGATTATCCTGATGAACCATTGTTAAATTTACTTAAATTGAAATATAACATAACTAAAGCCCCAACAACAATTATAGACAATGAAGTAATATTTGATTCAATTGTTTATTCTGGGCAGATAAAAGCTGTCATAAAGAACCTTACAGAAATACCAGACCTTTATGGAAGAATTTATGATTTTGAGTATGTATTGAAAGCAACTGGAACAGATAAAGAGCAATTTATTGATGGGCTTAAAGGTTTACTTGATGAAAATATTTCTGACTTTGCAAGAGGAGACATCATGCTTATGCTTGGGAGATTAAAAGATAATGATGCATTAAGATGTGCTTCATTGAAATATTATGGAAATATAGAAACTAAAAACCCTGAGGAGACTGCACTTATATATGAAACATATGCTGCAATTGGTTTTGGCAAGAATAGAAGGAAATGGCTTTTAGAAGCTGCTGAATTATGGGAAGAATTAGGTGTGGATTTTAGGGCAAAGCTATTGAGGGATTTGGCTTATGGAAATAAACCAAACTACAAATCAGATATTAAAGAAATTTCGCCTGTAAACATAACAGTTCCTTCTAATGCAACTAAAATTATAATAGGCAACTCTTATATAAAACTTGATGATTCAGATATTTTACTAAGCCAGGCAGACCGGGTAAGCAGGGACTGGTTGTCATACCAGGTTTATTCTTCTCCCTTTAGTTCAGAATTACTGACTACTTTTTCAGAAAGGCTTTGCCTTAATAAAACAGAACTATTAGCTGACATTGGCTGGCATGAAGGTGCAAGAATAAAGGAATTAAAGCAGTCTGGTTTGAAACATGAAATTGGAACAGGGACTATTGTTAAAAAAGTAAATGGGGGATGGTATGCTCCAAATGAAAATGGGGTTTTTATGTTTGATGTCCCATTAGATAAGGTTCTTTATCCAACAACAAGATTCTTAAGAGAAGATTTAGCAGTTATCATTGATACTCATGGAATTAATATGTTAGTTGAACAGGCAATAAGAAAAAATGCCTCTGTTGTTATTGGATGCTGTGATAATATTGGAAAGATAAAAGCAGCCCATTACCTAAGCAATAAAGGAATCAAGAGCATTTGCTTTACTGATAAATACCTTCCATTGATTCTTGGAAGCAATGATAGTGTGCTGGGAAGCCCACCAATTGAGCACATTGATGATACAGTTATATTAGGGAACAGAACACTTTCTTTTGGTATAAATGAAAGGATTATAGTAATGAATGTATCTTCTGATAAATTTCAGATATCTTATTATAGCACTCCAGCCATATACTTCTCTGAGTTAGAAAAAAGAACTGGATTAGACTTAAATATATTCTATATTGAAATAGATGATTTTAATCAAATGAGCAGGCTGATTAAAGCAGCTGAAATATTTAATTCCAGCATAATAGCTGTCAGGGTTTTTAATTCAGATGATTATAATAATGTTAAGAAGTGGCTGGAAGAGGATAACTCTAATAGGGCAATATTATTTCATTCAACTTCATATCCTTATGGGTATAAGCTGTTTAAAGAATTCCCTGAGCAAACATCTTTTGATGATATTAATATTAAATTTAATTAACTATTTCTTTACTTTTATTAAATCACCTATTGTAAATCCCTCTGGCTTTGTTTCAGAACTTTGTTCATGCTCTTCTTCGTATTCTTCTATTAACTTTATCTTTAGAAATTTTTCTAGCTTTCTTGCAAGGCTTATGCTTGGCTTGAAAGAGCCAGTTTCCAGATTATGAATTAGTGATTCCTTTTCTGAGATTTTTTTTGCAAACTCTTTTTGTTTTAGTTTAAATGATTCTCTTTTATTCCTTATTCTTTGTGCAAAATCAGGAACAATAACCTGAATTATCTCTTTTTCCGGCTCAGCAGGTTTTCTAACATATTCTTTCTTTTCTTCTATTACTTTAACAGGCTTTTTTTCAATAATTTTTCCATATTTGGCACAGTCTTTGCATATATTAAGCTCTGTTCCTTCTACTATTGCCCTGAATAAGTTTTCTGTTTTAGCACCGCAGAGGTCGCATTGCATAGAATTCACCCCAATTATTTATTATGTTATTGATATTTATATCTTTTGATTGGTTACGATGATTTTTCTATTAGTTCTTGGTCCGTCAAACTCGCAAAAAGCAATTGACTGCCATGTTCCTAAAGCTAGTTTGCTATCTTTTATTGGTATTGTTTCAGATGGGCCTATAATAGCCGCTTTTATATGTGAAGCAGCGTTATTGTCTATCTGATCATGCTTGTAGTTGTTGTGCTCTGGTATTATCTTGTTTAATGCATTAATAATATCTTCTCTTAGGTTTGGATCATAGTTTTCATTTATCAATATGGCTGCTGTTGCATGCATTGTGAATATATTGCAGAGGCCATGTTTTACCTTTGACTCAGAAACTATTTTTTCAACTTCTTTTGTTATGTCAATTAACTCATTATGTTCTTTAGTTGATATTATTATCTCTTTTTGCATTTTTGTTGGAAGTATAGTTAATTATTTAAATATTATGTTGTTATTGTTTAAAATGAGAAAATATATCTTAATTTTAGTATTAGCAATGGTTTTTGTTAGCGGTTGCTCTAGTGTGCCTGATGATGCAGAATGCTCTTATGATTCAGACTGCGTTCCAGCCAGCTGTTGCCATCCTGACAGTTGTGTTCCAGCTGGAGAGGCCCCAAATTGTGAAGGTATGATGTGCACAATGGAATGCAGGCCAAATACAATGGACTGTGGCCAAGGCTCTTGCAAATGCATTGATAATAAATGCAAAGCTGTATTAAAATGAAAACAATTATTGTCAGCGGCACTCCAGGAACAGGAAAGACAGAGCTTGCAAAGGCATTGGCTAAGAAACTTAGTTACAAATATGTTGATGTAAACAAGTTGATAAAAGAAAATCACCTTTCAGACGGCTATGACAAGAAGAAAGAGTGTGAAATAGTTGATACAGAAAAATTATCTAAGTTTCTTATTGATTTTATTAAAAATTCTGGGGAAAGCCTAGTGATTGACTCTCATCTGGCCCATTATCTTCCTAAAAAATACATTGATTTGTGCATAATAACAAAGTGCGAGCTTAAAGAGCTTAAAAAAAGGCTTGAGAAAAGAAAGTATAATAAGGAAAAAATAAGGGAAAACCTTGACTCTGAAATATTTGAAATATGCCTTAATGAGGCAATTGAGAATAGCCACACAATCTTAATAATTGACACAACAGGAAAAAAAGCAGATGAACTGCTTGATAAAGAAACAATTTCAATTTTACAACAAATTTAAATATAGATGACTCTTTTTCTGATGATTATGAAGAAAAACCTTGCTGCTTTGGAGCTTAGCTATGTTGTTAAGGAATTAGATGCTTTAATAGATGCAAAGCTGGACAAAATATACCATCCTGATAAAAAAACCTTGTTGCTGCAGTTTCATATAACTGGCAAGGGCAAGAAAATACTAAGGATTTCTGTTCCTGATTATATTTACTTTACTGATTATAAGGAGAAAAGCCCTGAAAATCCATCTGGCTTCTGCATGGTGTTAAGAAAAAACCTTGAGCAGTCAAGACTAAGAGCTGTAAAGCAGCTTGGAAGTGAGCGGATAATTGAATTATTATTTGAGAAAAAAGAAAAGCATAAGCTCTTTATTGAGCTTTTCAGCCCAGGAAATATTGTCTTATGTAAAGAAGATGGAACAATAATCTCTGCATTGGAAACAAAGAAATGGAAAAACAGAACAATAAGAGGGGGAATTGAATATGTTTTTCCTAAAAGGGAAATAAATTTTTTTGATTTAAAAAAAGCAGAACTAAAAAAGCTTTTGAAAAACACTGAAAAAGACTCAATAGTTACATGCCTTGCAATTGACCTTGGCTTCGGAGGTGTTTATGCAGAAGAAGTATGCTTATTAGCCAAAATAGACAAAAAAACAAGTCCAAAGAAAATAAATGAAGATAGTTTAATTAATTTAGTTAAAGCAATCAAAAGTCTGTGCAGCAGGAAAATAAATTCTTGCTCTGTTTATGATAAAAAAGAGCTTGTTGATATTGTTCCTTTTGAGCTCGAATTTTACAAGGATTTTGAAAAAAAGGATTTCAATAGCTATAATGAAGCTTTAGACAATTATTTCACAGGGCAGGTTAAGGAAGAAAAAGTTGATGAATCAGAACTTGCCCATAAAAGACAAATTGGCAAGCTAAACAAGATAATTGATGAGCAGCAAAAGCAGATAGAAAGAATGCAAACCTCAATTAAGGTAAATAATCAAAGGGCAGAGCTTCTTTATACTAATTATAAGCTTATAGAGAGCATAATCACAGAGCTAAAAAAGGCCAGAGAGAAATATTCCTGGCAAGAGATTAAAGAAAAGCTCAAAGGCCACAAGATAATAAAAGACATAAATGACAAAGAAAATAAGGTTATTTTAGAAATATAAGGTGGGACAGCTTTCTGAGTTTCCCATTCATAAGAACAGTACACCCCAAAACGTAGGCCTGCTTGACTTCCGAGTTCGAGATGGGATCGGGTATTACCAAGCCACTATGGCCGTCCACACATAACAGAAGTAAGGGCCCATTTATAAAGATTTTGTTTTCTCAGAAAAGGTCAGGCCTTGCCAAGTATTTTCTTACGCCTTCTGGGTCCCATATCCAGCAGATTTTGCCTTCTCTGTCAACAGCTATTTTGTTGGATTCAGAAAGATAATTAAAAATAACACAGAATGTTTGGTACATCATTTTCTTTGGGAGATTTTCCCATAAGCTTCTTTTTTTGAACTCTCCGCCACGCTTTCTTATAAATTCCTCTACCATCAGGACTGTGTCTAATTGTGGGTAATGCAAAACTTGTTTTTTGATTGTTTTTATCATGTTATATAAGTGTATATAACCAAAATATATAAATTTTTCTATTTTATAGATAAGAATAAGGATAACTTTTCAGAATTTAGGATAATTCTTACAACTTCTTCAAAATATCTCTTCCCTGATTAGTTATAGAAACCTCAAAATAAGGCTTATTATTTCTCTCGTGGCTTTTCCTTTGCTGAATCTTAACACAACCAAAAATCTCCAATTCTTTACTATGATTCCTAATTGTTTGCCAATTGCTGTTTACTTTCCTTTCCAACTCAGCATAGCTGTGAGATTTTCCATCTTGCAAAGCAGATAATATCTCCTTTTTTAGTTGTAATGATGTTCTTCCAGACATACCACACAGAAATAGTAAGTTTTATATATAAGTGAATCCCACATAGGAGTGGTATGTTAAATATATACAATATCTTGGAAATAGAAAAAGATTGCTTACAACTGAAAAAAGAAAAGCAACTTACTGAATATGGTAAAGGTCAATTAGATTTAATCAAAATTATAAAAAAAGATTTATCTCAAAAAGATAAATACACTATTGATATTCTAAAGAAATATCCTGTCAATTCAAGAACTGCTGTATCAAATTTGATAATAGCAAATGAATTACATAATCTTTCTAAAATAATAGAAAAGAAATGGAACTCCCCTTAATTATATTAACAAAAAGAGGCTTCGCCTTTGATATATTAAAATTGTCCCCAAGATTCTTGTTCTTGAAGTATCGCTAAAGTTCATTAGATTGAACTCAGACCCCCCAGTACTACGCACATATATACTCCCTACTGTCGAATTGATTGGAACTCAAATTTTGTTGAACTTAACATAGACATAGCTGTTAAGTGACCCAGCGACTGAAAGGAGAAGAGTGCAGCGTGGTTCGTAGCAAAGCAAGTAAATTCTGATTCCAAAACTTATTTAAGTAGGTATTATATATATTAAATTATGATTCCAAATAAACTTCTTAAAAAATACAAAAAAGAAATTATTATTGGTATTCTTATTGCATTTTTTATCTCTTTTGCCAAATTGATAGTTACTGCTCTTGAACCAATATAATCAAATATTACGATGAGGGATAATTCAATGAACGTATTATTTTTGGTTATCAATCTACTTATTCTTTCTTTTCTCGTATGGTTAGTTGATAAAGCATAGGAGTTAGAATTTTTAAGCAAATGCCTTGATGCCTGCTTTCCAAACTAGTGTTTAACAGTATTTCCTAATATCTTTTTTTGTATGTATATGTATTTCTTTTTCAGAGCTTAGGTGGCCCTGCAAAAGCCCTTTCTCAGCTAATTTAGGAAAAATATCATACTCTAAGCTTTGCCCCCTATAGCTTAAAATCTCTGGCTCTGCAACAAACATTGATGAAAACCCAATATAAACATCCGAGTGCTCTGGCTTTTGCTCAAACTTCAGTATTTTACTGCCCTCCATTTTGACAATGCCTTTTTTTGACGGAGTTGAAGAGGTTGTAAGCATTAAAGTGGCAATTGAATTCTGTCTCACATGCTGGTTCCATAACTCTTCAATATTTATCCTGTCAAAGATAATATCACCAAAAACAACAAGAAAACCTGTTTTTATTTTTCCATTTATAAGCCTTAATGAGCTTGCACTGCCGTTTGACTCCTTTTCCTCAACATAATTTATCTTAACATCATATGATGAGCCATCTTTAAGTATATCAAAAACACTTGTAAGGATATTTGACCTTGCAATAATAAAAATATCCCTGAAATTATTCTGCCTTAATTTTTTAATGGCTTTTTCTACAATAGTTGTTTTTCCTATTCTCGCTGTTATTCTGTACTCATTTTCAGAGATTTTCATACTTTTTTCATCTCCTCCTGAAAGAATTACAGCTGTTTTGTTCTCACCTAAAGAATTATTCACAAGATGCTCTATTGCCTGCGACCTGTTTCTTATAATAACATTATCAACAATAGAATCTATTCTTTTCAGCATCTCTTTATTAATTGTTATGGAGATTTTCTGCTTCATAATCTCATACAAACATAACCAATATATAAACTTATCGCATAAAGTAGGATAAAGGTAAGATATTTAAAGAATTAGCATTTTTTTTCAAAAATGGCATTTAATAAAATAATCAGTGAAAAAGGAAATTACAAAATTCTTGCTGAAAGAATAAAAGATGTAAATGTAAATTACAATTCTGAGCCATATGATGGCTACAGTCAGGAAAGCAAGGCCAAAATAAATGAAATGAGGAAAAAAGCAAAAGCTGACCCAAGCTTGTTTGACGGGCCAGGTGTCAGATTATCAGACTATTCTTTTGATAATGGAAAACTTTCATTAGACTTTCAGCACACAACATATTTCTGCCATGTTGCAACAAGAGAAAATATTCATGATGAAAAAGACTGTGCAAAATGGTTTGGTTGCTCTGGAATAACAATATCAAAAGATGGAGAGGAATATTTGATGTGGGTTGGTGAGAAGAGTCCATTAAATGAAATAGGCTCTGGCCAGATACACCTTCTTCCGGCAGGAGGCATTAACCCAATTAATGATTTTGGATTTAATTATACTGTTAAGAGGGAGTTATATGAAGAAGCATTACAAAAAAAACCTGTATATAAGGCAATTAAGGATAATTTTGAGATAGAGCTTTTAGGCAGCAAGAGAAGAAACCTTAAACTATCTGGCAGTACAAAAAGGCATTTTCTTGATTTGGATAGTAAGATTAAGATTTGCGAGCCATACATGCTTATGGACATGGTTAAAATAAGCTCCTTTAACCTTGCACACTTTGTATTTCTTGACATGGAAAAGAAGGAAATAGAAGATTCTTTTAATTTAATCCCAAAAAATGAAAGGGAGTTCAACAACATACAGCCCTTAAAGTTTAAGAAAAATTACTTAGATGATTACCTGAAATCAGAATTTAATCATTTGAGGCCACATGCAAGGGCTGCAATAGGTTCTTTGTCAAGAAACTGGGATTATGTTAATGAAAAACTAGAAAAAGGATTTTTTAGAAAAGAGGTAAAATGAAAAAACAAATAAAAAAAAAATTTAAGATTTCTATTGTAGGAACAGGGTATGTTGGATTAATAACAGGAGCAGGCCTTGCAAAGCTCGGCCATAAAGTAACGTGCGTTGATATAGACCAGGAAAAGGTTGATAAAATCAACAACAAAGAGCCTCCAATCTATGAGAAAGGTCTTAAAGAACTGCTTAATGAGGTTGTTCCAAATAATCTTAAGGCAACAACTGACTTAAACAAGGCAATACTAAACTCCCAGATAACATTTATATGTGTTGGAACACCTTCAAGAAAAAAAGGAGATACTTATTTCAAACAACTTGATATTGTTT
>JAFCCI010000058.1 GCA_017610275.1 Candidatus Woesearchaeota archaeon
CATTGTTGGCACCATGTCTGGATTAGTCATCTTTGTAACAAGAACATCCCCTTTTTGAACCTTTGAAAACTCATTTGGCTCATTAGCTATCTTTACAATTCCAGAGCCAACTCCGGGGCTGGCTGTGTTTCCTGTGGTTAGAACCTTAGCACTAAAAATATCAGAACTTTCTTCAGCCTTTTCTGGCTCTTCTATTGTTATTTCCTCTGCCTCTTTTTCTTGTTCAACTTTTTTTATTGTTGTTATTGGCCTTGTCTGAACAACATATATCTTTCCACCTTCAATAGCCCATTCAATATCCTGCGGCTTGTTATAATGATCTTCTAATTTTTTTGCAATCTCTGCTAAGCCCAATATTTCTTCGTTTTTTAGTATTTGGATCCCTCTTTTATCCTCAATTATTGTTTTTTTTACAGTTTTTCCTGTTTCATCCCTAACATATGCCCATTCCTGCTCTTTTACGTCCTTGCTTTTTATCTCCATAGAATTCTTATCAACAATGTAGGAATCAGGGTTTACAGAGCCAGAAACAATTGCCTCTCCCAATCCAAAGCATGCTTCCACTACAATCTCGCTTTCATTATTTGTTGATGGGTTTATAGAAAAGGTTATACCTGCTTTGTCTGAATTAATCATTTTCTGCACAACAACAGCTATCAATACCTGCATATGGTCAAAATTATTTTTTACCCTGTAATATACTGCCCTTGCTGTAAATAAGGAAGCCCAGCAAGCCCTTACTGCCTTGACAACATCCTCGCTTCCCTTTATGTTTAGGAATGTTGCCTGCTGTCCTGCAAATGATGCCTCTGGAAGATCCTCTGCAGTCGCACTGCTTCTGACAGCAACAAACTCATCCTGTGTTTTTTTAACCAAATCAGAAGCATCTGTTTTTTCATCAGTTATGCCCATACTTTCATAGGCATCTATAATATCTTCCTTTATGTCATCAGGAATTTCTGTTGCTATGATTAGTTTCTGCACTTCATTTGCCTTATTTTGCAGTTCTTCATTATTCTCAACATTAAGCCCTGAAAGAATTTGTGTTATTTTTTCTTTTATGTTTGTTTTTTCTATAAATTCCTTATATACATCTGCATTTATTACAAATCCAGGAGGAACAGACATACCAAGATTATACATTTCACCAAGATTAGCCCCTTTGCCGCCAACAATAGGAATATTATCCTTTGATATTTCCTTAAACCATGATATTGTTTTCATAATTAACACCTCTTATTTTAAATAAACTGATGTGAAAAACTTAATCAAATGGTTATATAAATCTTTCTGTTTAAATAATTGAAAAACTATTTATATTTAGGAACTATTAAGAATTTAATATGGGAAAACAAGAATTAGTAAGATACTGGACTGACAATAAAATAATCACAGATAAAAGGCTGATAGAGGCTTTTAAAGCAATCCCAAGAGAGGAGTTTATATTAGATGAACTAGTAAATGAAGCTTATGGTGATTATCCATTGCCTATTTTAAAGGGCCAGACAATATCACAGCCAACAACTGTTATGATTATGATTAATGCTCTTGATTTAAAAAAAACAGATAGGGTTTTAGAGGTTGGTGCTGGCTCTGGCTATTGTGCTGCAATAATATCCAAGATAGTAAAATTTGTTTATACAACAGAAATCATTCCAGAGCTTGCAGAGTTTGCAAAGAAAAATATTGAAAATATTGAAATAAAAAATGTGGGGGTCATAAATTATGATGGCTCCAAAGGCTATGAAAAACAAGCACCTTATGACAAGATAATGGTAACTGCTGCATGCCCTAAAATACCCCCTCCTTTAATAGAGCAACTTAAGGAAGGAGGAATAATAGTTGCTCCTGTTTCACAGTTTTTGGGCCAGAAGATGATAAAAGGCATAAAAAAAGGCAAAGAATTAAAGACAGATTATCTTGGTGACTTTGTGTTTGTGCCCTTAAAGGGCAAGTATGGTTATTGAGAACTCACTTTAATATTTTCAATGCTTCATTAGCACTCTTATTATCAAATATTATTTTCTTCAGGGCTTTTGTCATCTCTAAGGGTTTCTCATTCTGCCAGACATTTCTTCCGACTGCAAGGCCTGATGCCCCTGCTTTCATAACCTCATAAGCTCTTTGCAATACTTCTTTGTCAGATAACTTTTGGCCGCCAGCAACCAAAACCTTTGCTTTTCCAGCTGCCTTTACAACCCATTTAAAGCCATCAGAATCATTATTGTAATTTATTTTTACAAAATCAGCACCAAGCTCAAGGCCTATGCGTGCTGCATAAGCAATTGTTTCAGTTGAAAATTCATCCTGAACAAACTTTCCACGAGGATAAACCCAGGCAATAACTGGGATTCCATATGTATGGGCTGTTTCAGCAAGCTTGCCAAAATCATTAAACATTTCATGCTCAAACTCAGAGCCAGGATAAATCGTATATCCAACAGCATCTGCTCCAAGCTTTACAGCACGGCCAATTGAGCAGACCTGGTTTGAAACAGGGTCACTTTTAACAAGATTGGTCTTGCCATTAAGCTTTACTATCAAAGGCACAGTTGCATTATGCTTGTCATAATATTTCTCAGCAATCCCATGATGCAATATAACACCATTGTATTTTCCCTTTTCTGCTATTTTAAGAATACAATCTGGATCAACATTATTGAGGTTAAAATCTGTTGGGCCATGCTCAAGGCCCTGGTCATATGCAAGAAGCAAAGACCTCTCATTATGCATTATCTTCTGCATCTGCAGCTTTGTCAAAAAACTCACCTCTTTTTCTTAGCTTATCATGTCAAGGACATCACATACTTTATAAATTGTGTCTTTTACTGTTCTTATTCCTATATTATCCTCTTCAAATGGTTTTTGCACAATACCACCAAAGTGGCTTCCATCTCCAACAATAATCATTCCGTGAATATTCATCCATGCATGCATTGCCTCAATGGTTTTTTCCTGGCCACCGTTTCTTGATCCACCAACAGCAATAGCTGCCCCAACCTTATTCTTTAATAAAAAGCCTGCCCTTCTCAAAACTAAAGTTCTGTCGAAGAAGGATTTCAATTGCGAACTGACAGAGCCAAAATAAACAGGGCTGCTTACAATTATTGCATCAGCATCCTCTAATAATGGCAATAGTTTTTTCATATCATCCTTTATACTGCATTCTTTCTTATCCTTACATAATCCACAATCATTACATCCAGCTATCTTATACTCAGAGAGAAATATCCTTAGTGTTATAAAACCCCTTTGCTTGGCAATATCAAGTACATAGTCTATTATTCTCTCATTATTTCCATTTTTAGTCGGAGAGCCGCTTATGCCAACAATCTTCATTTTTTTCTAAAATACCTTTTATCTTTTAAATTTTTTTATTTTAACAGGTACTTTCTTTATAGCTTTTAATATTTCATTAAGCTTAAGTAACCTATTTTTCGCACCGGGATGAGTAATAACTGATTCAGAGTTTGCCAGGCCCATTTTCAAAGCAAACTCAACATCATTCTTTTTTATCATGCCTGACAGAAATGATGAAGCAAATGCATCTCCTGCACCAGTGCTTTCAACAACCTTTATCTTATTTGGAATCAGAACATAAATATTTTTTCCATCATAAGCATTAATTGATTTTTTCCCGTCGGTAATTACTATTATTTCTGGCCCAAGCTTATATAATTCCTTTAACATAACTTTAACATTATTTTTTCCAACTAATAATGAAGATTCTTCATTATTTAATATGAGGATAGTTGTTCTAATAAGAATCTTTTTTAAATAATTTTTGCCTTTTTTTACTAAATAGGTGCTTGGATTAAAAGTTATTTTAATCTTGTTTTTTTCAGCAAATTCTACTAATTTTTCCAATGTTTTGAATGATTCAGAAATCATGGAAGAAAAATAAAACCATTTTGTTTTCAGTTTTTTTTGGTTTATGCCAGAAAATTTTAATTTGTTGTTTGCGCCTTTATATGTTAAGATTGTCCTGTCATGCTCTATTGAATCAAGGATTATAGAATAGCCAGTAATATCATTAGTTAATTTGCCAATAAAGTCTATTTTTTCTTTTTTTAACAAATCAAGAATTCTTTTTCCATTTTCATCATTCCCTAAACTGCCAAGGTAAGCAACTTTGTGGCCCAACCTTGCCAGAGAAACTGC
>JAFCCI010000059.1 GCA_017610275.1 Candidatus Woesearchaeota archaeon
GGAACTTTTAGGCAATATATAAAGGTTTCTATGAAGAAAAATGCGACAGCCGGGATTCGAACCCGGGTCACGTCCGTGGCAGGGACGTATCATACCACTAAACTACTATCGCATGATAATTTAAAATTAAAATGGTGGGCCCACCCGGACTTTCAAAGCACTTGCGAGCGTAGCGAGCTCGGTGGGCTTGAATTTTAATTCAATGCCCGCCATGCGTGCCAGCTTAGCAAGAAGCTGTTCGAACCGGGGACCTTCGCCGTGTAAAGGCGACATCATAGCCACTAGACAATGGGCCCTTATATTAAAAGGAAAAAAGAATTCTATAAAAAGCTTTTTATTTTAGGGTTAAATTTTATAGTTCCGATATATTTATATAATCCTATTAATTCAATTTTAGAATGCAAGAGAGAATCTTTGAGCTTTTATTTGATAAGGATGAAGTAACCTGGAAGTCTATAATACTTGATCTCATAAAAACAGAACAGATGGACCCATGGGATATTGATATTTCATTACTTTCACAGAAATATCTTGAGATGCTTAAGAAATTAAAGGACCTTGATTTCAGAATTTCAGGAAAGATAGTTCTTGCAGCAGCAATATTATTGAGAATTAAATCAAACAAGCTTGTTGGCGAGGATATAACTGAATTAGACAGGCTTTTGGCAGGCAAGGATTTAGATGAATTACAAGAAGATTTCTATGATGAATTACAAAATGAATTTGAAGCTGGTCAGGGTTCAATGGTCTTTGATAAGCCTTCATTAACACCAAAAACTCCTCAGCCAAGAAAGAGAAAGGTATCTGTCTATGACCTGATGGATGCATTGCAAAAAGCATTGGAAGTCAAAAAAAGAAGGGTTATGAGGAGTATTCCAACAGCAAAGGTAGAGGTTCCTAAGAAATCAGTAGAAATAACCAGCATTATAAGAGAGGTTTATGGGAAAATAACCGGATTCTTCTTTAAGAACAAAGACAAAATGCTAACCTTTACAGAATTAATTCCTTCTGATAGTAAAGAGGATAAGGTCTTAACATTTATCCCATTATTGCATTTAACAAACCAGAGGAAAATTAATTTACTTCAGAAAGAGCATTTTGGTGAAATCGAGATAATGCTAAATAAATTAAGAGCAGAAAAACTTGTTAATGAAGAATTAAATTATAATAAAAAAGAAATAAGACCTGAGCAATATTTTGTATTTAATAGTGGAATAAGGGTAAAGAATTTAAGGGAATTGGCTGAGCAATTAGATAAGATTAGTAAGAAGACCTTTAAACATCATGTAAATAGTAAAAAAAATGATTTTAGTGATTGGATAACGCATGTTTTTAATGAAGGAAAATTAGCTGATGAGCTAAGGGAAACAAGAAGCATTGAAGAAACAAAAAGTAAAATTTTGGAGTATATAGGTTAGGTGGTTTATTATGGAAGAAAATCAAAAAGAATTACAAAAAATGTACCTTGAGCTGCAACTTTTAGATGAGCAGATGAAACAGATTCAAAAACAGATAACCATGTTAGATGAACAATTAGTTGAGTTAAATAATATTATCCTGGCATTGGATGATTTTAATAAGACAGCTATTGGGTCAAACATACTTGTTCCATTAAGTCCAGGAGTATTTGCAAATGCTGAGCTTAAGGATAACAAAAAACTGCTTGTTAATGTTGGCAGCAATATTGTTGTTAAAAAGAATGTTAATGAAACAAAAGATTTGCTTAAAAAAAGATTAGATGCTATAAAAAAGTACAGGGATTTAAGTCTCGCTGAAATGCAAAAGATGAATCTGCAGGCTGTAAATCTCGATCAGGAAATAAACAAAAAAATTAAAGCCAAGGAGTAAAATATGTTTAATTTCTTTAAGGACAAATTCAAGAAAGTATTGTCAAAGTTTTCAAAAGAAGTTGAGGAAGAAATAGAGGAAGCTCCAAAACCAGAGGAAATCCAAGAGGAGATTAAAGAAAAACCAGTTGAAGAAAAAAAGAAAGAAGTTAAAGAAAAAGAAGTAATTAAAGAGGAGCCTAAAGAAGAAGAGAAAAAAATTGAGGAAGCAGAAGAAAAACCTAAGGAAGAAGAGAAAGAAGCTGAAGAATTAAAAGAAGAAACTAAAGAAGAAGAAATTAAAAAAGAAGTTAAAGAAGAGAAAGGAATCAAGGAAGAGGAAATTGAGAAGGTTGAAGAAACCAAACATCCTGAAGAAAAACCGGAAGAAATTAAAGAGAAACCAACTGAAGAAAAAAAGAAGGAAATCAAAGAAGTAATTGAAGAAGAAAAACCTGAAAAGATTGAAGAAGAATTAATTGAGGAAGAACCTGAAAAGAAAAAAGGATTTTTTCAAAAGATAACAGAAGTTATATCTAAAAAAGCACTTTCTGAAAAACAGTTTGATGAATTATTCTTTGAGCTAGAGGTTGTATTAATGGAGAATAATGTTGCTGTTGAGGTAATTGAGAAAATAAAGCAGGACTTAAAGCAGGAGCTTGTTGAAAAACCTATCCTAAGAAGAAAAGTCAAGGATATAATAATTGAAACCTTAAAAAAATCATTGGATGAATTATTTGATGTTGATAAAATAAATCTTATTGAGAAAGCGAAGGAGAAAAAACCATTTATTATATGCTTTGTTGGAATTAATGGCTCTGGAAAAACAACAACAATAGCAAAGATATGTAATTTACTTCAAAAAAATAACCTTAATTGTGTTCTTGCAGCAGCAGACACTTTCAGGGCAGCTTCTATAGAGCAATTACAGCTTCATGCTGACAAGCTTGGTGTGAGAATGATAAAGCATGACTACGGCTCTGACTCAGCAGCTGTTGCATATGATGCTATAAAATATGCTCAAGCCAAAAAACAGGATGTTGTCTTGATAGATACTGCCGGAAGGCTTCACTCAAATGTTAACCTGATGGATGAGGTTAAAAAACTGGTTAGAGTTGCAAATCCAGATTTAACACTTTTTGTCGGAGAAAGCATTACAGGAAATGACTGTGTTGAGCAGGCCAAAAAGTTTGATGAAATAGTTGGAATAGATGGAATCATACTGACAAAATCAGATGTTGATGAGAAAGGCGGTGCAGCAATATCTGTTTCTTATGTTACAAAGAAGCCTATCTTATATTTGGGAACAGGCCAGGAATATGATGACCTCAAAGAGTTTGATCCAGAAATTATAATCTCTGGAATTGGATTATAGAAAGATTTATATAAATATAATTCTAAATCAATATAAAACACTTTAAGAGGTGCTAAAATGGTTAATTTCAGCGAGGCAATAAAAAGGCCTTTTACAGACTTTAAGAAGCTTGGTATTGGAGTATTGATTTATCTTGTGACATTAATACCATTTATAGGATGGTTGGCTTCTTTTTTCATTGCAGGTTATGGACTTGAATGTGCAAAAACAGCTATGAAAAAAAATTATAAACTCCCAGAATGGACTGATTGGGGTAATCTTTGGATTAAGGGATTTCTTTATTTCATTATCGGATTAATATACATGATTCCGTTAGCACTCATTGGAGCATTTACAATTGGTTCTTCACTAATAAAAAATTGGACATTAGTGACTGCTCTGAACCCTGATCCTATTGCTTTGGCAGCAGCTTTTGGAGGAACTGGAGGAGTTTTATTGTTATTGTTCTTAATCATGATAATTACATTTTATATATTTCCCATGGCAATAATGAGATTTGCTGAAAGCGGAAAATTTGGTGATGCATTTAATTTTAGAGAAGTTTTCAGA
The DNA here is from genome assembly GCA_017610275.1 of Candidatus Woesearchaeota archaeon. Classification (GTDB taxonomy): domain Archaea; phylum Nanobdellota; class Nanobdellia; order Woesearchaeales; family CG1-02-33-12; genus CG1-02-33-12. Next base: position 3,751 of record JAFCCI010000059.1, read on the forward strand.
AAAGCATTCACTTCAAAGTATTTTGTTGCAGTTCTTTTATTGTGGGTTTATGTTTTTGCAATAGCAATAGTTGCTTCTTTACTTTATGTTATTACAGCAATTACATTGATACTACCTTTGGTAATAACCTCTGTTCTTGGTTTTATCATTACTGTAACATCAATGACAGTGTTTGGAGAAGTATATTCAGAGATTGAATAAATAATTTTATTTTTCATTTTTCTTCTTATTTTTATTGAAATTCTAACTAATTTTAGAAATATTTAAATAAGATTATAGTTGTTGTCAGTTAAGAGGTGATATTATGAAGAAAATAGTTGTTTTATTTATTGGCTTGTTCTTATTGAGTTCAATGGTTTTTGGTGCTCAAGGTAGCACTAATGAGCCGGGAACTGGCCACCAGTGGTTACATCACAAGGCCAGCAGGGAACAAATGGGACTGAAAGCACTGATGGACAAGGCACAGGACAGGGACAGCAGGTGCAGGATGAACAGGGAACACAAAACCAAGGTGAAGACACAAATTTGATGGTGCAACAAAGGCAGGAATTAAAAGCACAAACAAAAACACAGCTTAGCGAAATGATTCAGCAGAAACAGCAGGCAATGAATCAGGAACTTGAAGGAAAAAGTGAAAAAGAGCAGAAGGTTTATCAAAATCAAAATCAAGTTAGATTAGCAGTACATTCTCTTCTTGCTATGGAAAACCTTGTTGGTGGCATTGGTAAAGAAATATCACAGGTTGCAAGGCAGTTTAATAATTCTGTTCAGGCAACAATAAGAGCTGAGGAAAAAATACAGACAAGAAGTGCATTCAGAAGATTTTTTGCTGGAGGCGACAAAGAAGCTGCAGAAGGGCTTGAACAGGAAGTAAACCAAAACAAGCAGAGAATACAGGAATTAAAGCAGCTTCATGAGCAATGCGATTGCGACGAAGAAGTAAAAGCCATGATGCAGGAGCAGATACAGAATATGGAACAGGAGCAAAACAGACTTCAGGAACTTGCCCAGAAAGAAAAGAAAAGCAAAGGATTGTTT
>JAFCCI010000014.1 GCA_017610275.1 Candidatus Woesearchaeota archaeon
TTCATTGAATCCATCAATAACAAAAAAATGATTACTTGTCTGTTCTAAGCTATAATCCGTTAAAACAATCACTGGATTTCCTTTCGTTATCTCGTTTTTTATTTCTTCTAAAGTCCTTTTTTTATTGGCACTAGCTTCAATTCCTAGTTGGTCAGCATTTTCTTCTAATCGTGAAGCATAACCTAAACCATCATCAGCTATTACATAATCTGCAATTTCCTCTTGTGTTATTTCCATACCATAATAATTTAAGACTGATTTTGTTGATGCAGGAAGGCACCATGGTTTATCTGCTGGTTGTTTTACTACAGGAACACCTAAATAAATTTCTTCTACTGGTCCTGGTGGTTCTGGGATGACAGTTCCGGTGCAAGACGCCAATGTACCTAACGAAAGTCCTCCTCCAATAAGAACTTCAGCAATTTTTGCTCCATAAGGCTGGTTCTCAAATCTTTCAGCTAATCTTGCCAAACTAAGGAGAGGCTTATCTTCATTTTTTATTATATTCACAAGGTTGTTTTCAGCCATTTTTATCTTTCTCTTTATGTTTTGATATTAATCTTAAGTATATGTTTTTTTATGTAATAACTAATATATAAATCTTTCTATTTTTTGTTACAACGAAGTGGTTAATAATATCAAAACTAATTCTTTATAACCTTGTAAGATTCCCCAATATTGTTTGATAGGCCTCGCAGGGTGTCCAGCACATTGGGCATTGGCCTCTTCTTATTTTCTTAATTATCTCTTTTGATTTCTCAGAATTGAATATTTTTTTTAGGTCATAACTATTATCTCTCAGACTTCCTGCTTTTTCATCCATTATTGAGCAGGGATATACAAAACCATAAGGATCAATAAAGCATGAAACAGACAACGCCTTGCAAGGCAATGGTGTTTTTTTTGTTATTAAGTATTTCTTTATTAGTTTAAGATATATCTTCTCAATATATGAAACAGGATTTAAGACCAGTTTTCTTTTTTCCATAAATCCTTTAACCTCACTTATAACTCTTTTTGCAGGAAACTCAACTGTTTTGTTATGATAATAATGTGTTGAACCATGCATTATGTTCATGTGAAAATCATTGTATTTAATCCAAGGCAATGTTTTTTTAACTTCTTCAACCATTTTATCAAAATATCCTATATTATATCTTGAAAGAGTAAAACCAAAGAATACACTAAGTTTTCTATTTTTTATTTTTTTAATCTCTGAGAATGTTTGCACTGCCTTTTCAAAGCTTCCAGGCACACCCCTTATTTTGTCATTAACCTCTCTTGGTCCATCCAAAGATACTGAAACTATCAGTTTTTTTGGATTTAACCTAAGAATCTGTTTTGTCTTTTCCACAATAATTTCAGGCAGCAAACCATTTGTTGGAAAGTGAAGCACATATAAGTTTTTGCACTTTTGGATTATTATTTTTACAATTTCAACAATATCTCTCCTTAAAAAAATTTCCCCTCCAGTAATATCCACCCAAGAGAAATCATTGTATTTAGAGAATATTTTATCAACTTCATTAATTGATAGCTCATTTTCTGATTTCTTTTTCCAAATACCACATGTTTTGCATTTAGAGTTGCATTTGTAGGTTACAGCAAAAGTTAGTTTATAAGGATACATATTTTTAACAAGATTTGATTTCAATATTTTTCCAAAGAGCACAAGTGTTTTTTTCATCTTTCAACTGTATAAAATGTATAGGTTTTATCTTTTATTTCAAAGCTTTTGTATGTTTTAAGCTTATAATCCATTTTAAAATTACTGCAGATGCCTTCCCTATCTACCTCAGAATTAATGCACCAATACTCCTCATAGAACATCACACAATCATATTCTTTATGTAATTTCATCATCATTTCTTTGTCAGATACTAAGAATATCTGCATTGCAGGGACCCCCTCCACTAAAAACATTGATGGGACCTTGGAGATTACCATGCAGTTTTTTATGTTTGGGGCTTCGCTAACAGCAAAATCATGAGCTGCTTTCGCGTCCCATCCCTTTTCACCATAATTGCTTACAAGTCCAATAAATGGGATAAAAGAGAGAAGAATTAAGAGCATGATTAAAATATGTATGCCTAACTTGAAAAATTGTTTCTTTTGTTTAAATCTTTTTAATAATATTAAATTTAATAAATAAAAACCCAAGCCAGAGAAAATTGCAACAGAAGGATAAAGGTTCAGGCTGAATCTTACATCCTTGCCATAATTGAAACTGCCTGCATAGAATGGGATAAAAATTGCAAAGAAAAGCAGAAACCAAATAATAAAGGGAGCAATTTTTCTTGGATATTTGTAAAGACCAAGAATAAGACCTATTATTGAAAAGATTGTAAAAATTAGTGGAAACCTAGTATTTTCAACAAAGAATCTTGAATTATCTGCTAAGTTTCTTTTTATAATATCTTTACTGAACTTGCTTCCTGAAGCACCCCAATCCTCATGTTTCATATTATCTGTATGTTCAACAGTAGGCAATATCAGAATAAAAAATAGTATCAGTGCAATTAGAAATTTCTTATCTCTCACTGTTTTAAATATATTATGATCCATAAAAATAAAGAAGCTTGCTGCAACAACAGCCATAAGCATTGATTCTGGTCTTATCTGGCAAGCATATGCAAGTGTACAAAAAAATGCAAATAAAATAAATCCTTTTCTTTTTTCAAGATAAATCAGAAACAATAGTATTGTTAAGAGTGAAAAAAATATAAGTAATGGCCCCAATGCCTGAGTTACACTCCACCTAAGATGAATTGGGACAAGTGTAAATACAAGAGCAGAGTAAACTGAGAGTTTCTCTTCCTTGAATATAAGGTATGATACAAGGAAGACAAGCAGTATTGAAAATGTTGCTATGATAATTGAAACATTTACAGCCACTGTTTCCGAGACTCCAAATAAGAAGAAGAATATTGAATAAAAAGCAGGAAGCCCATAGGGCTGCTTATTTGATATACAATTAAAACAATTTTCCGTATTGCCATAATTGCACAGGCATGCTTTGCCTTCATTGACTATGTTTTGTGCCATGTTGAGGTATATATCCTCATCAAAGAAAATGTGGTGGGAATGCGGAACTACAAACATCCTGAGATAAAAACCAAAAAGCAGTATAATAATCAGGATTATCCAAGTGCTCTTTTTTATTTTTTTGAAACCTGAAACAAGGTCTTTGTATCCAAAGCAAATGCTGATTACAATAAGTAAAAGATTTATTATCAAAACAAGTGCATAAAACCAAAAAAGGGTTTCTTCACTAATCTTTACAATTGAGTAAACTATCAAAAAGAAATTAAGTATTAATATTGCTGGCAAAAAGTTTAGGTATCTTTTGAAATCCATTTTTATCCTTGCTTAACCAAAAAGTTTCCTACAGCTAAATATTTTGCTTTTGCTATCTTAAAGGATTTTATTGCATCCTCAGGAGTCATTACAATTGGATAGCCATGAATATTAAAAGAGGTGTTTAAGATGATTCCATCTCCTGTACTTTCCTTAACCTGCTCTATAATCCCCCTGTATTTTTTATTTTCATTTCCAAGTATCTGTGGCCTTATTGAATTGTCAACATTCATGACAGCCTCAATCCTAGACCTTGCTTCTTCCATTGTGGTATAAGCCATTGTCATAAACTTATCAAATCCATTGGCATCCCCAATAAATTTTCTAGCATCTTCCTTAAGAATAGTAGGACAGAAAGGCTGAAACCAATCGCGTTTTTTAACCATTATGTTCAGCTTATCTTTTAGTTCTTTTTTTGATGCTAATGTAATTATACTCCTGTTTCCAAGCGCTCTTGGGCCATATTCCATTCTATCCTGAAACCATAACACTATCTCTCCGCTTGAAATAATATCTCCAACCTCTTTTGGTATATTATCCTGAATCGAATAAGGCATCTTATATTTTTTCAATTCTTTTTCAATATCATCCTCTTTGTAATCTGTTCCAAAATAGATATTATCAAAGTCGTAACTGCTAATATTGTTCAATTCAAAGTTTATCTGCATAGCAGCTCCCAAGGCAAGACCGCCGTCGCCCATGTGGGGGAAAACAAACCAATTTTTTAGCCCTGATTCAAGCCTTATTTTCATATTTGCTTTTATGTTTGATGCAACCCCTCCTGACCAGCACACATTTTTTATTCCTGTTGCATTAATTGAATTCTTGAATAATTCAAGCATTTTTTTCTCTATGGTATATTGTGCCATGTATGCAAACTGCTCTCTCTGGGTATTCCAAAGCATCTTGCTCAATAAAGAACCTTGTTTTGAAACAGAATATTTTGCTTTAATATTCATCCCACTTACTTTAAAGAAGTCAAGCATCTTATTTTTTTTCTCATCTATTGGGTAAGCAAAGTCGCTTAAAGCCATCACTTTTCCTTCATCTTCAAGTTCTCTCATTCCTAAAAGATTAGTAACCTGCTCGAAAAAAATGCCTAAGGAATCCTTTCCTGAAATATTTGAAATTCTCTCAAATTTTCCATTCTCAAATACATTAACAGTTCCACTCAGCCCATCACCTATTCCATCAATTGTTATTGTAAGCATTTTTTTCATTCCTGAACAAAAAGTAGCAGATGCAATATGGGCCTGATGATGCCCAACCAGGTAAAGATTGATATCTTTAAATCCAATTTTCTTAAGCTGTTTTCTAAACCATTCTTTTGTAAGAAATTTTGTTAAGCTGCTTGAATTTATTTCAGTAAGCTTGTACTTCAAATTTCTCCTTAGGTGAACAAAAGCAGGCTTTTCTGTCATTCTTCTGCGAAATTTGTAGTAATTCTCTTTAGAAAAAGGAAAATAACGGGTAAATGTTTTTGCAAAGTCAGAAGTGCTCACAGCTATTTCCTGAATATCAGAAGATTTTATTTTTAAATAATCAAGGCATGCCTTTATAGAATTAACTGGAAAACCTGCATGAAGTTTTCTCCTTGTTATTCTTTCTTCATTTATAGCCACTAATATCTTGTTTCCTTTTATTATTGCTGCGCCAGCATCATGCCCATCCCAAATTCCTAAAATCATTCTCACACCTCACTTGAATATTAAATTTAAGTTATAAATATTTATGGAACATAATAAACTGTGTTATCTTTTTATTACTTTCGTTCGATAAAATAAAATTTTTCATTTTTCTCTTTTACGCAGTCTATTTACTGAATTTAAATAATTAAGTATTGTCTTCAACAGTTTTACCTTACTTTTCCGGACTGATTTTTTATTTTTCTTCTCTGTTTTTTTTGATTTTTTTATTGTTCCTTCTTCAATCCATCTTACAGGAATTTCTTTTATCTTAAAGCCGGCTTTTTCTGCAAGGAATAGTATTTCTGTATCAAAGAACCATTCATTGTCTTCAGCTTTTGGAAGTATTTTTCTTAGAATTTTTCTGTTTATCGCCTTAAAACCGCACTGAGCATCCCTGAAATGTATTCTGAGAATTTTTCTGAGCATGAAGTTGTATCCCCTGGAAAGAATCTCTCTGCTGAAAGACCTTTTTACAATCGCCCCTTTCACCAGCCTGGATCCGATTGCTATGTCATAATTGTTTCTTATGGCATTAATCAGCTTTGGCAGTGCTTCTAGTCCTGTGGCAAGGTCAGCATCCATATAGCACAAAATATCAGCATTGCTGGATTTCCATGTTTTTTTAAGAGCTCTTCCTCTCCCTTTCTGTTCTAATCTAAAATACTTAACTTTTTTGTATTTTCTGCATATCTTCTTTGATATTTCAGGAGTTTTGTCAGTTGAAGCATTGTCTGCAATTATTATTTCATAATCATATTTTTTCTTCTTGAGAAAAGGGTTTAATTTTTTTACGCAGGCTTCCACTATCTCATCTTCATTATACAATGGAATTGTTATGCTTAATTTCATTATAAATCATGCCTGATGCTTTTGTTATTTCAAAAGTTATTAAAATAAAATTTATTTCTTATTTTCTAAGGAGAGATTTTTCAAGCTCCTTTTTAAATCTTTGCAAATTGTGTTTTTCACAATTAAAAAACAAAAAACTTTATATAAGTTGCTCATACATAATAATGAAACATGAAAATACTTGTGACAGGTGGGGCAGGATATATAGGCAGCCATGCAGTAAGAATGCTTCTTCAATCTAATTATAAAGTTATAGTTTATGATAACCTGGTTAATGGCCACAAAGAGAGCCTGCCAGCAGAAGCAGAGCTTGTTGTTGGCGATTTAAATGACAAAGAGAAGCTTGACAAATTATTCAAAAAAAATAATTTTGATGCAGTAATGCACTTTGCTGCTTTTATTGAAGTAGGGGAATCAATGAAAAACCCTGCTAAATTTTATAGAAACAATGTTGCCAATACATTAAACCTTCTTGAAGCAATGGTCAATAATAATATTAAAAAGATTATTTTCTCATCAACAGCAGCATTGTTTGGCTACCCAGACAAAATTCCTATTTCAGAAACCACAAAAAAATGCCCTGTAAATGTATACGGCAGAACCAAGCTTATAATAGAACAAATGCTAAGTGATTTTGATGCAGCATATGACTTAAAGTTTATTTCATTACGCTATTTTAATGCAGCAGGAGCAGACTTTGGAATTGGGGAAGACCATAACCCTGAAACCCATTTAATACCATTGGTTCTGCAGGTTGCACTGGGAAAAAGAAAAGAAATAAAAATATTTGGAATAGACTACAAAACAAAAGACGGCACATGCATAAGGGATTATATCCATGTAACTGACTTGGTTGATGCACACATGCTTGCATTAAATAAGTTATTATCAGCAAATAAAAGTAATTTTTATAATTTAGGAAATGGAAGAGGTTATTCAGTAAAGGAAATCATTGAAGTTGCCAGAGAAATCACTGGCCACCCAATCCCTGCCATAAAAAGCAAAAGAAGATCTGGAGATCCAGCAGTTCTGATTGCAGACTCAACAAAAATACAAAAAGAGCTTGGCTGGAAACCAAAGTATGGGCTTAAGGAAATCATAAAAAGCGCATGGGAATGGCACAAAAACAATCCAAATGGATTCAAAGAAAACAATAAATTAACGGTCTATAAGTAAATATAGGAAAGAGATAAAACATATACCTTCATAGAGTGGAAAAGAACCAAATTTTAGATTAATACTCAGGAATTATTCCTGTCTCACATCATATATTCTGTATTGTCCTTTTTTCTCATCTGTCAAATATGCTAAGGGATATCTTTCAAAAGCACTATCATTTACTGAAAACCTTCTTCTTTCAAGAGGCCCTATGAAAACATAATCAATCTTGTATTTTCTTATCAGCTCAATATCTCCACTAGAATACACTGCTTCAATGTCTCTAGACTTTTCTTGGCTAAAATACCCTGTTTCGCGCACATAGGAACCCATAACAACCCTTCTTCCTGTCTCAGCTGCAAGGAAATGAATAGTATCATCTGAAGTAAGAAATATTGATTGTGGAATAGTATTCATCTTTATCCATTCTACAATTTCAGGCTCTCCTTCATTAACAAGGCTTCCAAAATGATAGCCACTACAAAACCTAAGAGCTTCTATTTTGGCTGAAAATGTTTTTGGCTGGAGTATTGATTCCCTGAAAGGTCCTCCGAATTTAAGATAAAATTCAATTAAAAATGGCGAGCAAAATAGCAGTACAATGAACCAGAGCAACACCATTCTTAAAATCCTATTCCTGCTCTTAGAAAATACATTTTTTGAATATAGGTAGCCCAATGTTAGTGCAAAACTAAAATTCAGAAAGAAATAGAGCTTGTTGCTGTCGCCCCAGCTTGGAGTCATGCGGTAGAAATTGATAAGCAGAAAAAATAGGATTCCGGAAGCAAGCATTGAAAACATAATTCGTTTGGCATTGCCAGAATCACATGCAAAAACCTGTTTGAGCACTGTTCTCTTGGCTTTGTTCTTCTTTTTGATAAAAAAATCAAATATAAAAACACAGGAACAAAAAAACCCAATCAGCAGAGAGGGTCCAGCTGCCCTTGCCCAGAAAATCATTCTGTTAAGGAACGCTGACTTTGTAATTTCGCTCTCTTTCAATCCACCCTGTGAGTAAACGTCAAATCCTGAGTAATCAGGTGATTTTGGAGATGAAAGAAGGTAAGATATCTGTACAATTATAAGAATTATTGAAAAGAGTAAGAAAAGAAGCACAAGATTGTTAGATTTTATCTGTGCAAATGCTTTTTTCATGATTTTTCTTGTATTTTGAATTATGAAAAAAAACAAAATGAATACAGAAGCAAGAAAGGTATGTATGTGTATGAGTGGGAATAGGCTTATCAGGAAGATTATAAAATATTTTGATTTGAAAAAATTCCGTGCAGAAATTCTTTCTGGCTCGTTTGAAAAATCTGACTTTAAAAGCATAGTGATTATTATGCAAAAGATAGGAAAAGCTAAAAGAAATGGGCGCTGCGGATTGAAAAGGCTTATCACAGGTTCAAGAAAATTGAAATATGGATAAGTGGCAATCTCCTTGAAAGTAAAGGGGTTTAGCAAATTTTGAACTTCCATAATTTTTGTTGAGCCGTATCTTAAGCCCAACACAGCAAAAGCAAGGCTGAATATTCCTATGTGAATAAAAAGCAGGAAACATGAGGAGATTATTGTTGCGCCCTTATTTTTGAAAAGAATTTTAAAAAAGTTTTCCAAGATGAAGATTGCGCTTAATGCAGTCAGTACCTGCATGAGGCTTATCGCAAATAAGGAAGACATTCCAAGTTTCACAAGTATCGCTGAGTAGAAGTTTACCATGTAATGGTAGCGCAGTGGATTGAATGCTGACTGTGGATTGTCTATAAGCACTTTTTCCTGTTCTGCAAAAGAATTAACAATTGCAGAATGGTAAGAATAATCAGCGTAGTTTCCTGTGAAGAAAATTTCACCTGTTTCTGACTTGCAAACTCCGAAAAGGAAGAAAGGCAAGAAAAACAAAAGCAGGACTACTGCAAACACAGATAGGGTTTTTGTGCTTTTCTTTATTGAGCTAATAACTGCCTTTCCATTTCCTGATAAGAAAAATACTAAAACAATAAGTATCAGCAAAAGACATGCGATGCAGCAGATTATATTAAAGCCAAATAAAAGGCTTACAAGATAAACAATAGAACCGCAAAGCACAGTTCCAATTATGAAAGAAAAGGAAATCTTTGAATACAGGTGCTCTGAAAATCCAACAAAATATTCAATCACAAGCCCGATAAGCATGCAAGACGCCAAGTATGCAATTGCGAGAATCATTTTTTATTTCTCTTAGACAAGGATATTCTCCAGACTTTAGTCTGTAGGGGAATTGCCTTTCTTCCGTAAGTTTTTTCCAATATATTTATTATAATATGAGTACGCAACAAATTTTGCGCGATCACTCAAATTTCCAAGTTGTTTAGCATGAACTATAAAATATGTTCCTCTTCATATCAATATCTCACGTATGATTGTCTTGAATATTTCCCATCCATGCTTAAATGTTCTTAATTTTCCTTTGCCATATCTTCTTGACTTTTCAAAGCTAGGCATTTCAACTACTTTCAGCTTCTTTTTTGCAGCATGAATAGATATTTCTGTTTCAATAGCAAAGGAATTTGACTTAAGATTAAGTTTCTTTACTGCTTCTTTACTTAAACTCCTATAGCCATAGCACAAGTCTGAGTAATTCATTCCCCAGAGCAGGTTGACAAGCGTAACAAAGAATTTATTTCCAAGCATCCTGTACCAAGGCATATCTGCTGTTCCACCACCTTGTATAAATCTTGAGCCCATACAAACATCATAGCCTATCTCAATTCCTCCGATCAGTAATGGAAACTCATTTATCCTGTGGCTGCAATCAGCATCCATCATAATTATTATATCTCCTTTTGCTTCTTTCATCCCTTTAATTAATGCAGAGCCCTTTCCTTTATTATCATAGATAATTTTGCATTTGAATCTTTTTGCCTGCTCAACAGTTTTATCTTTGGAATATCCATCAACAATTATAATCTCATACACATACTCTGGAATTTCTTTAAGAACAATTGGCAGGTTCTTTTCTTCGTTCAATGTTGGAATAATAACAGATACTTTTGGTTTCATCTTAATTGCACAACAAATCTTTAGTTTAATAACCTTTTCTTTTTCACAAAAATGTAGAATAATAAAAGAGCGATAAAAAAAATTATGAAAATTTTGGAAATTGGATTGTTTTCATTAGGTATGAAATCAACAATCTCAACATTTGCAGAGTCCATTGATGTAAAGTGTTTGTTATTCTCATCATATTCCATAATTGCAAAAACAGCATAATTGCTCCCACTTAAGGCATTTGTTCTTTCTAAATCAAAATTTAGTTTGAGTTTATTTTTAAGCTTGGTTTTTATAGGAGCATCAATTATTTTTATTCCTTCCGGAGCATAAATAGTAACAACAATATCTTTTTCTTTATTATCTTTATTTAGTATCAAAAGATTTAAGGTGCCCTTGTCAGAAAGTTTTGTACTTTTTAATCTAGCCTCAACATTACTGGTAGTAACATCAATAAAATCAAATGAGGAAACAGATAAAGCTTGAAAAGGATAATTATTAGTGTCTTGGTAATTAACCTTTGTGATTAAGGGGTATGTTCCTTTGATTGAATAGGGAATTTCAATTGACTTGTTAAATTTAAAGGATTCTCCAACACTTAATGTTTCTTTAATCCTGCTTTTGTAAGCGCTTCCATTTAATATTAAAGATGCTTTTACATTAAAAGCAGCGTCATTACCGAGATTTGCTATTTCTACCTCATTATTTAGAATATTCCCTTCCACCTGACTTTTCACATTTGTTTCTATTGTTATATATCCTGCACATGCAAAACTAACAAGAAGGAGTGTTATCAAAAAAAATGATGTTAATTTTATATGTAGATTCATATTACTCCACCAAATCATAAAAAAGTATATAAATTCTTCTATACTATGGTTATACTTTAGTAATTAAAAAATGTAAAATTAGTTATTTTCTAAATATTGGGCATACTAACACTTCATCTGACTTAATATTAGAATTATCTTTCAGAAAAGTTCTAACATACATTATGGAAGGTATAGACATAAACATGAAAAATAACCCATACATGTAGTTAGAGCCAATAACCAACTCATTGAGAAAGAAATAATAAGTAGGATAAATTGACATATAAAGAATATAAAAGGTAACAGCCAAAACTGCAATAGATTTTATTTTTGGGAATTTAAATTTATTCCAGTATAACTTCAGCCATATAAATGTAATAAAAATCCAGACAATATCAATTCCTAATGATGTTGGTTTTGTAAAGAACATAATCAAAGGAGATAAGGCTAGAGGAGTGAATATTATCTTAGCATATGTTGCAGATGGCAATACTGTATTGTAGGGTATTGAAAAAATTTCTGCAAGACCATCAAAAAAAGGAATAAAAAGATGGGTTATTTGAAGAAAAAATAAAACAGAAAATATGTGCTTCATTTTAACCTTAAGCCCAAATTTATTTGAAAAGAAATGCAGTAATGTTGCAGAAAAAAAACACAGGAATATTGGGTAAAAAAACATTGTCAAAAATATGTCAGGAGTAAAGGCAAACCATTCCCTTGCCCACTCCCCGCCAATATAAACTTCTAATATATTTCTCAGAACTCCTATCAATCCAAGCAATATCAGCACTGGACAAAGATTCAGCTCAAGATTCAAAAAATGTTTTGTTTTTGAAGAAAAAATGTAACTAAACAGCTCATAATAGCCTTTCATTAAAGCTTTGAATTTGGAAAAATCATACATTCTTTCTTAATTTTATTTTTTTGTTTATATAATTAACTATTAGTATTCCTTGAATGAAAAATTTTTGGTAAATATATCATAAAAAAGTATACAAGAAAGGGGAAGGATATGAAAAAAAGGATAATTTCTCCATAAGGTCTTACAAGAAAAAACCTATATACATGCAATAGCCAATGATATGCCAATAAGTAAATCAAGCAAAAACTCAAAAAGACAGCTAAAAGAGATTTAGAAAATGATAGCTTATAAACTTTTTTTGTAATATGGCTAAACTTGTAGTATAAAATAATTGTTACAATAATCATCCCCCAAGGGAGATATGAATTTAGAACACAAAATGGTATGAATGAAAAAAATTTTGAGTCAATCACTTGAACAGTGCTTCTAAAAATAATATTTAATAATCCAACTAAAGGGTAAACAACCCATATATACATGGATGCAACATAAATTTTTTTCAGCTCTTTTTTAGAGGAATTTATTCTATATAGTATTTTAAACCAAAATCCTAAAAATAAGGGCACAAGTGCAAATAAAAAATAAATATACCAAATAATCCCTAAAGAAGTAGTAATTGGATGATAAGCAAAATCATAAGTCTCACCTATGATTCCAAGCCAGATGTATTCAAGAACCACCCTGACTAACCCAAAAGACAAAAGAACTAAAATAATAAATTTTAAGTCAATCTTATTATTTTTTACAAGCTTGTCTAATTTTTTACTTGAGATTAGACAATGAAGAGAATCACTAAAACACTTTATTATTTTTTTCATAACTTGGTCACCTTTTTGGTTATTTTCTCCTTTAAAAGCATTTTTACATACATAACAGATGGGATAGACATAAACACAAAAAACAATCCATACATATAATTGGAACCCAATATAACTTCATTTATGAAAAAATGGTACAAAACATATACACAAAGGTAAACAATGTAAAATGTAATTGACAGTGCAAGAACAGACTTAATCACCGGGAATTTAAAATGTTTCAAATATAATTTAATTAAAATGAAACCTACAAAAATCCATGCAAGGGCAATTCCTAAACTTGAATAAGTAGTAACAAATAAGATAAATGGTGTTAATGCCAATGGTGAAAAAATTAGCTTGATATACAACAATTCAGGGATATTGAAGATAATAGGCAAGCATCTAAAATCTACACATAGTAGATTATGGCATATTGGTGCCAACCCATCAAAAAAAGGTATTATAAGATGCACAATCTGGAGAAAAAACAAAACAGATAAAATTTCTTTTATTTTTACATTTAAATTCAACCTATTGGAAAAAAAGTGCAATAATGTTGTAGCAAAAAAACATAAAAAAATTGGGAAAATAAACATAGTCAAAAATACATCTGGTGTAAGAAGAAACCATCCCCGCGCCCATTTCCCGGCTATATAATACTCCATTATATTTCTAAGCACGCCTATTGAACCCAGAATAACAATTATCATATTTGTACTTAAATGAACATTAAGAAGATGAGTTATTTTAGGATAAGAAAACAAGTATTTGAATAATTCAATGTATCCCTTAACCAATGATTTTATTTTCAAAATATCCATCTTAGTTTAATTAAATAAATTTAATTAATATCATCTTCAAAATGTAAGGTTTCTAATTGAAAATAACCTTTTTCAAAAAAATTCTTTTCCTTATTATTTATAATTATTTTTCCTTTGTTTAACTTATATATTTTATGTAAAATATCCCCAGAACAATTACAAGATGGAGAATAAACTTGCATGTTTATATAAGGCTTAGTAATAATTTTGGGAGTTAAATCAAACTCAAACAAATTAGTTTTAGTTTTTATTTGAATTAAACTCCTGTTTTTATATTTAAATATCTCAAATTTTTCTATATCCTCTTCTTTGGAATCTTTATAGCTAAAGACTGCTCCATCAATATAGTCATCGTATTGTATATAAATACCACAATAATTATCTATAATAAAATAGAACCAGTACTGAACATCCCAGCGTAATTTTAATTCTTCGTTTATTGTCATTAACTCATGAATGCCTTTGCCTGTTAAGTTAATTGATTTATTGTTTTTATGAATAGATATATCAAATGTGACAAAATCATCGTAGCCTTTTACTCTCTTAAATTGTGAGTCTGCTAGGGGTTTAATTTTAGAATTCCACCAGAATGAATTACCAAGTGAATTGGATCTCATTTCAAGGGTAATTTTTTCTGAGTCTAAACTCATTGTGTTATACAACAGAGAAGCATTGAGCAAGAATTTCTGATATCCCTTGGATGAAAAAATAATATCTTTTTCATTTAAAATTAAGTTGGATTTATCCTGGAACTCCACTAAAATAGAATCTTTGTTTAAAATTTTAAGGTATATAATATTTGATGCGGAAAATAAAGTTCCATAATAAAGAGAATGGTTATTATCCTCTAAAATCATGAAATAAAAATTCCAAAGGTTATTTTGATTATCTATAAAAGAAGTTTTTTCATTAATATAATAAGAAATATTATTTTGATTTAAATCCACATTATTTACAACTGTGTCCCCTTTATCTTTAGAATTATATAATGGATTGTAAGGGGGTGCACGTGTAGTTGGGACAAACATATTTAAAATCAACCAAAGTGTAATAAGTAACATTAAAAAATAGGCTACCTTAAGAATTTTTATTTCTTTTAAATTAATTGAATATTTTTTTATAAAAAATGGAAATAATACTAAAACAGGTATGATAAAAGTAACTGTCCAAGTAGTTCCAGCCTGGAAAAAGGTTGCTCCTTTAGAAACAAGAAAAACATCAAAAAAATACATTGTAACTTGGTAATAAATAACATAATGAATAAAATATAATATTAAATTTCTCTTAAAAATATATAAATAACTTAAATTATAAATTCTCTTTAGCCATAGAGGAAAGTAAAAAATGGTAAGTATAAAAGCTATGTGAATACCTACAGGACCATAATGAGGATATATTAAAAAAGGGATATTGTGAAAAGAAGAGGGAATATTAAAAAAATTATAATTAAAAATTGTGTTAAATACAGGTATTATAATAAAGAGTAGAAACAACAAAATGCTTCCTTCTTGGATTAATCTTCTTAATTGTTTCTTATTGCCCATTAGTATCCAATTAAGAATAAGACCCTCTACAAAAATCATTAAAAGAACGTAGAGATGGGTGTTAAGCAAGTGATAGATTGTTAAACCAAAATTAGATGTCTTATGAGAGCCGTAATATTCTAATACATTTCTTGTTAGTGTGATCATAAAAGTGAAAAACAATAGAAATAAAACATTTTTATTGAACTTTTTAAGCAAACCTATAAACTCACTAAATGATTTTTTAATATTCCATAAACTTTCTTTCATTTTCATTATTCTGCCCTGCTATATAATTTTGAATATTATTAAGTATATTATAAACAAAACCAAACTCAACAGATAAACAAGAAATAAAGGTTTTTCATTATAGTTCTTTCTGTTTATCAAAAGGAATCCTATTATTCCAAAAATGAGAAGAACAGGAATCAAATATAAATTGTTTATCAGGAAATAAACTGCTAAATAAGCTAAAAGAAAAAATAGCCCAATAATGAATTTAGATTTTTTCAATCCCAAAATTACTGGCAATGTTTTTATGCCTTCCTTCTTATCACCCTCATAATCTTTTATGTCTATAAAATTAATCACCAATGTAAAACCAATCAGGAAAAATGCAATTAAAATAACTGGAAAGCCTTCTAATTTTCCTGTGCTGATGATAAATCCTAACATGACCAAAATTAATGAGTTAAAAGCAATAATCATCTTTGAAAATAAGGGAATTCTCTTCAACCTCAATGGAGGCATTGAATACAGGAAATAATTTCCTATGAAAAGCAGGATCATAAAAAATGCCTTAAAACTTACCATCAAAGGATAGAACAATGCAATGAACAAGATTATCCATGATAATCTGCAGTATATCCCATTATTTATTTTTGATTCTATTAAAGGGCGATTATTATTAGATATCTTATCAATATCATAATCAACAATGTTATTTGTAATCACAGAATAAATCCAGGCAAATGCTATTCCTGCCGGTATAAAAATAAAACTAAATATATTGGCACTATCAAGGACAAAAGTGCCAAATTTGTTAAATCCTATTATAAAACCAATGAGAAACATGAGTTCAAAATGCAACAACCTGAATGGTCTAATATCTTTTATTATAAGCCTGAAATACCTCTTATTTGAAATATATGCAATAAATATTCCTGCAAAAAGGATTACCAAAAGAAAAAAGTTAGTCATTAAACTATCTGAGTATTTGTATGTTAATCCAAAGATTTCAAGCAATCCCTTTACAAGGAAAGGGGCTGCAAGGTAAAAGAAGTAAATAGGATAAGCAAACAATATACCTAATAAGCTTTTAATTATCCTTGAACTGTTTATGTATATATAAAAGAAAACACCCAATAACACAATAATAATCTCAATCCTTATTCCTGGTGTTATTCCAAGGCCAGAGAAATCCCCAAAGAAAGTAAAAAACCTTTGCATAAGGTTTGAATGATATCCTGGCAACATGTAAGCCATATTCAATCCCTTGCCAAGACTCCAGATTAAGTCTATTATTGGAACTATTAACAATATCAAAAAAGATGGAAGAACAATTTTTGTTATCTTCAGAACATCCTTCTTTATAAAAAAATAAAGTAGAATAATAATGACCATTGCCAAAACCATGTAAGAGATATCATAATGAAAAAACTCTTCAAATGAAATTTGGCTTGTATCTGTATCAGAAAAAAGCTCTATAAAATTTCTTAAACTTATTACAAAGATGAAAGTGAGAATGAAATAGATAAATGGAATTTGTGAGTTCTCTAAAGAATTAATAATTTTTTTAAGAGATTTAAACATTTTTTAAAACACCAATAAAAACTATTATTTTAACTGCTAATATAAAAAATTATGCATTATAAACTATTGTCTAGTCTTTTGCATATGCAAATTTTATTAGATTTGAAAGTTGAAATTTCCAATTGCATTAAATATTAAATCATAAGTTATATATACAAGGCCTATGATTGATTTCCTGAGATAAGCATGATTCCTATAATCCCTGCACTGCCTTACACTGCTCATCCTGGCCTGTTGCTGGACTTTTACTCTTTAGTTTCTAATTATCTCCTTAACAAGTTCAACTGCCTTTTCAGAGAATTCTGCTTTTATCGAGCCCATTGCAAAGTTATCACGGCCGCCGCCTTTTCCGTTGAATTTATCCATAACATCTTTCAACAATTCATTTGCCTTAAATCCTGAATCTTCTGAGGCAACAATAATTACCTGGGCATTATCACCAAGCTTGTTCAAAAAACAAACAACTGTTTTTTCTTTTTTTAAAGATGCTGCCTGGTCAATCAGCTGCTTTTTTTCAACCTCGTCAAAGATATTGTAAACAAAATTAATTTCTCCAATTTTTTCCTGCTTAAATTCCTTTACAAGACTTGCACTCAATTCCCTCAGCTTAGCTGTTTTCCTTTCATTCTCCTGCATTAAGTTTTCAACAAATTCAGGAATTTCTTTAACATCTTTTCTTATTATTGATGCAGTTTTTCTTGAAATATATGCAAGCTCAAATAAGTCCTCAGAAACATTTGTCTTAAATCTTATTTCATAAGTTCCTTTAACAAGGTTAAATTTTGTGATGAGGATATTTCCTATGAAACCAGTTTTTAAAGCATGTGTTCCTGCACATGCTGAAAGGTCATGATCCTTAACCTCAACAATTCTTATGCTCTCGCTTTTTATCCTGTCTAATTTTATTCTTAAGCCCTTTATTTTCTTTGCCTCTTCTTTCGAAACCTCTTTAACAATGATATCCCTGTCTTCTTTTATGATTTTGTTTGCAAGCTTTTCTGCCTCAAAGATTTGTTCCCATGTTAAATTTTTACATATTACAAAAAGCGATGATTCATCTTCATCTAATCTCACCTTATCAACTTTAATGTCTTTTATTGTTTTCAGCAAAGCTCCCATGAAAACATGCTCTCCTGAATGCATTCTTATAAGATTGAGCCTTCTTTTAATACTATGCTCGCATATAACCTTATCATTTATTTTTAAGGTTCCATCAATAATCTTAACCTTATGGATTATCTTACTGTTTTTTTTAGAAACATCAGCAACCTTTCCCTCAAAATAATTGTTTTTTATAATGCCTGTGTCACAGGGCTGGCCACCGCCAGCAGGATAAAAAATAGTATCATCTAATTCAACTAAAAGAAATCCTTCTTTTTCTTCAATATTTGTTACCTTTGCTTCTTTTTCATGTAAAAAAGGTTCTTGATATGTTTTCATCTTAACAACTTTATGAATATCTGTTTTAATTCTTTTGGCGAGGCCTTTCCTTTAGTAGCTCTCATGACCTGTCCAACCAAAAAGTTAAGTGCCTCTTTTCTTCCTTTCTTATAGTCAGAAACAACCTTTTCATGCTGCTTTATAACATCTTTGCATATTTTTTCAAGCTTTTCAACACCTGAAATAGCCTCTAATTTATGCTTTTTTACATAGTTGGTGACATTAAAAGGCTTTTTAGCAAGGTTTTCAAGGATTTTTTGTGCTGTTGTTTCTGTTATTTTTTTATTTTCAACTAATTTTAATAAATCAATAACATGTTTTTCATTTATTTCTGTTTCAGAAAGCTCTTTTTTGTTATAATTCAAAACCCTTAAAAGCTCAAACCTCAGCCATCTTGCTGCAATATTAGCATTTACTTTCTTTGTTATTTTTTCAAAAAGCTCTGATAGAATTATATCTGAGCAAAGGACAAATGCATCCTCTTTCTTAATTTTATATTCAGTTACAAATCTTTTTATTTTTTCATCAGGCCTTTCAGGAAGTCCATCTTTTATTTTTTTAATATAATTGTCAGTTAATTTAATTACAGGAATGTCTGGCTCTGGGATAAACATATAGTCTGCTGCTGTCTCCTTTAATCTCATAAAAACTGTTGTTCCGTGCTTTTCATTGAAAGCACGAGTTTGCTGCTTTATTGTCTTGCCTTCATTAATTTCCTTTTCCTGCCTTAGTATCTCATATTCAATTGTCTTTACAATGTTTTTGAAGGAATTTACATTTTTTACCTCAACCCTGTTAAATTTTGGACCAATAGAAACATTTGTGTCTGCCTTTACTCCTGCATTTTTATCAATTGCTTTTATGTAATTAAGGGTTGTTATTAAGCTTTTGAGCCATTCCCTGACTTGTTTTGATGATTTAAAGTCTGGTTTTGTAACTATCTCAACAAGAGGAAATCCAGAACGATTGTAATCAACATTTCCTGTTAAAGGATCCCATTTTGCAGGGTCTTCCTCAAGATGGACATCTTCAATTCCTATTCCAAGAAATTTTCCATTCTCCCCAACTGGAACAGAATAAGAGCCAGACATTGTTTTCTGATAGCCA
>JAFCCI010000060.1 GCA_017610275.1 Candidatus Woesearchaeota archaeon
AACAACAATCTTACCATTTTCAATGGCTGTTTTTATGCCTGCAGATGCAAGCTCGCTTATGACTGGCCCTGGACTGAATGGTGTTGGCCCGGCACTGACTATAATGTCTTTTGGCGCAACCTGTCCTGGCTTTGCAGGAGCTGTTGACATACTTTTCTTTAAGGTCTTTGCAAGGATAAAAGGATCATCTTTTGTAAATAATAATGCAGGCATGCCTGTTAAATAATTCTTCATTTCTTCAATGCCCTTCTTTTTCTCTTTTGTATTGTCTAATATTAAGTTAATCAGCCTTCTCTTTGTCATCCTTATAAGGACTTTATCTCTAAGTTGCCCCCTCATCTTTTGCAGCTGGGCAGTCGGAAGGTTTTCCATATCCACAACACCCATAACAGGGTAAGAATTAATTAAATCACTAAATTCCTTTACAATTTTTTTCTTTGATTCAGCAACGTGGGCCATTTATAACACCTTTATTGGCTTACCCATTGTAAGCTTTACAAACATTGATTTTATATTATGTTTTTCATTAGGAAGGTGATGTGCAAGCTGTTCATAGACATTATATGCATTATCAGCTATTTCTTCATCTTTCATTTCTTCATTACCTATTATTAATTGTATTATAAGGCTTGTTTTTGCAGATATTTTTACTGTTTTTTTCAGATTTGTGCAAAGTGTATTAAGGTCTGTTTTTTCTGTAACAACGCAGCCTGCTTTTGGGTTAGGCATTTTTCCCCTTGGCCCTAGAATCCTGCCAAATGCTGCAGCAACCTTTGCCATTATGTTTGCCTGTGCTATAAAGAAATCATAGTCATTGCAGAGTTTTTTTGATAGTTTTTTATCCCCTGCATACTTCTGAAAGTCATCTGCTGGAATAACATTATCACATGCTGATTTTGCCTTAGCTGCAAGCTCTGGCCCTACAAGGGCACATATTTTTGATTCCCTGCCCTTATCATAATGTAATTTTAAGAAGAATTCTACCTGCTGTTCTGGCTTTTTAAGATTCAAATCCTTAAGATTAACTATTAAATCAACCTTCTGCTTGAAATTTCTCTTCTTAGAACCATCTTTTGCTTTTTTTAAGGCTTCTAAAAACTTATTTTTATTCATCTAAATAACCTCCACCCTCCTACTGGCCTGAAAGGCCCTTAGTTGTCGGGAATACTCTTATAAGCATTATTATTAACTTTTAATAAGGTCTTTTTGTTTATTTATAAACATTACTGTTATTAGTCATATTTTATGTAATTTTAAAGTGGTAATAATAGTAAGTTTTATAAATTGTTTCTAAATCCATTAATATATGGTAAACTCAAATTCATGCTCTTTATTGAACTTAAATATAAAAGAATTAGAAGAAAATATTAAATCAGGAAATCTTGATAATTTTTCTGAAGACAGATTAATCCAGTTTTGGATTAACCAACATGAAATTCTTGGTTCTGAAGGAGAATCCTCTTTGGACGGTCTTTTAAATTATGTATCAAAAAAAACCAAAAAAAACCAAGGGTATCTTGAAAAATCGCGTTTGGCAGCCTGTGAGATACTAAAAAAAGGGGATGCAGAAACTATTATTAATATATATGACTCAATTGAGTTCATCAATAATGGCTTTATTAATAAAATAAACCTTGAAAAACTTTTATTAAGGAATTTTAAAAATGAAAAAACTTCTGAAAAAAAGATTAATGATTATTCCATTGATTTTATAAACACAGATAGTAATTCTCCGCTTGATTATGGAAAAAGAAAGAAATTTAGTGATATATTTCTGGATACACCAATAGGAATAACATTAATCTACAAAGATAAGCCAAATGCTGTTGTTTCTTTTATTCCAAAAGACAAAAATACCCTTATGATACACCAATTACAAGGAGTAATGCCAAAAATCTATGACAAAGAAGGAAAATTTACAGGAGAATACAAATGGCATTCGAGGGGTTTGTTTGGATTAGACTGGCAAAAACTTCTTGTTGAATTGTGTATTGCTGTTGCCAAAGAAGAAGGTTATAATAAAATTGGCATTAGAAGTGGATACAATAACCGCTGGCTAAATGAAAAGGGTGGAATAAAAATTAAGGGTGCATTAAAAAAATATGATAGTGTTGCAAAAAGATTAGGTTTTGTTCAAGATAAACCCTCTTTTTTTAATTTCTTTTCTTATGTCTTTGAAAAAGGAGATTGGTATAAAAGAATAAACTAAATTTAAGATTTCAATAGGTTTTTTATTTTTAGTATTTATTATGATCTCTTCAGGAAGTTTAGAATTTATGCTTTTATTGTAAATTTCTTCAGCTAATTTCTTTCCAATTTTAATTTTTCTTTCACCATCCCCTTGGAATCTTTATGATTTTAAACTTAATTGTGATTTTTAGATTACCTTAAATGCACAACTCCATAAACTATTTAAAGCAGGTGTGATTCACTTATTCACTATCGACTAGCCTGGTTATAGTGGTAATATGGATGAACTTGAAAAAATCAGAAAAAAGAAGATGAAAGAATTAATAAAGAAATCTAAGGAGGATAAAATGGAAACTAAAATTGAAGTGAACGACAATAGTTTTAACGAAATGGTGATTGAGCAATCAAAAAAAGTTCCAATAGTTGTTGATTTTTGGGCGACTTGGTGTGGGCCTTGTTTAATGCTCAGTCCTGCATTGGAAAAATTTGCTGAAGAATATCAAGGAAAATTCATTTTGGCGAAAGTCAATGTTGATGAAGCAAGAACAGCAGCTCAAAAATATGGTATTATGAGCATACCAAATGTAAAAATGTTCAAGGACGGAAAAGTTACAGATGAATTTATTGGAGCTATACCTGAAAGCCAGGTAAAAGAATGGCTTGATAAAAATTTGGGTGATTAAGACACTAATTAAAAAAATTGCAAGTGAGGGTAACCAAATGGATTTCAAAGGAGGGTATTAAAAAAGCATAAGGAAAAACAGAGGCTAAAGTTATGAAATCCAATGAAAATCTAAAAAAAGAACTCAATAATGCAATAGACACATCCAGTATTATGTTAAAATGGAATCAAGATTATAAAGGGTATTTTACAATAAAACCTTTTCTCTCTCAGAAAAAAGTCTTTGTAAGGTATTATGATTCAAAGAATATTTTAAAGTACACTTTTGCTGGCATAAATACATCACAAATAATACAGTCTATTATTGAAAGAAAGTTAATTTCTAGGTTAGATCATGCTGCCTATCTTGGAAAAGAGATAGAGAAAGCAATAATTGCATTAAAAAATAAGCTTAATTATGTTCAAGATAGAGAATTGCAATTGAAAGATAAGGTTGGGAGTTCTTAAAAAATACCGGACAAAGACAAATCAGGAAGCAATATCAGATGAATCAAATTAGATAAAGATGAATGAAAAAGAAGTTTTGGAAGAAGATGAAGAAGATGAGAAGTCAAATGAAGAATTAGATAGTTATACGAGCAAGATAAGGGATGAGATTTCAAAATTAGAAGATGAATTGAAAGTTTTAATAAAACAAAAGGAAGAGATAATTTCTTCAGAAGAATATACCCAGCTACTTAAACTAAGGGATAATAGAAAAGAAATAGAGCTGAAAATTCAAAAACTAAAAGATAGAATATATTTTGATTTTTCAATCTTCAGAAGGCCATTCAAGAAGTACAAGAGAAATGTAGAGCAGTATGAAAAGATTATTGAAGATTATGAAACAGACACTCTAAATGCATTGCTTACAGACTCTGAACTAAAAATAGTTGGGGTCCTAAGGGAAATGTCTAAGAGCATAGAGGGAGGAGAACTACACTTAAAAGATAAGAATAATCAGAAAGTCATGAAACAGATAAGTATGATGAATCATCAGTATTTTGAAGATTTCCTTGAAGAATATAATCCAATAATAAAGAACAAAGAAAGGATTGAGGGTAAGATTAATGAGAATAATGCAGACGAAAAGATAAATAAAATAGATTATAAGAAATTAATAAGATGAAACAAGAATTTGAATCAGAAAAACATGGTTTTGCAAAAAAACTAAAACCCTGCCCAAAATGCGGAAAAGAAATTCCAGTTAACTGGCATTATCATGAAGAATGTGGTTGGGAAGAAGATAAAGAAGAAGATAAAGAAGCAATAAATTCTATTGGAAAGGTCAAGATACAGGTTTTTACCTCTCCAACATGCCCTCATTGTCATCCTGCATTGGATTTGGCAAAAC
>JAFCCI010000015.1 GCA_017610275.1 Candidatus Woesearchaeota archaeon
AAATCTTTTTATAAATCCCAGAAGCAATCTCTTTTATTTTTGAAGAAACCTCACTCATTATCATCACCTTCTTTCTCATGCTTTAATGCAAGCTCTTCATCAAAGTCTTTATTTCTTTCTTTGTCAAACTCCATTAACTCAACCTTGCCCCTATGCTCTTCTAAGATTTCCTTTAACAGTAACTCTATTTTCTTTTCTTCATCATCTTTTAACCCAACCAGTTCTTTTAACGCCTCTCCTACGTGAGATATATATTTTTCAATATAACTCCTTTTCTTAAGCTCAAAGCCAACTCTTTTTTTCTTTTTAACATACGAGCCGAGCTTTCTTCCTGCTTCCTGCAGGGCAAGCTTCATTTCCTTGATGATTTCAGGATATTGTGCTATTGCTTCCTTGCTCTCAGATGTAAATGGAACCCAAACAGATGCAATATGAACTAAAATAGTTAATGGCCCAACTGGCAAAGAGCCATTGCTTTGCTGCAGGCCATAGTTTCTCCATGCTGTTGACACAACTGACTTAAACATTGCACCAGCTCCCTGCTGATACAATAAAGGAACCCTGTTTGCAAACCTCAATAATCTTACTGTTTTATCAGCTGGCTGATTGCCGCCATATGCAATTCCTACCTCTACCACAAAGGGGTTTCCGCTGTAAACACTTGGCGGCCTTGTTACAGAGCAGTAAAACTCTGCATTTATCTCTTTTCTTAGGCCTTTTTCAATCAAGTCAGGAGTAATTGGAGAAATGCAGTCTGTTGGCGGAGAGATTATTTTTGTTTTTTTTATTCCCTGAACAAGCTTTTCTGCCATCTCCATTGAGAGCTTGCCTGGCTTTGTATTTGGCAGTAAGGCAGCATTTTCGCAGATCTGCTTTGCAGTTCCAGAGCCAACCCTTGAAAATTCCTTCGTAAGAAAGCTCTGCAGTGTTCTTGAATCTGTAAGCTTGAGCATTTTTATCATCCTGCCAAGCTCAACCCCATATGGATGCGGCTTTATCTCCTTTGCTTCTCTTGGTAGCTGGTCAGTTGCCCTTGCAAATATTATCTGCTCTGCCTTTGGATTTGTATAAATTATTGTAACATGGGGATTTATTATTGCTGTTTGTTTAATGTATTCATCAATGCTCTGCCCTCCTTTTAGGTAAGAGGCTTCTATATCAAGCTCAACCTTTGTTCCATGCTCTTTATTCCACTCAACAATGCCCTCTTTTATTATTCTTGGCTTGTTTTTACTTGTATCTATATGCAGCTCATAATAATGTGCTGGCTCATTAGGTGAAATTTTTGATGTTATTTTAGCTGGCCTGCCAGTTGTCAGCTGGCCATACATAACAGAGGCAGATATTCCAATGCCTTGTTGCCCGCGGCTCTGGCTTAATTTAAAAAACTTGCTTCCATATAATAATTTTGCAAATATTTTTGGAATCTGGCTTTTTATTATGCCAGGTCCATTGTCCTCAACAATAATCCTGAAGCGGTCATTTTCCATGTCTATTGCTTGTATATTAATCTCAGGCAAAATTCTTGCTTCCTCACAAGCATCAAGAGAGTTGTCAACAGCTTCTTTTATTGTTGTCAATAAGGCTTTTCTCTTGTTGTCAAATCCAAGAAGATGCCTGTTACGGCTAAAAAACTCAGCAACAGATATTTCTCTCTGCTTTTTTGCCATCTCATGGGCTTTTGTTTTTGGTATTTCAACAAGCTCAGGATTTATTTCTGTTAGATCATTAAGTTCTGTTTGCTTTATCATTTTATCTAAAAATCTTTTCTTTTCATATTGCTTCTTCTTTTTTCAAGCCATTTGTAAACACTGGAATGCGGACTTCCGCTTAACAATGACTCAACAGCCTTTTTTGCCATAGCAACATTCTCTGAAAAGCCAATTATTCCAATTGTTTTGCCATAAACTGAAATATAAGTTTCTGTTAATTCTTCTATTGTTTTTCTTGAGCGACCCTCTGCTCCAATAACCCTTCCTTTTAGCCTTATCATACTATTTTTTGATTTAATATAATCCAGCATGTTAAGCATTTCAAACATGTAATCTGGTTTTAACAAAAGCAGTGCTATCTCTGGATTGAAGCCGCGCCCAATTGCCTTTATAACCTCTCTTGCACTGTAAATCCCTAATGCATCCTCTCCCTCCAGAAAAACATCTCCCTCTTTTGAGTCTATCTTTAGCTTTATGTTGGTGGCTGACTCTATATGTTTCTTGGTAATTCCGTCCTTGCCTATAAGAACAGCAATTCTTTCTTTTGGGATTTTTGTGTCATATAAATATTCTGCCATGTTAAAAAGTGAATCTGGGTTTGTTTTTAAATTTTTATATTATTCTTTTATCAGAAATTGTCAAAATACTGCAAATTTTAGTTTGCAGATGAGTAACAATCCTCTGACAATTCACGAAGAAATGCTGAAAGCATTTCTTGTGTCCCAGAAATTTGTTTCACAAATTTCTCAGGATCATCAAATACAGTAGACTTCAGTCCCTGGTATTTATTGTTTTTTCCTGCTTTAAATTTTTCAGGAAATATTCCAGGCAGTCAAGAGCACAAAAAGATGCCTTTTTCCTGAAATCCCTTGGACCAAATATCAATGTGTAATGCTCTGTGTAATAGGGATTTATTGGATTTCCGCATACAGCGCATACTGCTTTTTCACTATCTTCAAGCTGTTTTATCTTATCGCTAATGAGTTTTTTTATATGCATTCCTTCTTCTTCAAGGTCTTTCTGTAGTTTTATTAAATCCTCATGCTCTAAATTATCAACTATTTCTCTTAATTTTTTCTTCATTTTGCCTCTTCTTTGTTTCTTCAAATTTTATAAGCCAGATATTCTTTTTTGG
Organism: Candidatus Woesearchaeota archaeon; assembly: GCA_017610275.1. Taxonomy (GTDB): domain Archaea; phylum Nanobdellota; class Nanobdellia; order Woesearchaeales; family CG1-02-33-12; genus CG1-02-33-12. The sequence continues at coordinate 2,848 of JAFCCI010000015.1, forward strand.
GTCAAACTGGAAAACAACATCATATTTTTCATTTTTATCAAGTGCAAAGAGCAAGGGCATAGGAATAGTTGTTTCATAACTTGATCCGCGCTTGTAAAGCTTTCTTCTTATTTCGTGCATTTTATACTTATTTTTATACTTATTTTAATTAATCTTATTATACTTATAATTATACTTATATATAAATGTTTTGATTTTAACAGAAGTAGAAATTATTTTTTTGTCTTGATGATCTCATTCACAGCCAGGATAAACAATCCTGCTGTCCAGCTGAACCTGTTCTCGCTCTGATAAATCCATGTTTTAATCCTTTTTCCCCTGCTGTTGTAGATTTCAGAGGTTGTATCATGTTTGCAGATCAGTTTGGCTATTCTCTTAAGAACCTTCTCAGATTCTTTTTTCATGCCCAGTTTGTTCTTTGCAATAGCATCAATGGATATGAAGGATAGTTTGTTACCATTGGAACTTTGTCCAGCTTGTTTTTCATTATGAATTGCTGTATTTTCCTTCCTTTTTTCCTGTCTGCAATATCCCAGACAATTGCTAAGACATTGCCTGTTGATGAAAAATAATTTTGTCTTTTACGGTCAATCCAATCTATATAATAATTCCCATTCCAGAACTTTTTGTTAATGCCTTTCTTAACATTTTCTGCCATCTTAGAGTATCCCTTAGCATCATCCTTTTTTTTGAACAGTGCTGCCATTTTGCTAAAGTCAGTTAATGCTTTGAAATAGCATGCGTTTGTAAACATTACCTCTCCCTGCTTAAGAGCAGATTCTGCCCAGTTAGCTCCAAAACCTTCATCTATCAGAAAATCATTATCCTTATCCTGTTTTGATATCCATACCATTGCTTTTAGAATTTTCTTATAGTTGTCCTCTAAAAATTTTTTGTCTTTGCTTTGCATAACATAATCATGGCATGCTATTATGAATATAATGTTCTGGGTTACAGAGGGGGAAATAAAATAACTTCCATGATAGACAGGAAACAAAAGATTCCACCTTGGCTTAAATCCAATTGTACTAAGGTAATATAATGGGCTTGATATCCTCTTTGGCAGGAGGCCATCCTTGCGCTGGTATTTTAAATAAAGCAAAAGGTTCTTTTTCACTATTTCAAAATTCTTTAATCTGTTTGCACCAAACGATGCAAAGAATGAGTCCCATGACCAGTACGTTCGTCTAAGGTTGCCTGTAATAATGCCCAATGGATAATAGTTCTTTCTCAGGTCTCTTACTGCTGTCTTATAAGCCTTATCAATAATGGACATATTGCTCACATTATGTAATAATTATAAAAACCTATTGGTTTTTACCGCAAAGCTTAAAAAGGGCAGTATAATACTGTCAGTTTACTGTTCAGTTTATTGAGCAGAAAAAATTTAGTAGAGGAATTAAAAAAATGGAAGGAAAAGTAAAGTGGTTTAATAGCAGGAAAGGATTTGGCTTTGTTGAAGGTGAAGATGGACAGGATTATTTTATCCATCACAGTGCATTGGAACAAGGAGCATTTTTGCGTGAGAATGATGCTGTAACCTTTGAAGCTGTTGAAACAGATAAAGGAAAGCAAGCCCAAAAGGTTGTTTTAAAGGGAAAAGCAAGCGAAGCTCCAAAAGAGAAAAAAGCCCCTAAGGAAGAACCTGCTGAGGAAGAACCAAAACAAGAAAACGCAGACAGTGAAGATTTCTAAATTGAAATTGCATAAAAAATAGTAATTCTTGGAAAATATTTGTTTTTTTTATTCTTTTTTATTTTATTTATGTGTAAACTTTTTGCAGTATTTTTTAGTAAAACTTTTATATGAACAGCTTATTCTCAATCATTATGCGCTGGTGGTCTAATGGCTATGACTGCGGCCTTCCAAGCCGTATATCCGGGTTCGAATCCCGGCCTGCGCAGTTTTACGTTAGGTCAATGCTATTTTAAACATGGATTTAATCTAAAACTATCCTAATTTGTTTTTACCAGAAGAAATCTTATCTTCCAAATCTTGTATCTGTCCTTTTACATCAGTAATTTTTTGATATTTCTCTTCAATCCACCCTCTGACCATATCAGCATATTCATCTGTTCTTGCGTTATCTGCCTCACCTTCGAGTCTATCAATCTGCTCTTCTAAACTTGAAATATATCCCTTGCTTTTCTCAATATTATTTTCCCATCTTTGTATATGCCCTTCCATTCTTTCATGCCAATCATTGTATTTTCTTTGCTTTTCCTCTTTTATCACTGTTCTCTCTGCTTTTTTTTCAGAAATTTTTGATGATGCCTTTTCCCATGCATCATTTAAAACTCCAGATATCTCACTTCTTTGGCTTTTTGTCATATATAATCCCTTTATGTTACCTTGAACTGCTTTAATTTCTTTCAAAGCATCATAGGGATCTCCATAATATGCTGCATTCACCGCTCCTCTTGTTTCATCTTTTGCTTGAAGAAAATTTCTTTCTCCTATTTTTTCTTGTTTAGAATCTATAACACCCCATACCTTTTTCCAGAAATCCCAACAAGGTTCTCTATCATTTTTAGTTAATGTTTTTTCTTTCATTAATCCTAAAATATAGCTTTGCAAAGATTTCGCTTTTCTAAGCTCTTCCAAATTGCTAGATCCCCCTGCCTGAAAATAAGCATCATTAAGTAAAGAAGTTATAGTGTCTTTATTCTTTGCAGATTCATTATTTCTTTCTGCTTGGCTTGATTTTGCTGAATCGCATATCGTACTATACCTATCCCATAATCTTTCTCTATCTTCTTTCAAAAGATTTTTGGTGGATTTAAATAATCCTGTTACTTCCCTGGCTTTCTGCCAGAATTCACGAAACCTATAATTAACATGCAATAGGGTTAAAGTTGTATCACAGTAATCATTTTCAAGTTTACCCAATTCTTGCTCTATTTTTGATGCATTTTCTTTAGCCTCTTCTTTTCTGGAAGACATTTCCTGTTTAACCTGCTTACACAATCCACTATACTTATCCCACATTCTTTCTCTATCTTGCCTTAAAAGAGGTTTTGATGTCCTAAACAACTCAACTACTTTCTTAGAATTATTCCAAAAATTTCTATAATCACTATTTGAACTATTTTCTTCCAAATAATCTATTTCCCTCTCTATTGCAGAAGCATTTTCTTCTGATTTTTTTAGGTTATCCTCTAAAGACATTTTAACTTCTTTTTATAATAGACTTACAACATAAAATATATTTTTAAAATCAAATGTATCATTAGCACTTGTGTAAGAAATATTATCATCCAAAGTGGAATCATTTATTGGTCCAAGATTAGCTGATACAAATATTACAGCAAAGACAATTAGAATTATCAAAGATATGCATTTTTTCGTTTTAATCCCCAAAATTAACCAGTTATTTATTTCTATGATTTAAATATATTTAAATCTATCTATTTTGTTGTTACTCTATAATAAAACATAAATCATAGTTGTCATAAAAGGTATATAATTTGTGAGGAATTATTATGCCAGCTTTTTTAATCTCTATAATGCCTGACAATAATATTTAAATATTTCATTTAACTTAGAAAGTGCAGCGCATTGGAATAAAGCATTGAAGCTCGGTCTGCGCATTCTATTAAAGAAACAAAGAATTATATTTTATCTAACAACTTATTCAAAGATCATTTTTTGATTTTATAAAAGAACCACTTAAGTACTTCCCATCTAAAAATCAGAACATTTATATACTTTGCAGGTCTAATAATAGTGATGGTTAAAAATGTTATTGTTTGCTCAAATTTAATTGAACATGAAGGTAAATTCCTCTTAGTAAAAGAAACCAAAGAAATTGCACGGGATTTATACAATTTTCCTTCTGGAACCCTTGAAGATAATGAAGAAATTAGAGAATGTGCAATAAGAGAAGCCAAAGAAGAAAGTGGTTTGGATGTTAAGCCTGAACAGTTAGTAGGATTATTTCAAATACCCAAGTCTGAAATGGGAAATAACATCCTGATTTATGTGTTCAAATCAAAGATTATTTCTGGATCTTTGACTGTGTCTGACAAGCATCCGGAAGTTGCATTTTTTCCTTTTGAGCAAATAAAGAAGTTTCATGAGCAGAAGGGTCTACGGCATAATTCTTATTTGTTCTACGCAATTGAGAATTATTTACAAAATAAGCTAGTGGATTTATCTATGATTAAAATACTATAGAATATATATAAAGTATTTGTTTTCTCTTTGGCTTATAAACAGAGTTTGACATAAGTCTTTTTGTTTTAAATCTTATCAGTTATAGCTGCAACAAGTTCATCTAAATCATAATCAAGATCTGAACAACCTTTCCAATAAACTTTTAATTCTGGACTTTGTACAGTAATATATCTTTCAGAGTTTTTCTTGACCAATCTTTGTTGAATTTTATCTAAAACATAAAGGTCATCAAAACAATCTAAATCTTTTCGAATTCTTCCAAAATTTTTTCTTCTGTCTTGAATCCGGTTTATGCAAGACTTAACAGGGAAATCTAACAAAATTGTTTTATTAGGGTACCCAAAATTATCGTATATGTTTATCAGAAACTTCATCGCAGATTTCATACTTATTTTTTCTGAGACCAATTGTAGAGTTTGTATTGTAATAGCACTATCATGCATTCGATCTACTAGAATTTTATTTCCTTTAGTGCATAATTTACTAGGTCTTCTTTGTTGTAACTGTTCCCATACAAACATGCCATAACTAGACATAAAGAGGATTTGTGATATATTTGACATTCCTTTTACATTATAATAATGTTCCTTCTCACTAAGATTAGCAAAATATAGGTTTACCATAGAATTTAAATCATCTAATTTGTTTATCTCATCAAATCTATATCTTAAAAGATTTATTGGTTGAGATGGGTTATTAATCAGTTTTTGGATAATTGTGCTTTTTAATGAACCATTTAATCCTTCGATTGAAATTACATCATGATCCTCACAGAATTTTGTTACAGGTTTATAAAAATCTAACTTATTTAATCTCTCTTCAAGGTTCATCAAATTTTCTTCAAGATCAGGTGTTGTAATATTTTCATATGCTAATTCTAGTAACCTATCAGCTTGAGGTGTACTATTGGGATATTCAAGTTTCATTTTCTAAATACACAAATAAGATTTCTTCTTCTTTATTATCTTAGAGGTTTTTTTGCTGGCATAGGAAATCGATATTTGGTTTTGTCTTCAACACCTGCTAATTTAAATGCCATTCTCCGATCAAAGCAATTCATTTCACATTTTCCACACTGAATTTTATCTTTATCAGGACAACTTCTAGTATGCTCAAGAGGAATACCATGTTCCGCGCAGTATTTAACCATAACTTCTTTTCCATAGCAGTTATCAAATTCTTTTTCTATTGGGATTGAGATAAATTGCCATTCCCAGTCATTAGTCAACCAACAAAATAGAAGGTTCATTATTCTCATTAATGTCAAGGATCCATGAACAGAAACATCAGCACTATGCTCAGCTACAAATACAGTCTTTGGGAATATTCCTTTGCTTTGTAATGCATAACCATATTCCATTCCTGTCAAGAACATCACAGGGTTTCTTGCAGGGTATGTATTTCTCTTTCTCAATTCCAAATCATCAAGTAAATTTTTTGTTGCCCGAAGCATATTTTTGTAGGTCTGGCCGGGTGTCTCAACATCAATCTTTAAAACGTCATGATAAAGATTGGGATATCTTTTCTTAAATAATTTATTATAATAATCTGTTGCTTCAATTTCCCACTTTAAATTAGATTGATTTCTTTTAATAAAAAAGGGATAAACTTCCAAACCAAATTTTTCTATCAAAACAACAGTATTAGCTACTGAGTCTAATCCTCCTGATAAGGCTGTGATTACTGGCGAACCAGGCTTGGGCATTTTAATTACATATTTTCTCTTTTTGCGAAAAATAGTTTCAAGACTATTTATGATGTCCCAATCTTCATCTCGGTCCTTTATGTTATGACCAGTTTTTGTATTAATTATTTTTACCATTATATTCTTTCATCATATTTTTTGCATCTTCAAGACATTCACTGTAAATGTGAGCATCAGCAATGAGACCTACGAGTTTACCAACTTTTATATTCCTATTCAAATTTTTACTTAATTCCTTAGCTATTTTATGACTAAGGGTAGCAATTGCTACAAAGTTACCCAATGATTTTTGATAAGCATCAATTGAACGAGCATAAAAAATCGTATCCATGGTTGAATAGTAATTTGGCAAAAGACGAAATTGAATACTTATTATACAAGGTAAATAGTCATTATTTGGATTAGATAGAACTGTTTCATAATCATCATTGTTTGGAAAAACAATAACTGCCTTTTTACTCTCAGGAAAATGGGTTAATCTTTTAATTACAAATTCCACTAGTTTACCTTCATTTAGTCTTTTATAATAACTTTTTGCCCCTGGATTGAAACTTGGCACAACATCAAAGTCATACATTTCTTCCTTTTCAAAAGTCAAATTTAACATTTCTTTAATAAATTGTTTATTCCCATATTTGTCCATTAATTCATCAGAGGGGTTTTGTGTTAAAGCAACAACATTTACGCATTGCAAAGATATCCTTCTACGTCCCTCATCAAAGCTTTCTTCGTTGTAATCTAAAAGTTCTTTAATTAAATTTAACCACATCTCACCTATAGTTCTTCCAGTGACATTCACAGTTGTTGTGCGTACAGTTTTCATTTGATCCTTACCCCATATATTTTTCGCTTTAATTCCTTTAATGATTGAGTCAATTACTAAATCACTTTTTTTGACCTACACCAAAGCCAATTCTAATGATCCAAATCTAAATACAATACTTTCCTCACAGTATATCTGTTATTATCCCATGACTATCAATGATTTGATTTCAGACTTTTCCTCTTTCTGCTAGGATATTAATGTCCATTAACTTATTTATAAGTGTTTGGATATTTGAACCGGAAAATTTTCGAAAATTATTAAACAATTTGGTCTCAGTGGGAGGTTTACTCCACTTAACCTGCCATCTTGATTCCATATTAAATATTTCATTTAATTGAGAATATGCAGCGCATTGGAATAAAGCATTGAAGCTCGGCCTGCGCATTCTATTAAAGAAACAAAGAATTATATTTTATCTAAATAATCTTTAGAGCTTATTATTTTCTTGCCAAAGGTGTCTTTTAGGCTTTCCACACTTGCAACTATGTTAAATCCTTTTGTTATTTCTTTTATCTTAGGCAATTCCCTCCTGTAGATTATTCCCTGGTGTATTTTCCTGAGCTTGCCCTTGTGGCTGTAAAATCTCTTTGACTGGATAAAGATAAAGCCGTTATTCCTTAACACCTTTGAAAGCTTTTCTGATTTTTCCTTTGCAATCTTAATGGTTACTATCACTTTTCCCAATGCCATTTTATCCTCTATGTACGAGCCGATTAAATAACCTAAAACATAGCCTGCTGTAACAGCAATTATAACAAATATAGTTAGCTCTCCTGTGATAACATTCTTGAATACCAGAAGAAAAATTAATGTTTCCATTGCAAGAAGAAATGCTGTTATTGTCTTATGCCCCCCTATTTGGGTTATGCTTTGAATAGTTTTTATACTCCTCATAGTCATGCACATTATAAATATGTAGATTAATCTTAATATCATCTTAAGAAAAAAGAAACAACCCCAAGTTTATAAAGATTGTTTTTCAAAGCAAAAATCAATTTCATAAAATAACTACTTTTATGCAACAGATGCAAAACCCTCCATCATTGTGCTTGCAACAAAGTTAAACAACAAGGTAACAATAAGTGCAACAAAAACATAAAGAAATGTGCTTTTTAGCATGTTCTTGCCTATAAGGTACTGTTCATTAAGTGTGTCAGAGCCGTTTTCAATTCCATTTGCCAGTACTGTCAGAATATATACCATCTGAATAACATATACTCCAACAATTATCTGAAAATAATATGTTGGCATTCCATCGCCAAACATTCCAGATATCCCTGTAGAAGTTCCAGTCAATCCACCAGATTCTGCCTGAAGGCCCCCCATCTGGGCTCCAAGTCTTCCGAGTATTGTTGTAACCATAGAGGTTATTCCAACAACAACTCCTGCTATTGCAGGCGCAATAAATGATATCTGCGATTTCATTGATGAAATAACATCTGCAAGCAAATCCCTTAATCTTTCATTAACCCTGTGAATCTCTTTTATATATCGTGAGACATTGACAAGTGCCTGGGCTGCAATTAGTGGGCCTTTCTTAATGCTCTGCAATAATACTTTCATTGAGCTCTGGATAATATTTGATGGAAAATACAGCATTGCCCCTGATTTTTTGTTAAATATTGCTTCTTTGACACTCATGCCAAGCTTGCTTATGTTTATGCTGACTATTCTGAAAAAATTTCCAGATGTTGTATCTCTCATAACTTCTGCTACCTTGCCAAAGGCAATCTCAGCAGGAAGCCCATCTCCAAGCCTGTTTCCAAGCTGGAACAGTGCTGATGCAAATTCATTTTCAAGCTTTTTTGTATTCTCTCTTATCTTAATAAGGTTTTTTGACCTTAATTTATAATAAATTCCAATGCCAAGCCCGAAAGCCAAGGTTATGCCAAAGCTAAGGATAGCTGCACCTAAACCAAAAGGTCCAACTGTTTTTCCAACCATTACCCCCTCTTTTGCAACACTTGTATGGTAATCAAGAAGATGGAAACCAGCTACAGGATTAGGATCAACAAAGCCAGGAACAAGCGGGAGTATTACCGGGAGCAGACCAATAATAAAAAATATTATTCCAATAGATATACTCAAAAACAGGGGATTTATTCTCATCTCTGAATTGCCTATCTTAATAATAATATTTTTGTATTTCATTAATTCTGGATTTGCCTGCGAGATGTCTGTTTCACCATAACCAGTTGGCCTTTTAGATAATATATTCTTACCCATATAATAAACACCTATTGGCAATGTTACATTGTAAATAACTGCTATGTTATACCATTTAACTGTCCCCATAAAACTAACCATCAATGGTAATATCACCAAACCAAGAAGAGGCATTATTACACCAAGCATATGCAGTGTTTGTATTGGCGACTGCAGATTATGGGCATAATGCAGCATTTTTTCATAAGTGCCTTCAAGCATGACATCCAAAGCCCTGTCAACCAAACCTAACCTGCGATCCTCAGATGGCTCATACAATGATGACTCAACAAGATGAAAAGATTCTATAAACTCAATATTCCATTTTCTCCATGTTTCAAGATATGCATCCAAAGACTCTTTTATAGATTCATATTTTTCTGTTTCAACATCCCACAAAACTTTTTTCATGTCAAGTGACAATGGCGGGGCAATGTGCTGTGCAGCAAATGCTATAGCCCCTTCAAGATTGGATGTATGTCTCATAAATGTAACAACATAGAATATGCACTGAACCATCTGGTTGCTTGCCTTTAAGCGCCAGTTATTAGCCAGGAATTCTGGCATCTTCCTGAAAATAATCATAAGTATAAGGCCTACCAGCACAAAGTAAAAGACAAAGAATAATGACTGAAATATAAAAAAACTTAGAAGGCCGCCAAAAAGTATTACCATAAGAGGAATAAGAATTGCAAAGCTCTCTGTTCCAGAAGGGGTTACATTTAAATGACATATATCAATAGACTCTTTTAGCAAATCACTTGCTTTTTTATCTGGTGCAAGCTTCAGTATCTTTTCACTTAAGCTGCATAATTTTTCATATAATGAGAACTCTTTTGGAAGAAAATCTTTTTTAAACTCAACATATTCCCTTGAGGTTACCTCTTTTGGGACTTCCTCTGGAGAGATATTAAGCTCTTCATTTAATTTTTTCCTGTATTTAGATAAAATTTCTTTAATGTCCTGATCTTCTTCCATAAAATTTCCTCAAATTTATTTAACTGATTTTTTCTTTATCTGTTGTTTAAGCCATCCTTCCCATTCTAAAAGGATTCTCTTGCTATCCAAAAAACCAACCTCTTCATCTATTTTATCAGAAAGTGTATGGAACTGGTCATTTGCATTTATTACAAAATCTGCTTCCAACAGCTCTGGTTTTTTTAATTTTGATGAATAGTCAAGAAGTGTCTTTTTAATATTTGCCCTTAGCATTATATTGCTCCATACAGCATCCCAGTCAGATGCCCATTCCTTAACATTGCCTGCAATTGCCTTAAGGACATCTGAATCACCATTTATTACATCCTTGCTTGGCTCAAGAATATCTTTTTTTGGATCATATTTCATTAAGTCTGAAAATCCGCCTTCAAGCAATGGATCATTCTCCCAATGCTTCCTTATTTCTGCAATTTGTGTGACGCGCCTCCACCTATGCAGGCCATCAGCGCTCTTTATAGGGTTTGCAACTATTATAATGTCTGTTGCCTTAAATGATGTTTTTGGAACTTTTAAATCATTAACAACCCTGTCATAGACACCATATGGGGAAGCTCCATGGATTGTGCCTGCAACAACATTTGCTAAAGCGCCAACCCTCATAGCCTCATACAGAGCAAGTGCTTCTGTGCTTCTTACCTCTCCAACTATTAGGCATGAGTCCCCCATTCTCAATGTTGTTCTTATACCCTCATCAGCAGCAACCTCTGTTGTGCCTTTGGTCATTGCAGATGCTACCTTCATTGACTGGATATTATAGCCAAGTTTTCTCAAAGAACCTACCGGAAGCTCTAAAGTATCTTCTATTGTTATTATACGGTATTTCCTCATGATTTCTGTCATTATTGCACTAAGAAGGCTTGTCTTTCCGGCAGACCTTGTTCCTGCAACAAGTATTGTTCTCGAGCCGTCAACAATAAAGCTTATCAATCCAGCTGCAAGTGGTGATATCATGCGGTTTTTAATAAATAATGGAAGTGTCCATGGCTTATCCCTGTGGCGCCTGAATGCATATGCCAGGCCAGAAGGATTTAATGGAGCAGATATAACCGCAACTCTTGCCCTTGCTCCGGGTATTATCAGCTCTGTGTCAAGTATTGGGTTTGCCTCATCCAGCGGCCTTCCGGACAGCATTCTTAATTTTGATGCCCATGACTCTGACTCTGTCTTTGTCGGAATGATATTTGTCATACACTCGCCAAAATCCTGGTGAACAATGAAGATGGGGGTTTGTCCCATTGGGCTGTTTATAGTTACATCCTGAACCTTCTCGTCTCTAAGCAAAACCTCTATTAATCCAAAACCCACAGTATACCTTACAAGGATGCTTGTTAACTCATCCACTTCACTTGATTTCATCCTTACATTATTGTGCTCTGCAAGGTCTTCAATTAAATCATGGCCAATGTTGTAAAACACCTGCCTCATGCGCTCTGGATCAACAAACTCTGACTCTTTTGGCTTATATTCTGAGATGATTTTCCTTGCTTGGTCAAGCAGATCATATTTCTCTTCAGATATCTTGAATTCTGGAGGGAGAATATGATAAAGATAGAGTATATTGCCCGGAACATTAAAGATTGTAACCTCATTTTCCCCAAGCATATAGCTTGCAAGCTCCTCTCCCTCTGGGGGGTATGCTGCCATTAGCTTTGTAAACATAAAATCGGGCTTTATTGATGGGGTGAATATCTGCCTGTAAATTTCCCTGTTCCCTAACCTAAATCCTGCAATATGCGGTCCGGCAATAGATATTAGTCTTGTTTTGTTAAGGAGATCAAAAATATACTCAAGCGTGGAGATAAACTTTTTTCCGCAATGTATGCACTCCTCGCTTGCTGTTTTATCAAGCTTTATTTTTTCTCTCCTTAAAAGCCTCTTTAGCTCAACATATGCCCCCAATGGATCGCTTTTAAGCAGATTAAATATTATATTTTGTATCTGTGTATATCTTACATCAGAACATTTGACACAGCCGGCATCTGAGCCAAGATTATGATAATCAAAAAGCTTCTTTTGCTTGGCAAGTTTTTTGTAAATTTTAGCTATTTCTACAAGAATTTGTGTCTGATCAAAATCATATTCATAATCTCTTTTTTGAGAAAATACTATCTTTGTAACAGGACCTGTTTCAACCAGCTTGGTTATTGTTCTTGACATGCATTGTGGATTATCCTCTAAGGATGGTGAAAAAGAGCAACCATCACAGCGTATCTTAAGTATTATCTCATCGCCTTCTCTTATTATTTCATAAGAACAAACCTTTTTTTTATTGAACAAAGGCATTTTATCTGTTTCTTTCCCCCTCTTTTTTTAGAACCTGCAGAGCTATCTCAATAAGGTGCGATTTGTTCCTGTATTTAACATTATCCTTGAGCTGGGAATTAACCCAGTCTGCAAGCTTTTTGTCTATTGTTGCACTAATTGGCTGCTTCATGTTTAAAATATATTTTATATTTTTTTAATATAGTATATATTTTATAATATAACTCATATTTAAATGTTATGATTATTTTGTACTACTCTAATATACTAACATAAGATTTATTATTAAGCTTGGTTTATTGGTGTTATAATTGATAAAATCTTAGGAAAAGGTTAAAGAATGCAACAATCACCTGAAACGCCTGACCAATCAATACCTGCCATGTCAAACATTGTTAACAGCCTTAACAGAAGGCTCAGGGTTCTTGAGGAAAGGCATAGCCAGATGCAGAGAAAAACAGGAGTCATTGAAGACAACATGCTCAATAATGACAAAAAGGTTTCTAATGATGTAAAAAATATAAGTTCAGAGATAAAAGAGCTAAAAAGGGATGTTGGTGAGATTAAAGAAAGCATTAAAATGCTTGTTAAAGAATTGCAGTCAAGGGCAAATAAAGAAGATGTTGATGTTATACAAAAATACCTTGACTTATGGAATCCAATAAACTTTGTAACAAACCGCGAATTGGACAAGGCAGTTAAGAGAATACTAAGCGAGAAATAGAAAGCTTTAAAAAGTTTTTATGAAATAAAATAAGCAAGGTGAAATAATGGCCTTATTTGGCTCGAAAAATAGTGAAGAAGTAAGTAATGAACAATCTGGCAGTATTGGATCTCCTGTTGACTTAGTTTTAAATATGAGGGAACAGGGCCTTTCTAATAATCAGATAATTACAAGTTTGCAAAGAGAAGGATATCAAACAACCCAGATATTTGATGCAATGAACCAGGCAGATCTTCAAATGGCAAATGGATCCCCTACAGATGATAGTGGAGCAGCAATGCAAAACCAGGTTTATCCTGAAGAGCTTATGGATAAGCCGCAGCAGGTTGAGCAGGAGCCATCTTATCCTGAGTCAATTATAGGCGGACCGCAGCAGGTTGAGCAGGAGCCAAGTTACAATGATAAAGATGTAAACAAAATAGAAGAGCTTGTAGAGGCAGTTGTTGAAGAGAAATGGGTTGATCTTGTAAAGGATGTCAATAAGATTATTGAATGGAAATCAAAAGTAGAATCAGATACAGCATCAATAAATCAGGAGATTGAAGATTTGAAGGAAAACTTTAATGGGCTGCAAAAAAATATAATTGGCAAAATAGATGAGTATGATAAGAATATTACTAAAGTCAGCACTAACATAAAAGCAATGGAAAATGTTTTCCAGAAGGCAATACCCACATTTACAGAGAATATTAATGAGTTAGCAAGAACAGTTGAAAGCCTAAAGAATATTTCTAGGAAAAGAAAAAAATAGGTGTCTTATTATTTTTTTATTATTGGTATTGGTGACATGGATAGGTAATACATTGCATAAGCACCTATAAGCAATATCAATATGAGCCCAAGAACCTTTGGATGTGTTAATGTTGCAGTCAATGCAGACTGTCCTGTAGTGCCAACAGATGATGCATTTACAGCAGTTTCATTAACATCTGATGCTATTGGTCCTGTAAAGAATATCTTTCCTAATGATGAAAGTATAATTATTCCAACAATTATGAGTATAAAACTCCTTGTACCTGATTCAGTGCCCATAATGCTCTTTACATCAGTATCTGATGCTCCTAAAAATTTCCAAATTAAAACTGTAAAGAATGCAAAGAATATAAAAACAAAAAATGTGGGAGTTACAAATTTGATTAGGTCTCTTGTCGAACCTGATAAAGCAAGTATGAAAGCAAGTGCGAGTGCAAGCATTGCATTAAGGTTTTTGTTCTCACCCAATATTTTAGTAATGGTTAAGATGGCATACAATAAAACAAATATAAATACTAAATAGATTACTATGTTAAAATGTTCCAATAATCCTATATCTAAAAAACTAGCCATTTTTTATTTATTTTTTTATGATGCCAAGGCTTTTTCCAAGATCCTTTATACCTTTCATGCTGTCTTCACCGGCTGTAATAATTGCAATAATTATGCCAAACACCAAAAGCACTAATACAACTGCAAGTGTATCCGGGTCAATATTAAACCAGCCAAAATCAGCCCACCATCCTGCTGAAATTCCAAATATCCATATTATGACTGCAAAAGCAGGAATTAATATTGCACCGCCAGCACCCTTGGGTTCATAGCCAAATACACCAGATAATAGCAAGACCATAATAATTGCTACAAGAACTAATGCAACATTTGGCAGTACACTGTTAATTATAAGAACAGCATCCTGTCCCTCAGGATAAGTGCCTAAGATATGTGGTATAACAACGACCATGCCCAATACAAGGGCAATAATAACATTGAATCTTTTGCTATCTGCTCCAAATATTTTTGCTTTTTGAAGAACTGCAAAAACAATTGTAAATATCAGTAAAAATGGAAGCATTACATCAAGCATGCCCCAGCTTTCCATTATCTCAAACAACTCAACAAAATTTGTCATTTTTCATCCTCCTTTTTATGATTATTCTTTTTTCTTTTCTGTTTTAGGACCATTACCACCCATGACATAAGCCATGAAGCCAATAATAACCCCTATAAGTATTAATGATGCAATCCAGTCTGTGTTCCATTTTGTGCTTATGAATTCCATAATAAAGCTAATCCATGACTGACCGCCTTCTGTTTTAATTGCATTAAGGAATATTGCTATTATTCCAACAAACATAATTACCATAAAGGCTCCATTCCATGGATTATCTAAGAAAAAACCCTTTTCAGTTTCCTCATGAAATGAACCAACTAATATCATGAAAAGAATAGATAATAAAAGCAATATGACAACTTGTGAAGAAACTGTTGTTATTACCTCAACAAGTTGTGATGAAGCAACAACAAAAAATGCAATAACAAATGCAACCATTGCATCAAGGTTCTTTCTTGGGTATTTTTTCCCCCCTATTTCTTCCATGCCAAAAATCTTTGTTTTTTCAAGTATTGCAAAAACAATTGTAAAAACCAATAAGAAAGGGAGAATAACATCATAGATTCCAAGTCTTCCAAAAAATTCTATTGTTTCTCTGAATACAGATTGCTCTACCATTATACAATATCAGAGATTGAGTGATATATAAAACTTTCGCTTTTTAAAGAGCATAGTTTAATTCATTAAAAAAATTTCTGATAGTTCATAAAAATATTGTTTGCAGTTTCATTTATGGTTATATTTTTTATTTCTGCAATCTTTTTTATTGTTTCTATTATGAAAGATGGCTCATTTCTCTTGTTTTTGTAAGGGCTTAAATACGGTGAGTCTGTTTCTGTCAAAAGCTGATTTATGTCAACAATTTCAACTAATTTTTGAAATTGGCTGGATCTTACTACATTTGTTGGAACTGAAAAATAATAACCAAGCTCTGCTGCTTTTTTTATTAATTTTAATTTTCCGCTAAAGCAGTGGAGTACGACTTTTTTTGTTTTTTCTTTTTCAAGAATTTCAATAACATCAGATTCTGCTTTTCTTGAGTGTATGATTAATGGCTTGTCTATTTTTTTTGAGAGTTTTATTATTTTAATAAAAATTTCTTTTTGAAGCTCTTGTTCCTGCTTTTTTTTGCAGTATTTATAATCAAGGCCAACCTCGCCAATTGCAATTATCTTTTCTTTGTTTTTTTTTATAAAGTTTAGTTCGTTTTGCAGTTGTTCTTGTGTTAGCTTGATTGCATCATCTGGATACAGGCCAAGGGCTGGTTTTATTATAGGGTATTTTTTGCTTAACTCAATGGTTTTTTTGTTGCTTTTGCAATTAATGCCATTGCTTATTATGGCTTTTACTCCTGCTTTTTCAGCTCTTTTTATAACATCATCTAAATCAGAATCAAATTCCTTTAGGTCAAGGTGCGCATGAACATCTACCAATAGCATAATAAAAGAAATAATTGCTTTTGTATATAAAGTTTTAGTTAAATATATTTGTTGAACGTTAAATGTTATATTTAATATTCCTTCAGGCCTTAAATTCTTAGGGCATTCTTTAATTTCCTAAATGAGGGTACAACAAGATCTGCCTCTTTCAATTCGCTTTTGGTTTGTGTTGTTGTTATCGCAATACAGTATAGGCCTGCTTTTTTTGCTGCAGCAACACCTGCTGCACTGTCCTCTATAACAATCACATCTCTTCTCGGCACTCCGAGTTTTTTCAATGAAAGAATATATACTTCTGGATCAGGTTTCGAGCTTTTGAATTCTTCCCCGGTTACCATAATGTGAAATGCATTTTTAAGCCCAATAAGCCCCAGGATGTTGTTCACAATTTTTTGTTGAGTTCCCGTTGCAAGGCAAAGCTTGAGTTTTCTTCGTTGAAGTTGGCAAATAAATTGTTTAACCCCCGGTATTGGTTTTGAGTATAACTGCAAATTCTTAAGTTGGTCCTCTCGGCGTTCTTTGGAAATCGCCTCCATTTGATCCTGTGATAGTTTACCTTTGAATCTTTTAGAAAGAAATGCACTGGTTTTCAGTCCTACCATTATTTTAAAATCATCCATGAACAGGTGCAAGCCTCTTTTCTTCAGCAGTATTGCAAGACGATTGAATTTCACCAATTCAGAGTTCACGAGGACTCCGTCAAAGTCAAAGATTATTGCTTTCATGTCTTTTCGCATAATCTTTATGAAGCGGACTGAAAATAAAAACTTATCGGTAGTGCTCAGCAATGTGCATTGGTACCCTTAGAGATTCAACAAATATATTTAATCAACAATAACTGTTTCAAGTTTGTTAAGGTTGCAGAAGTCTGTTGAGTATGTGTAGGCCCCGGCATTCAGAAAAACTATTTTATCTTTTACTTTAGGATTTTCTAAATAAACCCTATACCTGAAAATATCCATTGAGTCAGGTGTGCACCCTTTAATTACATAAGGTGTTCCTTGTTTTAATTCATTTTCAACTAAAAGCCTTATGTCTGCAACAAAGGTGTCCATTGCTGAGTTAAAAACAGAGCAGTTTATTACAATATTGTTGTTGTATATATTAACTATCTCAGTCTCTAGTTTTATGCCTGGCCCTGCAATAAAACGCCCAGGCTCAACAATCATCTTTATGTTATATTCATGAAGCCAGTCTTTTAACTCTCTTATTTTTTTGAAAATTTGTGGAGAAAGATCCCCTGCATAATTTTTATATCTAACAGGCATTCCGCCGCCAATATTCACAATGTCTATCTTCTTTATTATTTCTTCAGGAATTGATTCTGATAATTCATATTTAAGTGACCATTCGCTTATATTTTGTGTCTTTCTATGAAAATGTATTCCAAGCTTATTGATATTCTTGTTTTTTCTTAATTCAGGTACTAGTTTATTTACCTGTGATGAATAAAGTCCATAAACATAATGCTTTCCTGTTCTTATTGTATTTTCCTTCAGGCGCATCCTTAACAGCAGGTTAATTTTTTTGTTATTTTTTTTTATGTAATCAAGCAAAACTTTTAAATCATTTTCATTGTCAACAACAAAACTTTCAACATTTTTTTCAAACAAGATATCAAGCTCCTTATTTTTCCATGCCTGTGCAAAGAACCATATTTTTTTCTTGTCTTTTATATTATTTAATGAAGAGATAAAATGTATTGTAAAAAAAGAATCAGTATTTTTTTCTAAGATTTCAGCTACAATTGGATTTGTCTTTATACTGTATGAAACAATATCTGATATCTGCTTTATTTTATTGTACTGCCCAATTACCTTTGATTTCGAAAGTACAAACTTTGCATTTGTCAGCATTTTATAATTCCCTCTTTGCATAATGTTTCCAGGGCATTTATCATTGCTATTGGAAATGTTATTGAGACATCGCCAATGACAGTAGCAGCATCTGCATCATCCTTTATTTTTCCCCATGATTTTGCTTCTTTTGTTGTTGCGCCGCTCATGCTTCCAGAGGTATGGTGCGCAGTTGTCATGTAAACAGCATAATTCAGACCCCCGTTTAACAGGCAGGAGAAAATTGCATGATGCTTTGAAACTCCTCCACCAAGGGAGATGATTCCTTTTCTTTCATCATGGCTTGTTGAAAAAAGTATATTTGCAAAATCCTTTACAACATCAACAACAAAGTCAGGGTGCTTCTGCTGGAACATAAACAAATGAAATCCAAATGCACCATCTGTTATTGCAGGGCAGAATATTGGGACATTGTTTTTTGCTGCCTGGTATAAAATCGAGTTTTCATCATTTAATGTCAATCCTATTTCCTTTAATAGTTCTGAAACAGGCCATGTTTTTTTCTTTTCATAAAGCTTTTTTAATAATGGCCCTATCATATCCTCAAACCTTGCATAGCTTTCATTCCTTATGAAAAGGTTTCCAACCCTGTTAACCCCTTTTTCATAAAGCTCAACATCATCCATGTTAAAATCGCCGATTATAAATTTCTCGCCAGCAGCTTTCATAAAGTCCTCTTCAAGCCCTCCAACTGTTGTTAACCATATTAGAAGTAAAGGTAAAAAATATTTTTACCCCTTCTTTTTTCATCTTTATAATTATATTGGATGCTCTTGCAAGCTCTGATCCCTGAAACCCAACCATACCTATTTGGTTTGCAAGCGATTTAACGCTCATTCCTTTTTCCCATTTGAAATCATGTACATTTTCCATAATAAACACCTTTTATAGATAACTCTAGAAAAATAGCTTATGAACCCTGTTTTCTTACTGAACTCATATGAAAAAGGAAAAAAAGGCCATATTTAAAGTTTTCTATGAAATTTGTGCAAAGCTTTAAATATCAAATATGTTTTTTTGGTTTTGGTGATAATTATGGCTATAATAGGATTTGACTTAAATAAGATAAGTATTGAAAGAACAGGCAATGTAGCTGGAGAGATAAAAATCAACAATAATGTTTCAATAAAGGAAATTGAGAAAATAGGTGTTCCTATTAAAAGAGAAAATCAGGAAGGCTTGAGATTTGGTTTTGAGTTTACATCAACCTACGAGCCGAAGCTAGGCAATGTGCTTATTAAAGGAAATGTTATTGTTGTAGAGGAAAAGAAAAAAGCAGAGGATATCCTTAAGCAATGGAAGAAGGACAAAAAAGCAGAAAGTGATGTTATGACTTATGTTTTAAATACAGTGCTTGAGAAATGCAATATAGAAGCATTGATACTAAGCAGAGATGTCAATCTGCCTCCATCAATACCCTTGCCAAAGGTAAAGCCTAAAAAGGCTTAGTTCTGAAACCACAACATTTATTTATTAGGTTAACATAGTTTAAAAGGGGGAAAATGCCAGAAAAAGAGTTAAAACTAAAGGTAATTGAAGCTTTGCAGGATGATGTTAATAAAAGCATTGTCAGGGTAGATTCTAGTTTTATGCAGGAAATAGGAGTTAGGCCTGGAGATGTAGTTAAAGTAATAGGTGAAAGAGAGACTGTTGCAATAGTTGATCGCGCTTATCCAGGCGATATCGGCCTTAACATAGTAAGAATGGATGGCATCACAAGAAGAAATGCAAAGACAGGTATTGGAGAATCTGTTAAGATAGCCAAGGCAGATATCAAAGAAGCAAAAAAGGTTATAATAGCCCCTGCAAGCAAGGGAATTGTTGTAAATGCTCCTCCACAAATCTTTAAGCAGGGACTTCTTGGAAAGCCAGTTGTAAAAGGAGATATTGTATCGCTGGGCGGAACCAGAAGAAGAAGGGAATATAACGGAGTGGATAATATTTATGAGGCATTAAGCGAGAGCATGATGGGCTTTGGCCTTGGAAGCCTGAAGTTTGTTGTTGCTGATTCTAATCCAAAGCAGGCTGTTGTAATATCTGAATTAACAGATGTTGTATTTAATCCAGAGGCTATTGAAATAAAAGAAGAAAAAATTCTGGATATTACTTATGATGATATTGGCGGGCTCAAGGAAGAGATTGATAAAGTAAGGGAAATGGTTGAGCTGCCATTAAAGCATCCTGAAATATTTGAAAGGCTTGGAATAGAGCCGCCAAAAGGTGTTTTATTGCATGGCCCACCAGGAACAGGAAAAACCTTGCTGGCAAAGGCAGTTGCAAATGAGACTAATTCACATTTTATTTTGATTAATGGCCCTGAAATAATGAGCAAATTCTATGGAGAGTCTGAAGGCAATCTAAGAAAGAAGTTTGAGGAAGCTGAAAAAAATTCTCCATCAATTATATTTATAGATGAAATAGATGCAATTGCCCCTAAAAGAGAAGAGGTTCGTGGCGAGGTTGAGAGAAGGGTTGTTGCACAGTTGCTTGCCTTAATGGACGGCCTTAATGCACGTGGCAAGGTAGTTGTTATTGCTGCAACAAACATACCAAATTCAATTGATATGGCCCTAAGGAGGCCAGGAAGGTTTGACAGGGAGATAGAAATAGGGGTTCCCGGCAAGCAAGGCCGCTTGGATGTTTTAAAAATTCATACAAGAAACATGCCATTGGCAAAGAATGTTAATTTAAAAGAAATTGCTGACAAAACCTATGGCTTTGTCGGGGCAGATTTGGCAGCGCTTACAAAAGAGGCTGCAATGATAGTCTTAAGGAAGATATTTCCTGACTTAAATCTAAAGGAGAAAAATATTATTCCAAAAGAAGCTTTGGAAAAATTAAAGATTACAAAAAAAGATTTTATAAAGGCATTGAGCATTGTGAGGCCATCTGCTTTAAGAGAAGTTTTGGTTGAGGTTCCGGATATTAAATGGACTGATATTGGTGGGCTTGAGGATGTAAAGCAGGAGCTTAAAGAAGCTGTTGAGTGGCCACTGAAAAATCCTGAGGCTTTTAAAAATTTAGGTGTGAAACCTCCGAAGGGGGTATTGATTTACGGAGCACCTGGAACAGGAAAAACATTGTTGGCAAAAGCAGTTGCAAAAGAATCTGATGCAAACTTTATATTGGTTAAAGGCCCTGAAATGCTGAGCAAATGGGTCGGCGAAAGCGAGAAGGCAGTAAGAGCTGTTTTCAAAAAAGCAAGGCAGACAGCTCCAACAATAATATTCTTTGATGAGATTGACTCAATAGCTCCAAGGCGTGGAATAAGTTCTGATAGCCATGTTACAGAAAGGGTTGTAAACCAGATTTTAACTGAGATGGATGGCCTGGAGAATCTGCAGGATGTTGTTGTGATAGCTGCAACAAACAGGCCTGATATGCTGGATAATGCGCTTTTGAGGCCAGGAAGGTTTGACAGGATTATATTATGCCCTGCTCCTGACAAGAAAACAAGAGAGGAAATCTTTAATGTGCATACAAAAGGGATGCCATTAAAGGATGTTAATATTAAAGAACTTGCAGAAAAAACAGAGGGCTATGCAGGGTCAGATATAGAGGCTGTATGCAGGGAGGCTGCAATATTTGCATTAAGAAAAGATATTAATGCTGATAAGATTGGAATGAATAACTTTGAAAAGGCTTTGAAAAAAGTTCGGCCGTCTATAACAAAAGATATTGAGAAGGCTTATGAGGATATAAGAAATCATTTCAGCTCTGCAAGGGCAAAGGAAATGAAGGAAGAAAAGCCTTCTTACATGGGTTAATCTGTCAATAAAGGGGGTGTTAAAATGGTTTTGCTAAAAGAGATTGTTGAATTTCTGGATGGTGAACTAGGAATAAAAGATGTTGCTGATTCTTCAAATAACGGGCTTCAGGTTTCTGGAAATAAAGAAGTTAAGAAAGTAGCTTTTGCTGTTGATGCGTGCATGGAAGTCTTTGAAAAAGCAAAAGATTTTGATATGGTTATAGTACATCACGGCATTAGCTGGGATGATTCTTTAAAATATTTGACTGGAATTAATTATTTACATGTTAAGTTTTTAATTAATAACAACATTGCACTTTATGCTGCGCATTTGCCACTTGACAAACATCCAAAGCATGGAAATAACGCAGAGTTCTGCAGGATTTTTGGATTAAAGCATCTTCATGGTTTTGGGAATTATCACGAACAAATGATTGGATTTGCAGGTGAGAAAGAAATTAGTTTAAATGATTTTGTAAATGAGATTAATAAAAAATTAAATACTAAATGTAAAGTGTTTGATTTTGGAAAGAAGCAGATAAAAAAGATAGCAGTTGTTTCTGGAAATGGTGGAAGTGCAATAATAAGAGAAGCGGTTTCAAAGGATTTTGACTGTATTGTCACAGGAGAGGCAGGCCATTCATCTTATCATATTGCAAAAGAAGGAAACCTAAATGTTATTGCAGCAGGCCATTATGCAACAGAAACATTGGGTGTTAAGGCCATGATGAATATTTTAAAAGATAAGTTTGGTGTTGAGGTCAAGTTTATTGATGCTCCTAGCGGGCTTTAAAAGATTTAGAATTATCCAAAGAGAAATAACTATAATTTAGCAGGATTTATTCTATATTTCTTAAAATAATACATATTTAAATAATAACAAGGAGATAGATTTTTTTCATATGTTGTTAAGAGTTCTATTGATTCTTCTAACATCCCCACTATTCTCTCATTGATGGGAAGATTTTTTATTTTTTCATCAAAATATCCTAAATCAATGGGCTGGTTCTCCTGATTAAATTTCATTAGCAAAGGATGTGAATATTTTTCCTCAACAAATGGAGCGCTAAGTGAATCTGAGCCTTGTTTGTAAATAACTGCAACATGCCCTTCTGGGAATTGATAGTAATCCCCGGAGATAAAATTCTTTAATATAAAGGAATTAAACTTTAAGGAAAATTTTATGCCTTCTTCAACATCCTTTGATTCAATCTTTTTTCTGCTGGGATGATTAAGGTTATATATTTTATTTATTTTTGATGTTAAAGAGTCTTTTTCCATTTTTTATTAATTATTAAACTAAAAAGGTTGTGAACTTGGCATGGAATTATCATTTAATACTAAACCCTTATTAACAAGCTTATTGAAAAGAGACATTGGAACATTGCACATATCCTTTATTTCAGATTCAAAAATCATCAATGGATTTTGACCAAATTGATCCTTATATGTATCAAAGAGCATATTATCTGATGAATCCAAAAGTTTTCCATTATGATACCTAATACACTGAGTAGAATCTTCCCTGTTAGCTATTATTTTTTTATTGATTGTTTCAAATATATATGTAGAGGAAATATGATAAAGCTTATCTCCTTCAGAAAATAAGTTGGATATCCTTTGTTTATCGTCGTCGTCATAATCATAACCTGTATGCAAATTGTTCAATCCCTTTATTTTATCTGGAGATGTTTTAGAACTTAATAAATAATCTACATTTTTAATTTCTATAATAAATTCACT
Source organism: Candidatus Woesearchaeota archaeon (assembly GCA_017610275.1). GTDB lineage: Archaea > Nanobdellota > Nanobdellia > Woesearchaeales > CG1-02-33-12 > CG1-02-33-12. The sequence goes on from JAFCCI010000015.1 coordinate 26,398, forward strand.
ATGACATGAATTATCAGAAGAATAATAAAGTTTGTTTTTATGAGAGATTAAATTTTTCATAGAATCACTAAAACCCTGAGTTGTTACTTTTTTACCTGATAATGTATCAAAAAAACCACTTTCACCACCTTGAGTGTGATATAACCTTCCATTATGAGAAGTCAAATTGCACAGGTAACGAGCATTAGCTACTATTTTCTTATTTGAAGTATCATAGATGTTTTGCCAGCTATTACAGTATATTGTTTCATTTGTAAAGGCAGCATTAATTATTTCTTCTTCTGCTTTAAAGATTATTTTGTCTGTCAATGTATTTATTATTTTGCTGCCACTTAAATCATAAAGCATATTATTTTTATATAATAATTTATTAACATTATTATCTCTTAATGCAATAATACTTACCCTAAATCTTTCATCTCCTTCTAATGCATAAATCCGTTTGCCTTCTGCAACTATTAATCCCTGTTTTTCTGGCTTCCTGACTGGCTTGCAATCTTTTATTGAAAAAGAGCGTTTGCACTTTTTGTTCTTAAGAAGCTCCTTTATTTTGTCTTCTATCATTAAACTAATCAATAATAAGATATATTTTGTTTTTTATTTAAGTTTAGGTAAATTTTCCGGAAAGAATTTGCTTATCTTGAATAAATTTTGGTTTTTTTGGAAAAGTTCTATTTTAAGATTTAATAAGGTTTAAATACTAAACATAAATTACATTCTTTTCATGAAAAATTATGTCAATGTAACGATTGTCCCAAGGTATAACCACAATATTGAAACATATAACATGCTTAATAAAATTGGAATCTCTGTTGTAAATAATTTTTCTAAAGATGCAAAAGATATAGTTGCTCTAACTGCAAATGTTGCAAGGAACAAGATTTCAAAGCTTGAGGAACTTTGCAGCATTGTTGACCTTATCGCAGTTTATTCAATGAACAAAACCAAACTTGATAATGTTTACAAGTCAATTTCTTCAAAAGATCTTAAAATTAGACAGGATTTTGTGCTCTATTCTCCTACAGCACTTAAGCATCCGGGAAAGATGTCAAATTCAGGAAAATCAGATGCAGAATATCATTGGATTATAAAAAGGGACGATCCTGTTGAAGGGAAAAAGCCTGTAAGTTTATTGCTTCAGTTCATAAAACCAAATGCAAGCACATCAAGGCATTATCATATCAAGACAATTGAGTCATTTCTTCCGCTTTTCGGCAGGACAATAATCACATGCCACAAAATTAATGAAAAGCTTCCTGCAATGGCCCAGAATCTGATTTATTCTGCTTTCAAGAGAATAATGCCAAAAACAGCCCACCAGCTGAAAACTCTTGATGAGCCTGCTGTAAACCTTATCTGTATGAGGCCATATGACCCAAAGCTAAAAGACCATTTCTATGAGGAATAATTTGTATCTAGAAAAATTCCGGGTTAAGTATTATTAAGAAATTAAATAAGGAACTCCTTTAAAACCAAAAAAATATATAACAAAAGAACTATTTAGTCAGTATGAAAACTTTTGTTAAGAAAGCTGGTATTTTTTTGATTTCTGTAGTGATTGCCGGAAAAATTATTCTCTTTCCAGCTCAGGCTCTGGCTAATCAGGAGTACAATCCTAATACATTTGAGCTTAATATAAACCAAACTGAATTCTATAAACCAAAACAAACAAGTCTTGAGGAAATTACAAATAGACTATCAGGAGAGTATATAACCGCAGATAGGGCATTGATAACTAGTATGTTTTATGGTGTTGATGATGCAAAAAAGCAGATTGAAGAGGGAATGACAAATCCGTTTGGAGAAAAATTTGATTATATTCTGGCATCAAACCCCAGTGGAAACATACCACTAAATCTATTGCGTGCAGTCTTCACAAATATTGGAAACTCACCAATGACCATAAAAGGCAACTATGGAAATATTGAAAAACTTCGTGTAAATGAATTATGGTGCCAGAGCCAGGGTTGTGATACATTTATTA
>JAFCCI010000061.1 GCA_017610275.1 Candidatus Woesearchaeota archaeon
TTTCCTGGTGCAAAAGCCAGGGATCTCCAGCGGGAAGTAAAGACCCCGTGAAACTTTACTGTAGCCTGTAGCTGTGATGTGAATTCTGATGTGCAGTGTAGGTGGAAGTTGCTAAAGCTTGGACGCTAGTTTAAGTGTAGACAACAATGAGACACCACCCTTTAGAATTTATATCACTAACCGTGAAAACGGAACACCTATAGGTGGACAGTTTGGCTGGGGTGGCACTCTACTGAAAGGATATCAGTAGAGCCCAAAGGTTGACTCAAACGGGTCAGAAATCCGTTGTAGAGTGCAAGAGCAAAAGTCAGCCTGACTGGATTCCGAATAATAAGGGATCCAGAGAAGAAATTCTGGTCTAGCGAACCTCTATGCCTCCTTGATGGGGGCTAGAGATGACAGAAAAGTTACTCCGGGGATAACAGAGTTGTAGCGCCTGAGAGTTCATATCGACGGCGCTGCTTGCTACATCGATGTCGGCTCTTCCTATCCTGGCCGTGCAGAAGCGGCCAAGGGTGGGGGTGTTCACCCATTAAAAGGGATCGTGAGCTGGGTTCAGAACGCTGTGAGGCAGTTTGTTTAATATCTGCTGGAGATGTAGAATATCTGAAGGGAAGGACCCCCTAGTACGAGAGGAACGGGGGTTCGGGGCCTCTGGTCTACCGGTTATCTGATAAGGTAAGCCGGGCAGCTACGCCCCAAGGGATAAGTGCTGAAAGCATCTAAGCACGAAACCCGCCCTGAAAAGAGATATTTTAGGACTCGGGTAAAAGACCCGTTTAATGGGACCGGTGTGTAAGTGCCAAGCTTCGGCGAGGCATTCAGCACGCGGTTCCCAACAGTCCTTAGTACTTTGCCTATACATGGTTTTCATTTTATTTCTATGATTCTATATACATTAGTTTATAGCGAGAGCTACATAATTATATTATTAAATCTTTATTAGTCTAACATTTATCTAATTTGAAAAAGTATTTAAACATTGGTCTATCTACATACAAAAAGGTGATTAGTTATATGACAAAACTGAAATTTATTGAATTCGATGTGCTTAAGCCAAATAAGCTTAAAGTTATTGACTTGGCCAGGAATGTGGCCTCAATAGGAAAGTCTTATTCTGTAAGTATTAAAGTTATAGAAAGGGACAGGGAGACAGAGAGTATACAAATATTTATTGAAGCAGATAATATTGATTATAACAAATTAATCAAAAAAATAGAAGATTCTGGAGCAACTATCCACAGCCTTGATGCTGTTGGTGTAGGGCCAAAACCTAAAACAATTTAGAAATGAAAATTCTGGATACTTTAAAGCTAAGTGGCGCTGAGAAAATAGCAAGAAGATATTTTGTGGTTAATTCATTTGATGGTATATTGACTTCTATAGGGATAATCATGGGAATATATGCAGGAGGCCTGGCAGAGCCAAAGATAATAATAGTAGCAGTTATTGGAGCAGCAATTGCATTGGCAGTCTCTGGAATTGCAGGAGGTTATATCACTGAAGAGGCTGAGCATAAAAACTCAATGAACAATCTTGAAAAAGCCATGCTTACAGATCTCTCAAAAACAAAAGTTGGAAAAGCATCAAAAAAATCTCCCTTATTTGTTGCTCTGATCAATGGACTTTCTCCTGCATTAGCTTCAATCATAATAATAATTCCAGCATTCTTTGCATTGGGGGGGATTCTTCCTGCAAACTATCTTTTACCATTGATGCTAACTATCTCTTTTGTTATGTTAATACTTTTAGGAATCTTCCTTGGAAAAAGGGCAAAGGAAAATATATGGAAATATGCACTCAAAGCATTGATTATAGGGATAGTGGCTGTTATTCTCACATCAATGATTTCTTTGTTTAGTTAATATGCTTTCTTGATTTTATATTATCACAAAAATTAAATTTATTATTAAGGTCTAAACCGCAATATTACAAAAGATTTAAATAGTTCAAACTACAAAAATCTAAACAGAGGTTTTGATAGTGAAGAAAATAATTAATATTATGCTTTTTTTGATTTTCTTTTGTCTGTTAACTGTTTCTTTTTTTCCATGTGTTAATGCTGATGGTGGCATGATAATGCTTAAGATGGACAGGTGGGAGATGCTTGATGAGGACCAGCAGTTATGTGCAATAAATTATCATGAAGGAATCCAGAATATGATTCTCAGTGTTAATACTGGTGAAGAAATCACAGGAGAAAAAGCAGTCTGGATATTCCCTGTTCCTGCAAAACCTGAAAAAACAGCAATAAATATAGTGAAAGGATTTCCTATGTTTCAAGGGTATGATGTAAAATACAAAGCTGATAACTCTATTTCTGATATATTTGGTTTTATTCGTGCATCTCAGATATATACACTGCCATATTTGTTTATTTTTAGGGGCAGAATGGGGACGGCATTAGGTTCCCTTGAAATGTATTATCAGGGAGACATTAAGGGTATTGAAGGTGTAACTGTCCATGAAAGTATTGAAAAAAGTGGCTTAACCACAGAACTAATATCTGCTCTGGATATTAATTCTTTTTCAAACTATTTAATTAGCAAGGATTTAGATGTTCCACCTAATTTTAAATCAATTTTAGATGATTATATTGGCAAGGAATATTCATTTGTAATATCATGGATTTCAGATGTTGAAAAGTTTAAGTTAGAACAGCCTGAAGGATACATTATTGGCTTGCTTGAAGAGGGAAAAATAGTTGAAGCAAGAAAATTATTTGATAGCTTGACTTATGATTCAGGAAAATCTGATTTTTATGATAATTTGAATATGGTTTTTAGGAGTATTGATAGGGGAAGAGATATTGATGAACATGATATAGAATTTCTAAAAAGAATTAGGGGTTCTGGAAATATTCTTAGTGTTTTTATATCATTTCCAACAGATAAGATGTATTATCCACTAAAACCAACATCTGTTTATGGAAGCAAAAGAGTTCCAGCTATTATTTATGTGTTGGATTATGTAAAGCCAGAATTATATCCTGAAATAAAAGCATATAGTGAAATTGATTATTTCTTTCGTGAAAACTTTGATGTTCCAGAAGAATTAAGTGATTTTTTTACTGGTTCTGACACTAAAGATTTAAAATATACAAAAATAAAAATAAATCCTCCTTCAAAATATTTGACTGAAGATCTGTGGATTAAAAAAGGAGCTCCATTCAAGGTGTTTCTTGCTGACTCTGTAAACAGGTTTCCATTTTGGTTTGGATTGTTTTTCTTTATAATTTGTTCATGTCTAGCAAGTTTATTATCTGGAATAATTATATTTAGAATTAAAGGAGTTTCAAAAATAAAGTTTATGTTATTTGGATTATGGAATTCCCTGAGTTTAATTGGATTTTCAATTGCAGCATATACCAATAAAATTGATGTTAAGTTTACTGAATTGCAAGAAATTCAACAAAATAAAATACCTCTTGGGAAAGCTTTCATAACAACTTTGCTTATATCTGCTATAACTCCTATATTGTTTCTGCTTTTGTTTTTATTTACAGGGGGGTCATTTAGATATTGGTATTTTGTTATGGTCATTCCAATGATTATAATTTATGTTGTTACAATCGTATTCCTTGCTCCTTTTGTGGCAGGGTATTATAAGAATAGAAGAATAATGAAATTTATTATTTTATTCACCATATTGTTCACCATTTTAACAATTTTATTCCAATATTTGTTAAAGCTAATGATAATATAAATATTTTAGCTGCTTCTAATTAAATATCCATAGTACTTTGCCTATACATGGTTTTCATTTATTTTATGTTTTTATCACTTTATAATAACTATTGATAACAAGATTTAAATATGATTACAATCTCTTTCATTGTATTGAGAGATT